>DAIRFN010000204.1:0-10475 GCA_036795065.1 Vicinamibacterales bacterium
CAGGCCGAGCTTCACTTCCGGCAGCGCGATCTGCGCGCCCGTCACGGCCACGCGTGTCGTGTTGGGGCCGGCGTCCATGGCGTAGGTCACGGGACCGCCGGGGCTCGCAGAGAAGTTCAGCCGGTACCCCGCCGCGCCGGGCACGCCCTGCCAGTCGAGCTGGACGTAGCGGCCGAAGATGGTCGGCGCCATGGCGCGCGCGGGCGGGGCCGAGCAGCCGCCGCCGTTGGGCATCACCAACTGGAACTCGTTCGAGGCCGGGCTCTGGCCGCCCTGGTTCACGGCCGTCAGACGCAGGTGGTAGCTGCCGGCCGCCAGCACCGGCACCGACATCTGGGTGCCTACCGGGATCGGGAAGATGCCTACGTCCGAAGCGCCGGGCGTCGTGCCCGCATACAGGAGCAGGCCTGCGGGTTGGCCACCGCCCTGGCCCAACTCCCAGGTCAGCAGGGCCGAGAGGTTGTTGATATAGCCCGTGAGGTTGGTGGGCGCCGCGGGAGGAACGAAGAGCGAGGTCACGCTGACCGCGATGTCATTCGACGGGGGACCCTCACCGCTCGCGTCGATCGCAATGACGCGCACATGGAAGGTGCCGAGTGGCGCGTTGACGCTGACGCTGGTGACGTTCCCGACGTTCTGCGTGAAGACGGTGCCACCCGGAGTGAGACCCGCGGCGAGGCGGTAGGAGGTGGCGCCTGGAACGGCGGACCAGGACAGAGTGACGTTGGGTCCCAGCACGACAGCCGGGTTCATCGTGGGGGCCGCCGGAACCGCGCTCAACTGCGCGCTCCCGCTGAACATCGCCGCGGCCAGCACGACCGCCAGCGCGCCGAGGCGAGTGGGGGGTAGACTCAACACCTTCATCCTTGTTTCCTTTCCCTGGCGGGCCCTGCCGCCCGAGTTGTGCACCTGCTCTTCACTTCTCACTTCTGACTTCTCACTTCTGACGTCTCACTTCCTACGGTTGCCCGCCGGCCGCGATGTAGGGTTGCAGCGTCCAGCGCCCGATGGTACCGGCGGCGCGTGTGGCCTCGGTGTTATCGATCCACGCGGCGCCCGGGCTTCCGCCGCAGTGCCCGCCGATGACATCGATGATGTAGACGTTCGTGGTGCCCTCATCGGGATCGGAGCCGAAGTTGTAGTTGACGATGTCCTGAGACATGTCACCCACACGTCCGCGCTTCCAGTTGAGCCCCCACCGCGTGTCGTAGCGGCGCAGTTCCTGGACCAGCCGGAACAGCCAGGCGTTGTTGCCCCCGTGTTCGACGCACGAATTCCGCAACTCAGCCGGGTACGCCCGGCCGACGGCCTCGACCACTGACGACATGTTGGGCAATGGCAGCCGCTGACCGGGGGGCGGGTTGGGCGTGCGCGGACCGCTGCCCGGCGGGGGCGCGGCGACGGTGAACGACGTCGTCTCGGACGTGGTCTGGGCGCCGCAGGCCACCGCGCTCACGATGCGCGCGTAGTAGGTGCCCGGGGGGGCGCCCGGGTAGGACGCCGACGTCGTACCCGCGCCGAACGTGTCCGAGACGAGCGTCGGGCCGCCCGGCGTGTTGGTCACCTCGATGCGATAGCCGGCCACGCCCGCGACAGGCGCCCACGCGAACGAGACGGTGCTGCCGCTGACCGAGGCCGACAGCGTGGACGCCCCCGGCGCTGTGCACCCCCCGCCCGGCGTCGTGTTCACGAGCACTTCGTTTGAGGGGAGGCTCCGCCCGGCGGCGTTGGCCGCGTATGCGCGCACGTAGTAGATGCCGGGCGGGACGCCCGGAACGGTGACGCTCGTGGAGATCGGGAGGGGAACGGCGCCCAGGTTGGCGCCACCGGGGAACGTGCCGGCTTCGAGGATCACGCCGAGCGGGAGGCCACCGCCCATGCCCGCTCCCCACGAGAAGTGCACGGAGCTGCCGACAGGCACGGCCTGCAGGTTGACCGGTGCTGCCGGCACCGCGGTGGCCCCCCCGCCGACGACGAGGGTGACCTCGTTCGAGGGGGCGCCGGCGCCCGTGGCGTCGAGCGCCTGGACGCGGACGTACCCCGTGCCCACGAAGGGTGACCGGAACGTGAGGGTGGTGACGGGGCCGACGATCTCCGAGTAGTTCACGACGCCCGGCGTGATGCCGATGCCAAGACGGTACGCCGTGGCGCCCGGCACCGCCGACCAGCTGAGGGTGACCTGTTGTCCGGCAACGACCGGCGCGAAGAGCGTCGGCGTCCCAGGGATGGCCTGGAGAACGGGGGAGGTGACGAGCGCTACGATGACGGCCGCCAGCCCCGCTCTCCAAGCCCTTCGTGATTCTGCCCACACCATCATCGCAAACGTCCTTTCAGCGCGGTAGGGGAGAGGCTTGGGATTCCTATCCGGGGGGGCTGGGAGGCCCCACGGGTGAAAAACCGTCGTCGAATATACCACGGCTCTCTCGACGAGGCCATCAAGTCTGGCTCAGCCGTGCAAAAGTCGCGATGCTATAGTCGGGACGCATGCACATTGGGAAGATCGGAGTGCTCACGGGCGGCGGCGATGCGCCGGGCCTGAATGCGGTCATTCGAGCCGTCGTCAAGGCAGCCTGCAACGCCAACATCGAGGTCATCGGGCTGGAAGACAGTTTCGACGGGCTCCTGGACCCGTCCCGGACGCGGCCGCTCACGCCCGCCGATGTCACCGGCATCCTCCGGCTTGGTGGCACCATCCTCGGCACGACCAATCGAGGCAACCCCTTCGAGTATCCCGTCGACACGCCTGAGGGCAAGGTGGATTACTCGGACCGCGTGGTCGAGAACTTCCAGAAGATGGGCCTCGACGCGCTGGTGGCCATCGGCGGGGACGGGACCCTCGCCATCGCGCACCAGTTCTTCCTCAAGGGCATCCCACTCGTCGGCGTCCCGAAGACCATCGACAACGACATCGTGGGCACGACGACGTGCTTCGGGTTCGACACGGCGGTGTCGTTTGCCGCGGATGCCATCGACCGGCTGCACTCGACCGCGGAGGCGCACAAGCGCGTGATGGTGGTGGAGGTGATGGGCCGCTACGCGGGATGGATTGCGCTCCATGCCGGCGTGGCTGGTGGCGCCGACGTCATCCTGATGCCGGAACTCCCTTACAAGATCGAGCAGGTGGCCGAGCATGTGCGGCAGCGGGAGAAGCTGGGCGCGAAGTTCAGCATCGTGGTCGTGGCCGAGGGCGCCAAGCCGGTGGGCGGCTCCGCCACTGTGATGGAGGCCGCGCGCGCGGGCCATGTCGAGCGGCTGGGCGGCGTCGGGGCGCACGTGGCCGCGGCCCTGGAGGACATGACGGGCAAGGAGTCGCGCTACGTGGTCCTGGGACACCTGCAGCGGGGCGGGGCACCCACGGCCTTCGACCGCGTGCTGGCCACACGCCTGGGTGGCAAGGCCGTGGAACTGCTGCGGCGCGGCGTGTTCGGCAAGATGGTGGCAAACCACCCGCCCGACATGGTGCCGGTGCCGCTGGCGGATGTGGTGGGCCGCACGCGTACCGTACCGCTGGACTACGACCTGCTCACGACGGCGAGAGCGATCGGCATCTCCTTCGGAGAGTGAGGCACGAGCGTTCAAAGCACGGTCGTGCAAAGCACGCCAGGTTCAAAGCACGGGCGTTCGACGCCGCACGGACACCGGTATCTCGAACCCCCGTGCTTTGAACATCCTTGCTTTGAACTTCCGTGTTTTGAACATCCTTGCTTTGAACATCCTTGCTTTGAACTTCCGTGTTTTGAACCTCCGTGCCCGGAACCTACCGTGCCAACACGTCGAGGTACTTCAGTGCCCCGCCAGTGTTGAAAAGCACGACGGTCTCGTCGCGCTTGATGCGGCCGTCGGCCACGAGGCGGCGGATCGCGGAAAGCGCCGCGCCGCCTTCGGGGGCTGCGCTCACGCCCTCGAGCTTCCCGATGGCGAGCATGTCGTCCACCATCTGGTCATCACTCACCGCCAGAGCCGCGCCGCCGCTATCGCGGACGGCCTTCAGGATGAGGAAGTCGCCAATGGCGCGCGGCACGCGGAGGCCATCGGCCCGCGTGTGGGCGTTCTCCCACGGGGCGGCCTTCTCGGCGCCCTGTTCGAAGGCGCGGACGATGGGCGCGCAGCCTGACGCCTGGACCGAGACCATGCGCGGCCGGTGTCCGGACGGCAGCCACCCGATCGCCTCCATCTCGGCAAAGGCCTTCCACATGCCGACGAGGCCCGTGCCGCCGCCGGTCGGATAGATGATCCAGTCGGGCAGCGTCCACCCGAACTGCTCGGCCAGCTCGTACCCCATGGTCTTCTTGCCCTCGACGCGGTACGGCTCCTTCAGGGTCGATACGTCGTACCACCCGAGCGGCTTGCCCTGTTCGCCGGCCATCTTCCCGGCGTCGGTGATCAGGCCGTCGACAAGCGTGACCGTGGCGCCGTAGAGGCGGCATTCGTCGATGAACGGCCGCTTCGCGTCCTTCGGGATGAACACCTGGCACTCGAGGCCGGCGGCGGCGGAGTAGGCCGCCGCGGCGTTGCCGGCGTTACCCGCGGTGGGGAGGGCGATGGTGGTGGCGCCCAGCGCCTTCGCGCGGGTGATGGCGGCCGACTGCCCGCGCGCCTTGAACGAGTTCGTCGGGTTCAGTGACTCGTCCTTGATGAACAAGCGCTCGAGCCCGAGCGACCCGCCGAGCCGACGCGCGTGCAGCAGGGGCGTGAACCCCTCGCCCAGCGTCACCGGCTCGTCACCGGGCAAGAGGGGCATCAGCTCGCGGTAGCGCCACATGTTCGGCTCGCGGCCGACGAGCGAGTCGCGCGACCAGGCACGCGCGGCGGTCAGGTCGTAACACGCCAGCAGCGGCAAGCCGCAGGACGGACAGAGAAAATGGCGCTCGCGCGGATCGAACGGCCCGTCGCCGCAACCGCTCGCGCATTCCAGGTGGCGGAAGTACATGGCGTAAGAGTTCAAACTCACGCCGCTACTTTCCCAGCAGTTCCGCATCCTTCTTCTGCTGCAGGTCGTCGATGGCCTTGATGTGATCGTCGGTCGTCTTCTGCACGTCGGCCAGCGCGCGCTTCTCGTCGTCCTCGGAGATCTGGTGCTCCTTGAGCATCTTCTTCAGCTTGTCGTTGGCGTCGCGGCGCACGGTGCGAACGTGGTTGCGGCCCTCCTCGGTCATCTTGTGGACGTGCCGGGAGAGCTCCTTGCGGCGCTCGTCGTTCAGCGGCGGGATCGGGATGCGGACAACCTTGCCGTCGTTGGCCGGATTGAGGCCCAGGTCCGAGCTGCGAATGGCGCGCTCGATGGCGCCCATCAGCGACTGGTCGAAGGGCTGCGCGACGATCATCGTCGGCTCGGGAATCGAGAGGCTGGCCACCTGGTTGAGCGGCATCTTCGACCCGTAGGCCTCCACGTGCACGCTGTCGAGCAAGCCCGTCGTCGCGCGCCCCGTGCGCACCTGCGCGAGTTCCTTGCGCACGAACTCGACCTGCCCGTCCATCCGCTTCTTCACCTCTCCGAACAGCCCTTTAAGGTCGCTGACATCCATCGCTGAATCCTCGTGCTTTGAACCGCCGTGCTTTGAACCGCCGTGCCTCGTGCTAGGCCGTCACCGTCGTGCCCACCGCTTCTCCCATCACGACCCTCCGGATGCTGCCCGGCTCGTTCAGGTTGAAGACGACGATGGGGAGCTTGTTGTCCATGCAGAGCGAGATGGCGGTGGCGTCCATCACCTGGAGCCGTTCCTGCAGCACCTGCAGGTACGAGATGCGCTCGTAGCGCGTGGCGTCGGCGTGCTTCACCGGATCGGCCGTGTAGATGCCGTCCACCTTGGTCGCCTTCAGGATCACCTCCGCCCGCATCTCCATCGCCCGCAGGGCGGCGGCGGTGTCGGTGGTGAAGTAGGGGTTGCCGGTGCCCGCGGCGAACACGACGACGCGGCCCTTCTCGAGGTGGCGGACCGCGCGCCGGCGGATGAAGGGCTCGGCGACCGCGCGCATCTCGATGGCGGTGAGCACGCGCGTGGCCACGCCGTGTTGTTCGAGCGCGTCCTGCAGCGCCAGCGCGTTGATGACCGTGGCGAGCATGCCCATGTAGTCGGCGGTCGAACGGTCCATGCCGCGCGCGCTGGCCGCCAGGCCGCGAAAGATGTTGCCGCCGCCAATGACAATGGATGTCTGCACGCCGAGCGCGCGGATATCGACGATGTCCTGGGCAATGCGGGTGGTGACCGCGGGATCGACGCCGTAGGACTGGTCGCCCATCAGCGCTTCGCCGGAGAGCTTGAGGAGGATGCGTCTGTAGGAGGGCTCGGCAGGCTCGGGCACAGGGCAATTATAGTCGAGGGAAACCAGGGTTCTGAAGGTCTCGGGTGCTGGAGTTCTGCGGTTCGCTGGACCGCTGAACCGGGGCCTCGAACGCCCCGAGCACCGGAACCTCAGAACCCGAGAACCCCGGCACCCGAGCGCCTGGTTATTCCGCCGTCTCGCCGAGTTTGAAGCGTGCGAAGCGGGCGATGGTGACGTTCTCGCCGGTCTTCGCGGTGGCGGCGGAGATCATCTGCTGGATCGTGACGTTGGGGTCCCGCACCGACGGCTGGTCCATCAAGCACGCCTGGGCGTAGTAGCTCTCGAGCTTGCCGTCCACGATCTTCTCGATCACGTTGGCCGGCTTGCCCGATCCGGCGAACTGCGCGCGGTAGATCTCGCGCTCCTTCTCGAGCACATCGGCGGTGATGTCCTCGCGACGGACGAACTTGGGGTCGGCGGCCGCGATGTGCATCGCCACCTCCCTGGCGAGCGTCTGGAAGTCGTCGGTGCGCGCCACGAAGTCGGTCTCGCAGTTCACTTCGACGAGCACGCCCACCTTGCCGCCCATGTGGATGTAGTGGCCGATCAGGCCGTTGTTGGTGGCGCGGCCCGCGCGCTTCGCGGCCGAGGCCAGCCCCTTCTTGCGGAGCACCTCGATGGCCTTGTCCATGTCGCCGCCGGTTTCGGTGAGGGCCGCCTTGCAGTCCATCATGCCGGCGCCGGTCTTGTCGCGCAGCTGCTTCACCAGTTCTGCCGTGATTGCTGACATCGTTCTTTGACTCCTGGAAGAGAACATGGACCCGCGGGCTCGGGGCTCGGGGGCCCGTACATGAAATGCGCCGGCCCGGGTTCACTCGGAGCCGGCGCAGAGAACAGGTCCGGGACGCCTACCCCTGGGTGACCGGCGATTCGGACGGGCGCTGCGGCTTGCGGAGGTTGGCGGGCCGCACGGTGCGGCTGGCTTCGTCGGCCGCGGCGGCCTCGGCGTCGGCCTGCGCCTGCTCGGCGATCTGCGACTCACGTTCGGCGCGCCCGTCCATGACGGCGTCGGCCACGCGGGAGGCGAAGAGCCGAATGGACCGCAGCGCATCGTCATTGCCCGGGATCACGAAATCGACCTGATCGGGATCGCAGTTGGTATCGACCACGCCGATCACGGGAATCTTCAGCTTGCGGGCCTCGTCCACGGCAATCTGTTCCTTGCGCGTGTCGACGACGAAGAGCGCATCGGGCAGCCGGCCCATGTGGCGGATGCCGTCGAGGTTCTTCTGGAGCTTCCGCTTCTCCTTTTCGGCCCGGGCGATTTCCTTCTTGGGCATGAACTCGTAGCGCCCGTCGGTGGCCATGGTCTCGAGGTCGCGCAGCCGCGCGATGCTCCGCTGGATCGTGGTGAAGTTGGTGAGGAGCCCGCCCAGCCACCGCTCGTTGACGTAGTACATGCCGCAGCGCGCGGCCTCCTCGGCCACCACGTCCTGCGCCTGGCGCTTGGTGCCCACGAAGAGGATGGTCTTGCCTTCGGCCGCCAGTTGCCGGATGTAGCCCTCGGCCTCGTTGTACAGCTTGACGGTCTTGCCGAGGTCGAGAATGTAGATGCCGCTGCGCTCACCGAAGATGAACGGCTTCATCTTGGGATTCCAGCGCTTCGTCTGGTGGCCGAAATGTGCGCCTGCTTCGAGCAGGTCCTTCATCGCGAGCGGGGTCAAGCTTCCTCCAGATTCCAGCCCCGCACCATGCGGGGCCACGTGACGATTCGAACTAGCGCTTGCTGAACTGGAACCGCTTGCGCGCTCCAGCCATCCCGTACTTCTTGCGTTCCTTGGCGCGCGCGTCGCGCGTGAGCAGGCCTTCCTTCTTGAGGCGTGGCCGCATCTCGGCGTTGAAGGCGCACAGGGCGCGCGCGATGCCGAGGCGGAGGGCACCGGCCTGGCCCGTGACGCCGCCGCCGCTGACCGTGGCCAGCACGTCGAACTGGCCGGCCGTCTCGGTGAGGGCCAGCGGCACCTTCACCTGCACGCGCAGGGCCTCGGTGGGGAAGTAGTTGTCGAAGGCGCGGTGGTTGATCGTGATGGCGCCCGAGCCGGGACGAAGGAACACGCGCGCCGTCGATTCCTTGCGGCGCCCTGTGGCGTAGAACTGGGTAGCAGCCAAGATTTATGCGACCTCGAACTGAGTGGGTTGCTGAGCCTGATGCGGGTGCGTGCCGCCCGCGTACACCTTCACCTTGCGAAACATGGCGTCGCCGAGCTTCGACTTCGGCAGCATGCCGCGCACGGCCGCTTCCATGAGGCGCACGGGCTGGCGCTCGCGTACCACCTTCGCGGTCTCCTCGCGCAAGCCGCCCGAGTAGCCGCTGTGGCGGCGATAGAGCTTCTGGTCTTCCTTGTTGCCCGTGAGCTTGACCTTGGCCACGTTGATGATGACGACGTGATCGCCCGTGTCGATGAACGGGGTATAGGTCGCCTTGTGCTTGCCCTGGAGCAGGCGGGCGGCGTGGCTGGCCACGCGGCCGAGCACCTTCCCCTCGGCGTCGATGAGGTGCCAGCGGCTGGTCACGCTCGTCGGGGTCGCAACGTAAGTAGGCATGAATCGGTTCCTGGGTGCAGATCCCTGCCACGCCCGTCCTCGGGCACGGCAAACCAAAATGATACGACGAACTTTTCCCGATTGCAAGGGTGAGAACGTCCGGAACTAGCGGCGCAGGCGGGAGTTCCGGCCCCGAGGGGCCGCAGCCGGTCTCTCCCGGCGATCCGCAACGCCCCTCGAGCGTTCGCGAAGACCCGCCGCGCCGACTCGGGGACCCGGGAGCGCGCCCACCCTGTTCCAGCCCGGCCACGGCCCGATAACCCTGAACGGAATCGCGGGGGCGATTGCCGAGTTGGATCGGCGGGCAATACGCAGTTTTCGTCAGGCGCTTGCAGTTTTGTTATTGCTGCGGTTAGCCTTAGCCGGCCGCCGACTCGAAGAACCAGCCCTTTCGGCCAATTTTGTCGGCCAAGGGGCCCTGGGCAGGGCTGGTACCAGCTTTGCCCTTGCGACGGGTGAACGAAGAAGCGGAGACCACTCAATTGTTCTTTCGCCTAAGCAAAGGGTTGATAGGGCTTGACATTGGGTCAAGTGCCGTCAAAGCCATCGAACTCAAGCCCGCCGGCAAGGGCTACCGCGTCTCGGCCATCGGGGTGGAGCCCATCCCCCCCGACAGCATCGTCGACGGCGCCATCATCGACGGCGGGGCCGTGGCCGACGCGGTTCGCCGTATCTTCGAGAACAAGCAGTTCAAGGCCCGCGACGTGGTGGCCTCCCTGTCCGGCAACTCAGTCATCGTCAAGAAGATCACCCTGCCCTCGATGACGGAGCAGGAATTGGGCGAGTCCATCTACTGGGAAGCCGAGCAGTACATCCCGTTCGACATCCAGGACGTGAACCTGGACTACGAGATCCTGACCCCGTCGGCCGCGGCCCAGGGACAGGGCACGATGGACGTGCTGCTGGTGGCGGCGAAGAAGGACAAGATCGCCGACTACACCAACGTCATCCTGCAGGCCGGCCGGACGCCGGTCGTCGTGGACGTGGACGCCTTCGCCCTCCAGAACGCCTACGAGGCCAACTACGGGTTCGAGACCGGCGCGGTGGTGGCGCTGCTCAACATGGGCGCCAGCGCGACGAACATCAACATCCTGAACGGGGCGCAGTCGGTCTTCACGCGCGACATCTCGATGGGCGGCAACGCCTTCACCGAAGCGGTGCAGCGCGAGCTGGGCTTGCCCTACGAGCTGGCCGAGCAGCTCAAGAAGGGTGAGGACATCGAGGGGGCGACCTATGAAGACGCCCGTCCCGTGCTGAAGGCCATGACCGACAACATCCTCCTCGAGGTCGAGAAGACCTTCGACTTCTTCAAGGCGACGGCGTCGAACGACCGGATCGACCGCATCGTGCTCAGCGGGGGCGCCTCCCGCATCGAGGGCTTCGCCGAGGCGCTGGCGGCGCGGTTCCACACCGAAGTCACCACATTCGATCCGTTCCGCCAGGTGGCCATCGATCCGGCCAAGTTGGGGGTGGCGTCGGCCGAGGAGCTGGCGCCCGTGGCCGCGGTAGCCCTCGGGCTCGCGCTGCGCAAGGTGGGCGACCGATGATTCGCATCAACCTGCTCGCGGCGGAGCGCCGCGCGGCGAAGGCGGCGTCGAAAGGTCTGC
>DAIRFN010000205.1:0-10462 GCA_036795065.1 Vicinamibacterales bacterium
GAGTCACCAATCACCCAATCGCCCAATCGCCCAATCGCCCAATCACCCAATCACCCAATCACCAATGATTCGCCCAATCGCCGATTCCCCAATCCTCAATCAATCGCTCAATCTGCAATCACCAATCGCTCAATTTCGCCAGCCCTGTCAGTACGCTATGCTGGCGGCGCAATTCCGGAGCCATTCGAGGGGAGGAACTCCGATGCTGCTGTATGTGCGTGTAGGTCTGGTGGCGGGCGCAGCCGTGGTGGCCGCGGGGGCGGGTTACCAGGTGCTGGCCCAGAGCGGCGCGACGATGCCGCCCGTGAACGAGGCGCCGAACCCGTTTCAGACCGTTGAGAACTACTTCAAGCTGCCCGAGGGCCGTGCCTGGGGCTCCACCAGCGCTGTCGATATCGACAAGGACGGCCGGATCGTCTGGGTCGCCGAGCGGTGCTCCGCCAACTCGTGCTGGGATGCCGCCAAGGGTGAGATGTCGGCCCTCGACCCGCTGCTCAAGTTCGACCCGTCGGGCAAGCTGCTCCTGAGCGCGGGCAAGGGCATGATGGTCTTCCCGCACGGCATCCACGTGGACCGAGACGGCAACATCTGGGTGACCGACGGCCAGGACAACCTGCCGCGCCGCCGGCCGGGCGCGCCGGCCGATGCGCCGCTGCCGCCGGCGCCGGCGAAGGTCATCGGGCACCAGGTCCACAAGTTCAGTCCCGACGGCAAGCACCTCATGTCGCTCGGCAAGCCCGGCGGCAACCAGCCGGGGCAGCCCGCCGATCCCGGCTCCTTCTACCAGCCGAACGACGTCATCACCTATCCGAACGGCGACATCCTGGTGGCCGAGGGCCACGGGAACGCGGCACCGGCGACGGCGCGGCTGATTCGCTTCGACAAGACCGGGAAGTTCCTGCGTGAGTTCGGCAAGATGGGCACGGGCCCGGAAGGCGAGTTCATGCAGCCGCACGGCCTGGCGTTCGACTCGCGCGGCCGCCTCTTCGTGGCGGATCGCTCGAACAACCGCATCCAGATCCTCGACGCCGAGACCTACAAGACGCTCGACACCTGGTATCAGTTCAGCCGTCTGAGCGGCATCTACATCGACAAGAACGACATGCTCTACGGCGCCGATTCCGAGTCGGGCTCCGTGAACCCGCCGCACAAGGCGTGGCTGCGCGGCATGCGCATCGGCAGCGCGAAGGACGGGAAGGTGCTCTACTTCATCCCCGACCCGAGCAACACCGACCCGAACGCCAAGGGGACCCTCGCCGCCGAAGGCGTGACCGTGGACGCCGACGGCAACATCTACGGCGCGGAGGTCGGGCCGCGGGCCGTCAAGAAGTATGTGAAGAAGTGAACGGGGAGTGAGTGGAGTGAGTGCAGGGTGCGCAGCACTCCGCACCCTGCACTTCGCACTCATTCCCTGAGTATCAGACACGTCGTCGTGGCATGGGCGAGCAGCGTGCCGTCCGCCGACTCCAAGCGTCCCTCCGCCAGCGCCGTCGTCCGGCCGGCGTGAATCACCGTGCCGATGGCCCTCACCGGGCCCGTGGCCAGCGTGAGGGCCCTGACGAAGTTCACCTTCAGCTCGAGCGTGGTGTAACCCACGCGGGCGGCGAGCTTGGTGTGCACGGCGCAGCCCATCGCCGAGTCGAGGATCGTGGCCGCGAAGCCGCCGTGCACGACGCCGATGGGGTTGAAGTGGAACTCCGAGGGCGAGGCGGCGAAGACCGCGCGGCCGTCCGTCGCCTCCACCAGCCGGATGTCCATGAGCCGCGCCATGGGCGGGGGCGGTAGCGTGCCGGCGAGCACCCGCTGCATCCGCTCGAGGCCCGAGAGGTCCTCGATGGTGCGGGCCATGGCCAGCGGGTCGTCCCAGCCGAACGTCCTCGTGCGCTCGCTCATGCTCGCTGGCTAGTGCAGGTCGGCGCCCGGCGTCTCGGCCGCGAGGCCCTCCCAGCGCCGCACCACGCCCGACATCCACCACAGGAGCAGCCCCACGACGATGGCGGCCATCGTCCAGCGCATGAGGCTGGCCAACGCCGCCGCGTCGAGGGCGGGGAAGGGGAACTGGCTGAGCACGGCCCAGCGCTCCGTCATCCAGTGCCACGCGGTGTGGGCGACCACGGCGGACAGGAGGATGACGCCCATGCGCTCCTGGACGACCCGCGTGAACAGGAAGCCGAGCGCGGGAATGAGCACCAGCAGGACCACGAGCTGCCCGAGCTCCACCCCCACGTTGAAGGCCAGCAGCGACGACAGCAGGTGCGATCCCGCGAACTGCAGCCGCTCGCGCAGCAGGAACGAGAACCCGAAGCCGTGTACCAGGCCGAAGGCGAAGGTCATCACCCAACGCCGCTCGATGTGCGCGCCGATGATGTTCTCGATGGCCATGTAGAAAATGGACGCGGCAATCAGTGTCTCGACGAGCGGCGGAAACCACAGCGCGTCGGGGGCGACGTCGTAGGCCGAGGCAATGAGCGTCACCGAATGCGCCAGCGTGAAGGCCGTGACCACGACCAGCAGCGGCCGGAACCGGCGGAAGGGCACGACCAGGCAGAGCAGGAACAGCAGGTGGTCGGTGCCGTCGAGGATGTGCCAGAACCCTTCCTTCACGAAGAGCCACGCGGCCTGGTGCCAGCGCGGGTCGAGCTCGACCACCCCGACGTTGGCGTGCACGTCGAACACCCGCTCGGGCTTGTCGGGGGTGAGCAGGCGGAGACCGACGTTCACCTGGAGGCCGAGCCGGGTGAAGCCCGGGTGAATGGCAAAGCGGGACCGGTCCGAGCCGATGGGGTACTCGAACAGCACGTCGAGCACACCCTGCTCCCAGAAGATGTTGGTGTCGTCCGGCAGCGGCGGGCTGAGGACGGTGGCCAGGGCCGTCTCGTAGCTCGAGAACGCCCGGCTGGACGGCAACTCCACGCGGACGGCCGCCACCGTGGGCTTCGGCAGGCGCTGGCCGTTCTCGTAGAGATCCACGAAGTCGGAAATCCACAGCGTGGCCGCGTCCCGCAGCGCTGCATCGGCTCGCGATAGGTCGAGGTATCCCTCGTCCTTGATGGGCACGCTGATGTCCCGGAGCGACTCCATGGGGGCCCGCACGAGGAAGCGCAGGACCTGGCCCTCGGGCTTGAGGAACGCCAGCACCGTGACTTCGTTAGGGACTTCGTGGGCGGACGGGCCGGCCTGCAGGCCCAGGATGACGAGCGCCACGAGGGCGGCAAGAAAACGTCGGACGCGCATGTGAAACCGTGGCAGGTTACCTCAGAACCCCCGAACCTCAGAGCCCAGATCCCAAAACCCCGAACCTCGCCCTTCGGCAGGCGCCGGGTCGTCCCGCGCCTTCACCGGGAGGCGAGAACCGTTCACCTTGACAGGTATTCCCGTGTATACTCTGCCAGCTTCTGAGGGGAGGCACAGATGCGTGTGCTGCAGTCACGGAAATTCGTTGGATTCACCCTGGTGGCGCTGCTGGGGGGGCTGGGGGTCGGGCAGGCGATGCTCGATCGGACGATGGCCCAGGCCAAGCAGGCGCCGAGGTTCGAGGTCGACCCGTTCTGGCCCAAGCCCATGCCCAACAACTGGGTACTGGGCATGACGATCGGGATCGGCGTGGACGATCGGGATCATGTCTGGATCATCCACCGCGGGAACGATCCGGGGAACCTGGATCGCACCGAGCTGGCGTTCCCGGCGCCGAACTCACCTCGCGTCGGCGAGTGCTGCGTGTCGGCGCCGCCGGTGCTCGAGTTCGACGCCGAGGGCAACCTCGTCGGCAGCTGGGGCGGCAAGCAGGAAGGCGCGCCCTACTCCTGGCCCGAGTCGAACCACGGCATTGTCGTGGACCACAAGGGCTTCGTGTGGATCGGCGGCAACGGCGGTCCCGACGCGCACATCCTGAAGTTCACGCGCGAGGGCAAGTTCGTGGCGCAGTACGGCAAGGCGGGCGCCCGCCGCGACCCGAACTCGCCGGCTGCCAAGCCGAACTTCGTGGCCAACAGCAACGACATGGACAACTTCGGCCGCGTGGCCAAGATGTTCATCGACCCGAAGGCCAACGAGGGCTACGTGGCCGACGGCTACCTGAACCACCGCGTCGCGGTCATCGACCTCGACACCGGCAAGATCAAGCGCATGTGGGGCGCCTACGGCAAGCCGCCGACCGATGAGCCCCTGGGCCGCTACAACCCGGCCGAGCCACCGGCGCAGCAGTTCCGCAACCCGGTGCACTGCGCCGAGATGTCGAACGACGGCCTGGTCTACGTCTGCGACCGTCCGAACGACCGCGTCCAGATCTTCACGAAGGAAGGCAAGTTCGTGAAGGAGGTGTTCGTCGAGAAGAACACGCTCGCGGACGGCTCCGTGTGGGACATCGCCTTCTCGAAGGATCCGCAGCAGCAGTTCCTCTACATGGCCGACGGGGTCAACGAGCACGTGCGTATCTTCGATCGCAAGTCGATGGAGGAGCTGACGCACTTCGGTTACGGCGGCCGCCAGCCGGGGATGTTCCTGGGCGTGCACA
The DNA here is from genome assembly GCA_036795065.1 of Vicinamibacterales bacterium. Lineage (GTDB taxonomy): Bacteria > Acidobacteriota > Vicinamibacteria > Vicinamibacterales > UBA2999 > VFZN01. Next base: position 4,514 of record DAIRFN010000205.1, read on the forward strand.
GCATCGCCACCGACTCGAAGGGCAACATCTACACGACGGAAACCTACACCGGCAAGCGCTTGCAGAAGTTCGTGATGAAGGGCATGGGCCCGGCCACGAAGCCGACCGCGACGCCGACACCCTGGCCGCCGAAGACCGGTAATTAGGATTTCGCGGACGCGATAGAGACGGGCGCGACTCCTTCAGGGTCGCGCCCGTTCCGCTGTACGGATGACGCTGAGGGGAAGGATCCGCAGATTACGCGGATAACTCGGGTGTGGCAGGGCGCTTGGAGCGGCACGTTATCAGAATCTGATCGACCAGGCGTTGCCGACGGTCGCATTCTGTGCCCAACGGGCATGTCTCCGGCCGCGTGGGCCGGCAGAAACCGGCGGTTTCTGCTCCAGGCGCGCCACGGCAGGTTGCCTGCACCACTTGTCAGCATGCCCCAGCCGACATCCCGACGCGCCCCTTGATCACCACCTCTCGCCCTTGCAACCCGCCCCTAATCAGCCTGATCAGCCTGATCAGCCTGATCCGCCTGACCAGCCGAATCCGCGTAATCCGCGTAATCCGCGCGGATCCACCTCTCCGCGTAATCTCTCCGCGTAATCCCTCGCGTAATCCCTCAGCGTAATCTCACCGCCCATCCCGCCCCCATCTTCAGGTTCGGCACGTTGCCACCCCCCAGTCGAAACTCGGTGAAGAACCCGTTGTCGTGGGAGAAGCCGAACAGGTAGCTGCCACCGCCGCTCACCTCCGTGCCGGTGTCGAACCTGTCGTCCGACAGGCGCGTGAGGGCAACCGTCGGCCCACCGCCCGTGACGAACTTCCACGGGCCCTGCCCGAGCGGAATCAGGTAGATGAAGTCGAAATTGATGGTGGCCACACGGAGATCGCTGCCGAAGCCGCCATCGATGCCGGGCCGCAGCCGGAAGCGACCGCCGATGTCCGGCGACTGCCAGAACACGCCCACGTAGACCTGTTCGGGGTCGACCGACGCCCCGCCCGTGAAGCCGATGGAGGACTGAGCCACCGCGGGGGAGGACACCGCCGCCAGGAGAATCCCGGCCAGAACCGTGGCGCGCGCCATGAACCGTCCACTCAGAAGGACCATTCCCACCTCTCGTGTACGCTGGTCATCAAGAAGCGTTCCAGCGTGGCCATCCCAGAAGAACATCAGGCCTTCGATTATCCGTTCGTTCGCGCCTTTGCCGCGGGCAGGTTTGCCGCCGTCGCCGGTTACCAGGTGGTCTCGGTGGCCGTCGGCTGGCAGCTCTACGAACGCACGGGACAGGCACTCGCGCTGGGGCTGGTCGGCCTGTTCGAGGTGGCGCCGGTGCTGCTGTTGATGATGACGGCCGGGAGCGCCGCGGACCGCTTCCCGCGGCGCACCGTTGGCATGGTCGCTCACGGCGTGCTGGCGCTGGCAGCCGCGGGGCTGGCGGCGGTGTCGTGGGCCCAGGCGCCCGTGGGCCTCGTCTATGGTCTCGTGGCGCTGGTGGGCGCCGGGCGCGCGTTCGCCGCGCCGGCCATCAACACCATCCTGCCGCAGCTGCTGCCGCCCGTGGTCTTCGCGAACGTGAACGCCTGGGTCGCGTCCACGGTGCAGCTGGCCGCCATTCTCGGCCCGGCCGCCGGCGGCGCCGTCATCGCGGTGACGGGGGGAAGCACGGCGGCGTTCGTGTCCGCCGCGGTGCTCGAGGCGGCGTTCGTGGTGCTGTTGCTGTGGGTGCCGAAGGCCCCGGCCGCGCGCACCGGCCGTGCGGCTGGCGGCGTGCTGGCGGGCCTGTCGTTCGTGTCGAGGAGCCCGGTGTTCCTGGCCGCCATCACGCTGGACCTCTTCGCGGTGCTGTTCGGCGGGGCCGTCGCGCTGCTGCCCATCTTCGCGAAGGACATCCTGCAGGTGGGGCCCGAAGGCCTCGGCCTGCTGCGCGCGGCGCCTGCGGCGGGTGCCCTGACCATGGCCCTGTTGACCACGCGCCTCGCGCCCTGGGAGCGCCCCGGGCGCACGCTGCTGGCGGCCGTTGCCGGCTTCGGCGTGGCGATGGTGGGCTTCGGGCTCTCGAGGAGCCTCGCGCTGTCGCTGGCGTGCCTGTTCCTCACGGGCGTCTGCGACAACATCAGCGTCGTCATTCGCCTGACCCTCGAGCAGATGATCACGCCGGACGCGCTCCGGGGCCGCGTGTCGGCCGTGAAGCACGTGTTCGTCAGCATGTCGAACGAGATTGGCGCCTTCGAGAGCGGCGCCACGGCGGCGCTGTTCGGGCCCATCGCGTCGGTCGTGGGCGGCGGCCTGGCGACCATTGGCGTGGTGGGCCTGGTGGTGTGGGCGTGGCCGTCGCTGGCGCGGCTGGGCCCCCTTCACACGCTGAGGCCGATCGCGCACAATCTGGACTCGTGAGCCTGGCCCGCACCCTGCTGCTGAAGGCCTCCGACAGTGTCTGGCTGCGCGAGCACGGCACCCGGGCGCCGTTCGTTCGCCGCGCGGTCTCGCGCTTCATGCCGGGCGAGTCGTTCGATGACATGCTCGTGGCGGCCCGCGCCATGGCCGAGCGTGGCGTGGCCGCTGTCTTCACGCGCCTCGGTGAGAACGTCAGGGACGCGGCCGAAGCCGACGACGTGGCCGCACACTACCTGGACGCCGTCGCGCGCGTCGGAGCCGCGGGGATGGACGCCGAGCCCTCCATCAAGCTCACGCAGCTGGGCCTCGACATCGATCGCGACTTCGCCTTCGCACACGCAAGGCGGCTCGCGCTCGCCGCGCACGAGGCGGGCAGCTATCTCTGGGTGGACATGGAGCAGTCACCCTATGTGGACCGCACGCTCGACCTGGTGCGGCAGTTGCGCGACGAGATACCACGGGTGGGGGTGTGCCTGCAGGCCTACCTCGTTCGCACGCCGGAGGACCTGGACGACATCATCGACCGCGGCATCGGCGTGCGGCTGGTGAAGGGCGCCTACAACGAACCGCCGACGGTGGCCTATCCCCACAAGGCGGACGTGGACGATCACTACTTCACGCTGTCGAAGGCCATGCTGGCCGACCCCGCGCGCGCGCGCCGCGGACGCGCCGTGTTCGGCACGCACGACATCCGGCTCATTGCCCGCATCCGGGAACATGCCGCGGCCACCGACGTGCCGCAGACCGCCTACGAGTTCCACATGCTCTACGGCATCCATCGGGCCGAGCAGCTCCGCCTCGCCGGTGACGGCGCCAGGGTTCGCGTCCTCATCGCGTACGGCCCGTACTGGTTCCCCTGGTACATGCGCCGCCTGGCTGAACGCCCGGCGAACGTGTGGTTCGTGGCGAAGAGTCTCTTTGGGTCGTGACCTCAGGACCTCTTGATCTTTTCGATCTTCGAATCCCGGTCGTCGTGAATCCGCTGCACGTCGTGACGGTGCTCGGCCTCGAGCTTGGCGCGGGCCTCCGGGTCCCAGGTCTGCGCCAGTGACGCCTTGAACATGATGTCTTCCTGCGCCAGCTTCGCGGCTGCGGCCTGTCTCACCTCCGCGATGCGGCCCTTCTGCTCCGCGGTCAGCGTCGGCTCGGTGGTGCCGGTCTCGGCATCTTTCTGGCGCAGCCGCGCCATCGCAATCTCGAGCGCGCTCTTCGGGGCGTCGTCACTCATCGGGAGATCATACGGCAGGTGGAGGCCCCCACGCGCCGCATGGCTATGATTAAGGGATGAGCTCCGTGCGCGTGATCGACGAAGGCGACGTGTACCAGGTGATCGGGGAGGACGGCTTCCGCCGCCTCGTGGCCGCGTTCTACCGCCAGGTGCCCGGCGACGAGATCCTCGGGCCGATGTATCCGAAGCACGACCTGGCTGGGGCGGAGGAACGCCTGCGCGACTTCCTGGTGGGGCGCTTCGGCGGACCGCCGACCTACATGGAGAAGCGGGGACATCCGCGCCTCCGCATGCGGCACGCCCCGTTCCGCCTCGACGAGCCCGCGCGCAACCGCTGGGTGCAGCTGATGGACCGAGCCCTCGACGAGACGAAACTGCCCGCGGAGGCCGAAGCCTTGCTGCGGCCGTTCTTCCACCAGGTGGCAACGTTCCTGCGCAACGCGTAGCACGGAGGTTCAAAGCACGAGCGTTCAAAGCACGGGAGGTTGTCTTCGCGTCTGATACTCTGGGCCGATGAGAGACGTCCGCGTGCGGTTGGTGTCCGAGTCGGGGTTGGAGACCGAGATTCTGGTGGGGTCCCATGTCACCCGGTGCGACGAACCGGCGGACAAGGGTGGCACCGACACGGGGCCCACGCCGCAGGAGACGCTGCTCGCCGCGCTGGGCGCCTGTGAAGCGATCACGCTCCGGATGTACGCGTCCCGCAAGGGGTGGCCGCTCCGTGATGCGAAAGTCCACCTGACAGCGTCGTTCGTGGACGGCGCCTACGTCATCAAGCGCCAGCTCACCCTCGAAGGCGACCTGGACGACCAGCAGCGGGCACGCCTGCACGACATCGCCAACCGGTGTCCGGTGCAGCGGGCCATCACCGGCGAGGTACGCGTCGAGGACGTGTAGGGCGGCGCGAGGGCCCGGCGTTGGTGGCGGCCGGCTCCGGCTGCAGCACGTGAAGAATGCGGCATTCGGCCACGGAGCCCGAGCGGCAGTCGCCGATGATTTTGCGCAAGGCGCGCCTCAGGCGCTGCAGATCCGCGATGCGCCGCTCCACTTCCTCGAGGTGCGAGCGGCTCAGCCGATCCACCTCGGCGCAGTCACGACTCTCGTCCTCCGCCAGCGCCACCAGCGTCCGCACCTGCTCCACGCCGAAGCCCAGCTCTCGCGCGCGTCTGATAAACAGCAGACGCCGAAGCGCGGCATCCGTGTAGACGCGGTAGTTGCCGCCGGTGCGTGGGGGCGAGGGCATCAGGCGCGCTCGTTCGTACCAGCGGATGGTCTCAGGCGAGGTTCCGGTGGCGCGCGCCAGCGCGCCGATGGTGAAGCCGGTCGGCATGGTTGACCCTGTAGCCACTACAGGGTTTAGCTTAACCCCGTGATGGTCTCCGGGCGCCTGGTCCGACTCGTCGGCGTGCTGACGCTGCTTGCCCACTTCGACGCCTGGGCGCAGCCGCCCTCGCCTCCTGCACAGCCGCCACGGCCGCCGGCCCCGGAGGCGCCAGCGCCCCGGCCAGAGACCCCGGCCGAAGAGGCTGAGGAGGAGGGCGAGAAGGAAGCCGGGGAACAGGAAGCGCTCGAGATCCAGGAGACCGTGATCGTCACGGCCACCAGGTCCGACCGGCGCCTGCAGGACGAGCCGCTCCGCGTCGAGGTGATTGGCCGCGAGGAGATCGAGGAAAAGGCCCTGATGACGCCCGGCAGCGTGGCCATGCTGCTCGGCGAGACCACGGGCCTGCGCGTGCAGACCACTGCACCATCCATTGGTGCCGCCAACGTGCGGATCCAGGGGCTCCGCGGGCGGTACTCGCAACTGCTGGCCGACGGCCTGCCGCTCTACGGCGCCGCCGGCGATTCGTTCAGCCTGCTGCAGGTGCCGCCGCTCGATCTGGGGCAGGTGGAAATCATCAAGGGCGCGGCCTCGGCGCTGTACGGATCGTCCGCGCTCGGCGGCGTCATCAACCTCGTGTCGCGCCGGCCCGACGAGACCGCCACGCAGGCGCTCGTCAACGTCACGTCACAGACCGGGCGCGATGCGACCGTCTTTGCCGGCGTCGAGCCGCGCGCCGGCTGGTCGTGGACGCTGCTTGGCGGCTACCACGGCCAGGAGCGCCAGGACCTGGACGAGGACGGGTGGGCCGATCTCCCCGAATATGATCGCGGCGTGGCGCGCCCGCGCCTCTTCTTCGACAACGGCCGCGGCCGGTCGCTCTTCCTCACCGGCGGCCTCATCGTGGAGAACCGGGACGGCGGGACCCTGCCCGGCGCCATGGCTCCCGACGGCCTGCCGTTCCGCGAGGCCCTCGACACCCGGCGCGGCGACGGCGGCGGCGCCTGGCGCGCCCTG
>DAIRFN010000206.1:0-3156 GCA_036795065.1 Vicinamibacterales bacterium
GCGGCAGGTATCTGTCGAAACGGGTGATAGATCGTGAAGGTCGGGCGGCCTGGCGCGACCTGCTGGTCGTTCACGTCGCCCGCGACGCCGACGATGCGGCGCGGCGCCTGCCCGAAAATCGGATCGGTCCACCACACGCGGCGATTCAGGGCGTTCCCGTCCGGGAACAGGCGGGCGGCCACGCTGTGGCTCACGATCGCCACCGCCTCACGGCCGCCGCGGTCGTCGTCGGTGAAGTCGCGGCCAGCGACCAGCGGCACGCCGAGCGTCGCGAAGTAGCCCGGGGAGACGATGCGCAGCAGCGCATGCGGCGGTTCCTCCCCTTCGGAGAGAACGTGCCCCTCTGCCGCGAACGAGAAGGGCCCGAACGTACCGATGTCGCGCCATGGCACGACGTTGCCCGCCGAAACATGTTCGACCCCGGGAAGCGTTCTGATGCGCCGCATGCCCTCCTCATAGAAGGCGATCGACTTCGGGCCAAAGGCCTCGATGGGCACCGGCACGTCGATGGCCAGCACCCGCCGCACGTCGATGCCGGTGTCCCTGGCCTGCAGGGCAACGAGGGTCGCGAGCAGCGCACCCGCGGCCGAGAGCAGCACGAACGAGCACGCGATCTGGGCCATCGCGAACGCCTTCAGTCGACGATTGGTCCCGGGCGTGATGCGGACGCCGCCGTGCGCGAGCCCGCTCGCGGCCGGACCGTACGACACCGGCAGCTTCGGGACGTAGGCGAGCAGCACGGCCGCGGCCAGCGCGAGGCCGGTGCCCACCCAGAGCAGGCTGCCATCCACCGTGACATCGAGAGCCCGCACCGAGAACCGCGAGGCAAAGCGCCCCACCACTGCCACGAGCGGTCGCGCCAGGACCACGCCCAGCGCGGCGCCGGCGCCGCAGAGCACCAGGCTCTCGGCCAGCAGTGTCCGCCGAAGCGCGCCCCGGCTGGCGCCGAGTGCCGCGCGGACTGCCAGCTCGCCCTCCCGGCGCACCGAGCGCGCGAGGATCAGGTTGGCGATGTTCGAGCAGGCCACGATGAACACGATGCCGGCGGTCACGAGGAGCACCAGCAGGATCGCGCGGGCCGGGGTGGCAATCTGATCGCGCAGCCGCTTCACGTCGAGCCGGACGCCCTCGCTCGTCGCATACGCCTCCGGATGCTCGCGGACAATGGCCGCGTGCGCCGCGGTGAGCTCGGCGCGCGCCTCGTCCAGCGACGCGCCCGGCGCCAGCCGGCCGAAGAGCTCCGTCATGCGATGGGTGCGCCCGGTGACCATCAGGGCATCGAGGTGATGCGGGCTCGTGACGATGTTCGCGATGATCTCGGTGTCGGCCGGGTACGGCACCGACGGTTCGAGGACGCCGATGACGGTGGCCGTGCGCGAGCCGAGCCGGATGGTCCGGCCCACCACCGCCGGATCGCCTCCCAGGGCCGCAGACCAGAACCGGTAGGTCAGCACCGCCGCGCCCGCCGCGCTGGGCCCATCGTCTGCCGGCGTGAGCAGGCGGCCCAGGACCGGCTGCAGTCCCATGACGTCGAAGAACGATCCGCTGACGAGCCCCGCTTTCACCACGCGCGGTTCGCCCATGCCGATCAAGGTGAAGTCGATGGTGGAGAAGTCGCCGAAAGCGCTGAGGGTGGTGACCCGGGCCTTCAGGTCCTCGATCTCGGGGACCGAGAAGGTCATGTTATCGGCACCGATGCCCGGCGCGCTCTGCCGCATGTAGACCAGGCGGTCCTCGTCGCGATTGACCAGGGGACGCAGCAGCACGCCGCGCACCACGCTGAAGATGGCGGCATTGGCGCCGATGCCGAGCGCGAGTGTCACGACGACCGCGGCGGAGAGCCCCCTCGCCCGCCAGAGCGAGCGCATGCCCACGCGCATGTCCAGCGCGAGCGCCGCGACCGCATCGAACCAGCGGCTGTACCACACGCGCTGCATCGAGTCGCGGACCGCCGGGAGGTACCCGAGCTCTGCCAGCGCTGCCCGGCGCGCGGCCTTCGGATCTTCGCCGCGATCGATCCGCTCCTTGATGCTCAGGGCCAGGTGGCCGCGGAGCTCCTCGTCAAGTTCGCGCTCGTCGGGTCGCATGGGCCTACTCCTCGCGTGGCGCCGGGTTCATGATGCGGCCGATGGCGGTCACGAGCTGCGACCAGCGATCGTGCTCGCGCGCCAGCTGTGCCTTTCCCGTGGCTGTCAGCTCGTAGTACTTCGCCCGCTGGTTGGCCTCGCTGGTGGCCCACCTCGACTTCAGCCACCCGCGCTTCTCGAGCCGGTGCAGGGCCGGGTAGAGCGAGCCGGTCTCCACCCTGAGCAGCTCGTCGGACTGCTGTCGGATGGCCTGGCCGATGCCGTGGCCGTGCTGCGGCCCCCATTTGAGGGTCCGCAGGACGAGCATGTCGAGGGTGCCCTGGAGGAGCTCCAGGCGCTGGTCGTCCGGGGATTTGCCCATGGCTGTAGATTGTCTACGGCTTTGGACGTAGGACGTCTACAGCTTGTTCCATGAGGCAGGGACGCTCTCGGCCAGGCCGAGGTCGTGCCCGATCTGCTCCAGCGGGCGGCCCCTGGTCTCGGGAACCATGGCCTTCACCCAGACGAGCTGCAGGACCATCATCAGGCAGAAGAACAGGAACACGAGGGCTGGCGGGAACGCGGTGACCATCGCCGGGAAGAACGCCGTCAGCAGCGCGGCGGCCATCCAGTGGGTGAAGCTGCCCAGCGACTGGCCTGCGGCCCGATGCCGGCTCGGGAAGATCTCCGAGATGAACACCCAGATCAGCCATCGCGGGCTCTCCGGAAGAGTGACGCACAGCAGCGTGTCGGCCAGGGCGGGGATGGCCTCGACGCCGAGCATCCAGCGCCAGTCGTTCGGTCCCGTGCCACCGATCAGGGCATTGGACACGAACGCCACCAGGATGCCGAGGACGATGTTGAACTGGAACAGTCCCGCCAGGCGGCCCCGGTAGAGGGGCGGAGCAATTTCGGAGATGGACAGCGGCGACGCGACGGTGGCGATGCCGACGCCCACGCCCCCGATCAAGCGCGCGATCGTGAGCGACAGCGCCCCCGCGGCGAGGCCCGACCAGAGGGCGGATACGAAATAGAGCACGCCAATCCAGATCAGGGTCTGCTTCCGGCCGAATCGATCCATGGGCCAGCT
>DAIRFN010000206.1:3256-10410 GCA_036795065.1 Vicinamibacterales bacterium
CAGCCCCCACAGCGCCTGGATGGTCTTCTCGGCGCCGGAGATGACCACGGTGTCGAAGCCGAAGAGGAACCCGGCAAGCGCCGAGGTGAGGGACCAGAGCGCGAGGCGGGCGTTCATGAAACCGGGCCGGCGCTCACCGCGGACGCGGCCGGCCCGGGATGACGATCGGCGTGGCCTTCTGCACCTCCGCCCACACGCGCTTCCCCACCTTGTCGGCCTCGGCGATGATGGCCGCTTCGTCCACGGTGAGGATCTTGCGGCCCCGCATCACGAACCGGCCGTCGATCATCACCGACTCGATGTCGGACGGTTGGCCGTTGTGAATCCACGCGGAGAGGATGCGCACCGCCGGGACGAGATGGATCTTCTGCGTGTCGAGGACGAGGATGTCCGCCTTCTTCCCGACCGCGAGCGTCCCCAGCGTTCGCGTCTGCCGCACCGCCTTGGCGCTTCCGACCGTGGCGTCCTCGAAGACGTCCTCAGGCTGGGGATTCATGCCCGGAATCTCGTCGTCGCCGCGGAGCACGCGCTCCATCAGCAGGGCCGCGCGCAACACCAGGAACATGTCAGTGGTGTTGTTGTCGGTGCCCATCGCGATGGGCACGCCGGCGGCGCGCAGCGCGGGGATGGGCGGCGCCACGCCGCGGTTGCCGGCCATGCCCGCCTGGTGCGTGACGATGGTGCCCGACTTCGCGAGGAGCGCGATGTCGGCATCGTCCACGTAGCGGCAGTGCGCCGCGAAGAGGCGCGGGCCCAGGAAGCCGTGCTTCGCGAGGAACGCGACCGGACTCATCCCGTGATGGCGCTGCATGTAGGCCACCTCGGCGCGGCTCTGCGAGAGATGAATGGTGTAGCCGAGGTCGTGCCTCTCGGCGAAGTCGTGCACCGCGCGCAGCAGCTCCGGCGACGAGTTCTCCGCGAGCCCGGCGGCCGGGAACACGGTGATGCGCCCCTGCTCCTTGCCGTGCCACGCGCTGTGAAGGTCGTTGATGCGCTTCAGGCCGTCCTCGCGCATCTTCTGCGAGAACTGCGGCGCCTCGCCCTTCGCGAGAATCCCCGGCGACATCGGCGACCCGCCCACGCGGTCCGTGGCCGACTCCGCGAACACCCAGCGCAGGCCGGTCCGCGCCAGTTCGGCGGCGGTGTTGGCGGTCCCCGCGACGTTCTCGACGACGGTGGTGCTGCCGGTGCGGATGGCCTCCAGCGCACCGACCACGGCCATCAGCGTGGCCTCCTCACGCGAGATGAGGCTGTTGGGTGAGACGGCCAGGCGATAGCTGTTGGGGAACCCGAAGTCCTCGTTGAACCCGCGCGCGAGCGTGGCCGCAAGGTGCGCGTGGCAGTTGATGAGGCCGGGAAGGAGCGCCTTGCCCCGTCCGTCGTACACCTCGGCCTGGGGATACTTCGCGAGAATCTGGTCGGTGGGCCCGATCGCTGCAATCGTGTCGCCCTGCACCGCCAGCGCGACGCCGTGCTGCACGATGTCGGCGGTGGAGAGGACCGTGGTGTTCGCGAAGATCACGGCGCGTCCCGCGGCCGGCTGCGCGTGGCTGCCGCGCGGGTCGAGCAGGAGGGCCGCGGCGCCCGCGCCCGCGCCGGCGAGCAGTTCGCGACGGGTGATCGCCGTGGCGCCGGGCGAAGACGGTGAAGCGGAGCGGGAGCGATCCGGGGTCGGGGCTGGCATGGCGCAAGGTAGCGCCACCCGTGCCGCCCGTCAAGGAATCGCGCTCCCCTGTCCGCTCCCGATCGCGGAATGCCGTTTGCTTCACTCTATGGTGAATGCCGGCGACCTGAAGAATCGGAGGTCGTTATGTCACCGCTCCTGCGGCTGGCAGGGTTCGCCCTGTCAAGTTGCTTTGTACTCGGGGTCCTGCCGGGCGTCGCCGTGGCCGCGGCCGACGAGCCCGGTTCCGGAAACCCGGCGGTCGAGACCCAGAAACCCGGCGGGCGTCCTGGGGGCGCCCCTCCGCGAGCGGGTTCCCCTGAACCGCCTCATCCCGCGCACCGGCCGCCGACCAGGATTGTGCGCGGGCGCGTCTTCATCGGCGGCTACTTCTACGATCCCATCTTCGGCCCCTACCCCTGGTGGCGGTGGCCGGATTACCCCTACTGGTATTACCCCGTCTACGACGACCGGGCGCAACTGCACATCAAGGTGACGCCGAATGCCGCGAAGATCGCGGCGGTGTTCGTTGACGGTTTCTACGCCGGCATCGTGGACGACTTCGACGGCGTGTTCCAGGATCTGCCCGTGCCACCTGGAGGACACAGCATCGTCCTCTATCTCGAGGGCTACCAGACCGTTCGCAGGAACCTGTATCTCCCGCCACGGTCGAGCTACACGCTGCGCGAGGCGATGCTGCAGTTGCCCCCGGGTGAGCGGAGCGTGCCGCCGGATCTCGCGCCGGCGCTCCCGTCCCCGCCGGCCGGGAGCTACCGCGTGCCGGGCACGCCGCCGGCGCTCCCGGCGCCACCGACTCCAGCGGCCACGACCGCACAGGCGCCCGGCTACGGCACACTGGACCTCTTCGTCCAGCCCGCTGGCGCGGAGGTGACCATCGATGGCCAGCGGTGGGTCAGCTCAGCCGGCGGTCACTTCGTGGTGCAACTGTCCGTCGGCACGCACCGGCTCGAGGCGAGCCGACCAGGATATCGCGCCTACGGGGGTGACTTGGTGATTCGTGACGGCGAGCAGACGACGCTCAACGTGAGCCTGGCGGCGACGCCCTGAGCCATCGGAGCCGTCCGCCAGTCACTTCGCGCGGCAATCGGGGCTGGCCCCGCCGTTCTTCCGCAGGAAGTCCACGTAATAAGTGGCGAAGTCCGTCGCCTGGCGGCGATCCCCGTCGCTGCCGAGCAGCGGGCCCACGTCACGCGTCCAGGCGGCGGCGCAGGCGGCGGCCGCGCTGTCGCTCCCAGTACACGCGCGGAACGCGCCAAAGGCGCGGCGATAGGTGTCGAACTCGGTCCGGGTCATCGGGGCACCGTGCCCGGGCACGGCCACGCGGAACGGCGTGGCCCACACTTCGTCCAGCGCGGCCTGCCATCGGGCAGGGCAGGCGGTCTCGAAGAACGGGGCAGGGAGCGTCACCAAGTCGCCGATCACCGCCACTCCGCTTGCCTCGTCGTACAGCCAGAGATCGGCGTCGGTCACCGCATCCACGGCCACGCGTGCGGTGAGAGGGCGTTCCGCGAGCATGAGCGTGCCCGACTCGTCCACGGCCACGTCTGGCCGCAGGCCATCGTGCGCCTGCATGGTGGCAATGAACAAGTCCGTCTCTTCCCGCCTGGCGGCGGACTTCTCCGGCGGCCGCTCACGCGCGGCGGCAAGGTTGCGGACGAGGAACCCGCCGGGCGCCAGCGCGCGGTCGACGGCGCGGGTCGTGTACACCTTCGCCGCAGGGTGGGCCGCCTTCACGCGTCGGTTGCCGCTCGAGTGGTCCAGGTGCCAATGGGTGTTGACGATGGCCGCCACCGGGAGGCGGCGGCTGCGCGCGAAGTCGAGGATGCCGTCGCTGTGCCACGGGTGCCGCCCCGTGTCGATGACGATCAATCCCGCGGGTGCGACGACGATCACCGTATTCCCGTCGGGCCCGCGGTCGGGGAGCATCGCGCCCGGTACCAGGTAGGTGTCCGGCGCAATCTCGCGCGCGGTCGGCGGAGCCGGTTGGCTCGGCGCCGCTTGTGCCAGCGCCAGGATCAGCAGCAGGGGCGCGGTGCTCATGACCGCGTCAGCGTAGCAGCGCGCGCTCCCCGGAGCCACGGGGCCCGGCGCTTCAGCGGGGACCAGTGGTGGTACAGCGGGATGCGCATCTGAGCGACACCTCACGCCGCTCAGATTTCGATCAGATCCCTGCCGACGATCACGTGCCGCGGCTGTCCATGTTCAGGTTGAGCTTGCCTTATCGCCCGTCCGTTTCAGCTTGACTCGCGGGAGAGCTGTGTGTGGTATGGCGGCAGCGCAGGGTCCCCGGCCTTGCTTCCGACCACGGGAGGGTGCATGCGACGCGTCTTTCTTCAGCGACTCGCCCTGACGACCACGACGGCGATGTGCCTCTCTTCGGCAGGCACCGCGCGCCAGGCCACCCCGACGTTCTCGATCGAGGGCGTCACGGTCGCCGAGGGCGATGGCGGCACATCGGTCGCCACCTTGCGCGTCGTTCTGCGCCACCCGAACCTCGTCGAGTCGCGCATCCACTACCTCACCGCCGACGCGTCGGCCACTGCCGCTGCCTTCACGCAGTCCTCCGGTCCGCTGTCGATTCCGGCGTCCGGCCCTGCGGCGCCGTACCCGGCGACGATCAACGTGTCAGGTCTCACGGGCACGGTTCAGCACGTAGCCGTGCGTCTCGATCAGCTGACGCACACCTTTCCGGCCGACATGGACGTGCTGCTCGTGGGCCCGGGTGGTCAGGCGGCGATGGTGATGTCGGACATCGGCGTCGGCAACGACGTGACCAACGTCACGCTGATGTTTCAAGACGGGGCGCCCACACCACCTGCACAACTGGTGTCCGGAACGTTCGCCCCGGCGGACAACGCGCCTGCCGAGGCCACGATGCCGGCACCAGCGCCCGCGGGGCCCTATGGCTCCGCACTGTCGGTGTTCAACGGCACGGATCCCAATGGCAGCTGGCAGCTGTTCGTCACCGACGACAGCATCAACCCCGATGGGGGGTCGCTCGGCGGGTTCTCGATCATCATCACGACGACGACGAACGGTGGTGACTACATTCCCGCCGCGGGGCTGCTCACCTTCCCGCCGGGCGTTCCGGCGCGCACGCTGCAGGTGGCCATCAAGGGCGACAGCGTGATGGAGGCCGATGAGGCGTTCGCCGTCAACCTCCTGGGGCCGTTCAATGCGGTCATCGCCGACGGCCAGGGTACGGGCACGATCCTGAACGACGACGGGGTGACGACGTCGCAGGCGCCCACCGGCCTCTCCGTCTCGTCGATCGCAGGCAACGTGGCGACCTTCAGGTGGAACGCGCCGCTCGTCGGCCCCGAGCCAACGGGGTATGTTCTCGCCGGGGGCGCCACACCGGGTGGCGTGCTGGCCACGATCCCCACCGGCAGCACGGCGCCTCAGTTCTCGATCGCCGTGCCAACCGGGTCGTTCTACGCCCGCGTGCACACGATGTCGAGCGCGGGTCTGAGCGAGCCCTCGAATGAAGTGCTGTTCCACGTGGGCGTGCCGGTGGCGCCGTCAACGCCTGCGGATCTCGTGGGGGTGGTCGCCACCTCGCGCGTGGCGCTGGCCTGGCGGAACACGTTCACCGGCGGCGCGCCATCGGCGCTGGTGCTGGACGTGAGCGGCGCGATGAACGCGTCGATTCCGCTCGGCGTCACCGACGCGTTCTCCTTCAGCGGGGTACCGGCGGGCACGTACACGCTGGCGGTCCGGGCGGTGAACGCCGCCGGCAGCAGCGGATCGTCCAACTCGGTGACGCTCACGTTCCCGGGCGCCTGCCTCGGAGAGTTGCAGCCCCCGTCGAACTTCGTGGCTTATCGCGTGGGCAACCTCGTCGCGGCGCGGTGGGATGCGCCGGACCTTGGCCCGGCGCCCACGGGCTACGCGCTGAACGTCGCCGGCGCGTTCAACGGCACGCTGATCCTGCCTGGCAGGTCCATCAGCGGCGTCGTCGGTCCGGGCACGTACCTGCTCAGTGTGCAGGCCACGAACTATTGCGGAGCCGGTCTCTCCACCGAGACGCGGGCGGTGACCGTGCCGTAGCACGGCTGATGATCGGTGAGGATGGCGCCTCACACCGGGGAGGCGAGCAACTGCTGAGCGATGACGAGGTGCTGAATCTCGCTGGTGCCCTCGTAGATGCGCATCGCGCGAATCTCGCGGTACAAGCGCTCCACCTCCACGCCCTTCAACACCCCGATCCCGCCGTGGATCTGCACCGCGGCGTCGATCACGCGCTGGGCGGCCTCCGTGGCAAACAGCTTGGCCTGGGCGCTCTCGAGCGTGACCCGCGGCCGGGTGCCACGATCGCGCGTGAGCGCGGCGCGGTACACCAACAGGCGCGCCGCCTGGAGGTCGGTCGCCATCGCGGCGAGCTTCATCTGCACGGCCTGGAACCCGGCGATGGATCGCCCGAACGCCCGACGCTGCTGCGCGTGGCGCAGCGCTTCATCCAGGGCGCGCTGTGCCAGTCCCACCGCGCCGGCGCCGACGGTCGTACGGAAGAAGTCCAGGGTGCCCATTGCGATCCGGAACCCGGCGTTCTCGTCCCCGACGCGGTTGACGGCCGGCACACGGCAGTTCGTGAACACGGGGGCCCCAATGGGATGCGCCGCCATCACCGCCAGGCGCTCGCCGGGGTCGAAGCCCGGCATGCCCTTCTCCACGATGAAGCAGGAGATGCCTTCGCGGCCCGCCGAGGGCGCCGTCTTCGCGAACGCCGTGTAGAGATCCGCATCCGGCGCCATGCTGATGAACGTCTTGCGGCCATTCAGGATGTACGAGTCTCCGTCGCGTTCAGCCGTCATGCCCAGGCCCGCGACGTCCGAACCGGCGTCGGGCTCGGTGAGGGCAAAGGCCGCGATCCGCGTGCCGCTGGCCACGGCGGGCAGATAGCGGCGCCGCTGGTCCTCCGTGCCGAAGAACGAGATGGGCCCGGAGCCGAGGCCCTGCATCGTGAACACGAGCTCGGCATGCGGACAGAACCGGGCCAGCGTTTCGCGAACCAGGCAGAACGACGTGAGCGACATCGCGTCCGGTGCGCGAAGCGCGTGCCTGCCGGTGCCGTACGAGCCCGGCAGCGCCCAGTCCAGGAGCCCGGCCTCGCTCAGGCTCGCCACGATCGTGCGATCGACGACATCGGTCTCGCCGGCCTGGCGCTCCAGTGCCCCGAGCGGGCCACGGCACAACCGCTCCACGGCCGACTGCAACTCGCGTTGCTCGTCGGAGACGAGCGAGAGCGCAAACTCCATGGCGGGATAGTCGCAGACCGGTGGTGCGTACGCAAGCCGCGCCGCACTGGCGCGACGCCGGGTTCAAGACCGCGTTGGCGCTTCGGTGACGGGCGCTACGTCCCTCTCGAGCCCAGGCAGGTGCGTCTGCCACCACAGCGCGGCCTGCGCGTTCGACCACTCCCGCGCGCCGTCGCATTCCGCCAGGCGCTGCGACACCGGCCGGCGTTCAT
>DAIRFN010000022.1:0-28876 GCA_036795065.1 Vicinamibacterales bacterium
CGTTCCCCACACCCGCCGACCGCAGCCCGCAGAATCCCATCGGCGGGCCCGGCGCATCGCGCGCGAACAGGAGCCACAGCCCGAAGCGGCGCCCGGCGAAGTCGTGCGCGCTGGCGCGCGTCACCTCTTCCGCGGTGTCGCGAGGAATCATCCGATCGTCCCACAGATAGCGGCGCACCTCGGGATCGGTCCAGAGGGCGTGCGCGGCCTCGACGTCCCTCGGCAGCAGGGGCTCCATGCGCAGCCGGGGTGTCGCCAGGGCCAGCGGATGCGGCCCGAGCGCGGCGTCGATCGTTGTCAGTGCCACCTCTGCCCGTTCAGCCAGCACCGCGTCGACCGAAGACGAGGCTGGCGTGGCCACGGGGTTGATCTCGACCGTCATGGCGCCATGGCCGCGCGCCTGATCGAGAAACCCCGCGGCGGGATAGACCATGGCCGAGGTGCCGACGGTGAAGAACACGTCGCACCGCGTGGCTTCCAGGCATCGATCCACGACATCGGCATCGAGCACTTCGCCAAACCACACCACGCCCGGACGCAGCGGACCACCGCAGTGAGGGCACGGCGGCGGAAGGACAGGTAACGGCACGGTGTCGTCGCGCCAGCGGGGCGGTGCCGCTCCACACTCGTGCCAGCAGCCGACCTCCCAGATCGAGCCGTGCAGGCGCAAGACGTCGGCCGCACCCGCGCGCTCGTGCAGGCCGTCCACGTTCTGAGTAATCAAGGTGAACTGCGGGAAGCGGAGGCTCCACGACGTCAGGACGTGGTGGGCGGGGTTGGGCTCGCAGCCGGCGATCGTCGCGCGCCGCCAGTCGTACCACTCCCACACCCGGCGCGGGTCGCGCGCGAACGCCTCGGGCGTGGCCAGGTCCTCCACGCGGAAGGCCTTCCACAACCCGTCGGCGCCGCGGAACGTGGGCACCCCACTGGCCGCGGAGACGCCGGCGCCGGTCATCACGGTGATCCGCGCGTCGGGCGCCAGGGCCGCAGAGATACGCTCGAGCAACGATCGATCGGGCATCAAATCGGGACCGCGCCGCCTACTTCGGCTTCGCGGCCGCCTTGTCCATGGTGCCGACGGGCAGCGTCCCGACGTTCAGGAATGGGTTGAGCGCGGCGCCGCGCCCGGTGAGGAGCTTCTCGAGCTCGGTATGGCCGGCAAACGCCGCCCAGTCCACCGCAGCGGCGCCGAGATTGTCCTTCAAGTCGAGCCGCGCGCCCTTGCCGAGCAGCGCCTTCACCACGGCCTCGTGCCCGTGGTAGGCGGCGAACATCAGCGCGGTGAGGCTCTGGGCCGAGCTGCGGGCGTTCGGGTCGGCGCCCTTCCCCAGCAGGCCCTCGACCAGCTTGACGTCACCCTGCGCGGACGCGCGCATCAGCTGCGTGAGCTTGTCCGCGTCCTCGGCGTCGATGGGCGCCACCGCTTGTGCCAGCAGCAGGTGCGTCGTCAGCAGCAGGACAGTGGTCATGGGAACCTCGACGGGATGATGCGCCAGCACCATGGTGCGGCGCAAGCACCCGGCCTGGCGCCTCTGTGCTTCTCACGTCTCACTTCTCACTTCTCACTTTCTTCTTCGGAGCCCTCGGCGCAGGATGACACGCGCCCCTGAGCGGGCAGTGGCTGTCCCGTTGCTTCGTGCCGAATCCGCATGCGCTCATCATGCCGAGGTGGCAGAGCGAGAAGTCGTACCTGACCGGGTCGCGCGGTTCGAGCGCGCGCAGCGACGTCGTGATGTCGGCGGCCATCCGCCAACCGGGGCTGGTGAGCCGCGTCAGCCGCAGGCATCGGCCCACGCGGATCACGTGCGTGTCGAGCGGGATGACGAGTTGCGCGGGCCGGACGCGGGACCACAGGCCCAGGTCCACGCGGTCGATGCGAACCATCCAGCGCAGGAACAGGTTCAGCCGCTTACATGCGCCGCCAGACGAGGGACGAGAGAAGAAGTAGGCCACGCCAGGCTTCGCCGGCACGCGCCCGTAGGCCTCGGTCAGGTCCAACGCCATTGCGCGGGTCGAGAACGACTCGATGGCCTGCTCCACGGTCTCGGCGTGCGGGTCCAGCCCCTCGGCGAAGAAGCCCTCGACCGATCCGCCGCGCTCCAGGATCTGCCGGAGGAGCCACAGCAGTGCCACCAGGTCCACCCCGCGCGTCCAGCGGTGCACCAGCGGAAAGAGCGCCGCGCCGTGCACCTCGGGCTCGAAGCGCCGGACGTACTCCGCCGGGTGCTCGCCCATCACCGCCACCAGCGCTTCGATGGAGTTCAACACGCTCTGGACCCGCCCGAACGCCAGCGCCGCCGCGCAGAAGGCGACGATCTCGCGGTCCGCGGGATGGCGGAACCGACGGACGATCCAGATGGGATCGGAGACGACGTTCTCCAGATCGAACGCCGAATACAGATGATCGAGCCGGGCTTTTAGATCGGACACGGATCTCGTGAATCGCGAAGCCCTACTTCAGCCCCGCGTCCAGGGCGCGGAGCGCGTCGAGGACGGTGGCCGCCGCCTTGGCGAAGAACTCGGGGTTCACCTTGTCCGCCGTGTCGGTAGGCTGGTGGTAATCGGGATGATCCTCCACGCCGAAGTAGACGAAGGGGATGCCGGCCTCGTGGAACACGCCATGGTCCGACTGCATCGTCCAGTCGTCGCTTCCCGATCCCGGCGTGTCGTGTCCGAACAGCAGCCTGATCGGCGCACGTGCGGCCACCGGCTCGAGCACCGGCCGGAGCGTGGGGTGGTGGTGCAGGCCTGCGAGATAGAGCTCGCCCTGGTCGCCGCGGGCCAGCATATCGAGGTTCACGTTGACGGCGACGCGATCCTTCGGGACCGGCGGCGAGGCGATGAAGGCGCGCGCTCCCTGCAGGCCCACTTCCTCGGCGTCGAACGCGGCGACGATCACGGTGCGCCGGAAGGGTTGCCGCACGCAGGAGGCCGCCGCCTCGAGCAGCACGGCCACGCCCGAGGCGTTGTCGTCGGCTCCCGGGAACATCCGCCCTCCGCGCACGCCCACGTGATCGTAGTGGGCTGAGAGAACGATGACCGGAAGAGCCGGGTTGGTGCCGGGGCACATGCCCACCAGGTTCACGCCGTTCACGGGAGGCAGATCACCGCCGTGCTGTCCGCGGCCGCGCGGCGTGAACGAAAAGGGATGCTCGAACGAATCGCTGGCGGTCCGCAGGCCGATGGTCGTGAAGCGTTCCCGGACCCACGCGCGCGCCTTCGCGCCACCAGGCGTGCCCGCGCCACGTCCCTCGAACTCCTCGGAGGCCAGGGTGCGGAGGGTGGTCATCAGCGCGTCCGCCGACACGGTGGCGGGATCCGCCCCGGACGCTGGCGCTTGTGCGCCAAGCACGGCGGCCAGCCCGAGAACCGCCGCCAGGCCCATGGCTGCCGGCAGGACGCGATCTCGTCCCGTCGGGACACTGCTCATCCTCGAAACTGTACCATCAGGCGCGGCTCTTCAGCCTGTACATGGCGCGGTCCGCCTCCCGCAGGGTCTCGTCAGGCGATCCGCCGGCGTCGAGCTTGGCCACCCCGCAGGTGAAGTGGATGTGCGGCTCTGGCTCCAGCGCCAGGCGCGCGCGCAGCCTGTCGACCCGCTCCATCGCGGCCACGTGATCGAGACCCGGCGCCACGACGAGGAACTCGTCGCCGCCGTAGCGGATGACAGCATCGGTGGGACGAAACGAATCGCGCACGGCCCTGGCAAACCGCACCAGGCACGCGTCACCCACGGCGTGCCCGTGCGCATCGTTGATTTGCTTGAATTCGTCGAGGTCGAGGAAGAGCACCGTGGCGCCCTCGGGCTGCACGGTCCTGAACACCTCGGACAGGGCGCGCCGGTTCTCGAGCGCCGTCAAGGGGTCGCGGTCCGCGAGCCGCCGCAGGTTCTCCTGGGCCTCG
The DNA here is from genome assembly GCA_036795065.1 of Vicinamibacterales bacterium. Classification (GTDB taxonomy): domain Bacteria; phylum Acidobacteriota; class Vicinamibacteria; order Vicinamibacterales; family UBA2999; genus VFZN01. The sequence goes on from DAIRFN010000022.1 coordinate 3,904, forward strand.
AGCAGGTAGCGGTTGGTCACCGTCAGCTCGCGCTGGGCGCGCTCGGAGAACGAGAGGACACAGCCCAGGGCGATGAACCACTCCACGCCCGCGTCCAGGGATGAGGTCGCGGAGAGGAACCAGCTGGCCTGTTGCCGCAGCTCGGCGGAGAACGGCCCGCCGGCGTCGAGATCCACCCAGTAGGCGGCGGCCTCGGCGAGGGCGAGCGTGCCTCGCATGCCGAGGCCCGTAGCCAGCCAGGCCACGTGGCGGCACCCTCGCCCCAGGGCCAGCACGCCGCCCAGCAGCAGCACTCCCATCACCAGGTGCTGCACCACGCCGAGGGCCGAGATCGACGGGATGAAGAGCCCGCCGACAAACCCGTAGGCCATGATCGCGGTGACGATGGTGCGCTGCGACGGGCGATCGGTGCCGGGGCGGCCGACCGCCCATGTCCCTCGGAGGAGCCACAACACGAACCCCAGCTTCGTGGCCATGTAGGCGGCGATGACCCACCCGACGTGCACGCGGGGCTGGACGAACCAGAAGAACACGGTGGTGCCGAGCGCCGCGACGTTCGCGAACCACGCCAGCATCCACCAGCGCAGCTCCGCGCGCCGCGACGAACGGCCCAGGGCCACGAAGAACGCGGCCACCATCAGGAGGGACGTGAACTGGACCGCGGTGCTCCACCGCCAGAGAAGCAGGTCCATGCGTGTCAGCCGTCGATCAGGCGCGTCCGGCCGGCCAGCCGGCTTCCGGGTTCGAGTACACCACCCGCCCGCCGACCAGCGTGGCCGCCACGCCGCCGGTGAAGGTCCAGCCGTGGTAGGGCGTGTTCTTCGACTTGCTGCGCAGCTTCGCGCGGTCGATGGTCACCTGCAGGTCGGGGGCGAGGACGGTGATGTCGGCCACCGAGCCGGGCGCCAGCGTGCCGCCCGGCACCTTCAGGATACGCGCGGGGTTCACCGACATCAGCTCGACCAGGCGCGGCAGGCGGATGAGGCCCACGCGCACCAGCCGATCCAGGCAGATGGGTACCGCGGTCTCGAGCCCGACGATGCCGAAGGGCGCGCGATCGAACTCGACGTTCTTCTCGTCGTAGTGGTGGGGGGCGTGGTCGGTGGCGATCACGTCCACGCTGCCGTCGACGATGCCGTCGATCATCGCCTTGCGGTCCCGCTCCTCGCGAAGCGGCGGGTTCATCTTCGCGTTGGTGTCGTACGGGATGGGCGCGGTCAGCAGGTCGTCGGTGAGCGTGAAGTGGTGCGGGCACACCTCCGCGGTCACGTGCACGCCGCGGCTCTTGCCCTGCCGCACCGCCTCGAGCGTCGTCCAGGCGCTCATGTGCGCGACGTGCACGTGCCCGCCGGTCATCTCGGCCAGCAGGATGTCGCGGCCGGCGGTGATGGCCTCCGCCACGCCCGGAATGCCGCGCAGCCCCAGCGAGGCCGCCACGGGCCCTTCGTGCGCCACACCGTCGCCCTTCAGGGACTGATCCTCGCAGTGCTCGATGACGGGCATCCCGAACATGCTGGTGTATTCCAGCGCGCGCCGCGCGAGGATGGCGGTCGCGATGGGCAGGCCGTCATCGGTCACGGCCACGCAGCCGGCGTCACGCAGTTCCGCGATGTCGGCCAGCTCCTCGCCCTTCTGCCCGCGCGACACGGCGCCGATGGGATAGACGCGCGCCAGGTTCGCCTCGCGCGCCTTCTGCAGGATGAGCTGCGTCACGCCGGCGTTGTCGTTGACGGGTCTCGTGTTGGGCATGCACGCCACGGCGGTGAACCCGCCCGTCACGGCCGACAGCACGCCGGTGGCTACCGTCTCCTTGTGCTCCTGTCCGGGCTCGCGCAGGTGCACGTGCATGTCGATGAAGCCGGGGCACACGACCAGCCCGGCCCCGAGCTCGAGCACCTCGCCACCCTCGGCCAGCGAGACCGGCAGGTCGCTCCCCACCTGCGCGATGCGATCCCCGTCGATGAGCACGTCGAACCGGCCGTCGAGGCCGCTCGCCGGGTCGACCACGCGTCCGCCCTTAAGCAACCGTTTCATCTTCCGCTCCACCCGCCAGCAGGTACAGAACCGCCATGCGCACCGCGACGCCGTTGGACACCTGGTCGAGGATGACCGAGAACGGCCCGTCAGCCACCTCGGACGCGATCTCCACGCCGCGGTTGATCGGCCCGGGATGCATGATGATGACGTCCGGCTGCGCGCGCTTCAGCCGCGCCTCGGTCATGCCGAACGTCGTGAAGTACTCGCGGAGCGACGGGAAATAGCCGCCCTCCATCCGTTCGAGCTGGATGCGCAGCATCATCACGACGTCCGCGCCCTCCACGGCCTCGTCCACCCTCGTCGTGACGCGCACGCCCAGGCGGTCCAGCCCCGGCGGGATGAGCGTGGCCGGGCCGCAGACCCACACCTCGGCCCCGAGCCTGGTGAGCAGCAGCAGGTTCGACCGCAGCACGCGGCTGTGCAGCAGGTCGCCGAAGATGGCCACCTTCAGCCCCTGGATGCGGCCCTTCCGCTCGCGGATCGTGAACGCGTCGAGCAGCGCCTGCGTGGGGTGCTCGTGCATGCCATCGCCGGCGTTGATGATGGCCGCCTTGCAGATGCGCGCCAGCAGGTGACAGGCGCCCGACGAGGGGTGCCGCAGCACGATCATGCTGGGCGACATGGCCTCGATGTTCATCGCCGTGTCGACCAGCGTCTCGCCCTTCACCACGCTGGAGGTGCCGATGGCGACGTTCAAGGTGTCGGCGCTGAGGCGCTTCTCGGCAATCTCGAACGAGGTGCGCGTGCGCGTGCTCGGCTCGAAGAACAGGTTCACGACCGTCCGGCCGCGAAGCGTGGGCACCTTCTTGATGGCGCGCTGGCCGACTTCCTTCATCGCCTCGGCCGTGTCGAGGATGAGCACGATCTCCTCGGGGCTGAGGTCGGCGATGCCGAGCAGGTTCTTCTGGCTGAGGGCGATGGCGGCGGCGACGGCTTCCACGGCGCTACTCCCCGGCCTCGACGGTCACTTCATCCACGCCGTCCAGCTCCTGCAGGCGCACCTGCACGCTCTCCTTGCGCGACGTGGGCACGTTCTTGCCGACGTAGTCGGCCTTGATGGGCAGCTCGCGGTGCCCGCGGTCCACCAGCACCACCAGCTGGATGGCCTTCGGGCGGCCGAAGTCGATGAGCGCGTCGAGCGCCGCGCGCGTCGTCCGTCCCGTGTAGAGCACGTCGTCCACCAGGACGATGGTGCGGTCGTCGATGGAGAACGGGATCTCGGTCTTACGGACGATGGGCTGTGGGCCGATGGCGGCGCGCATCAGGTCGTCGCGGTAGAGCGTGATGTCGAGGGCGCCCGTGGGCACCTCCTCGCCCGACACACTGCCGAGCGTGGCGGCGATGCGCCGCGCCAGGGGCACGCCGCGCGAGCGGACACCGACCAGGGCGACGCCCGAGACACCGTGGTTGCGTTCGAGGATTTCGTGCGCGATGCGCGTGAGCGCGCGGGCGATGCGGTCCGCATCCATGACTACCGGCATGGCGGGACCTCGTAGCGGGTGCGTTTCATTTGTCCCTCTTTGCGAACTCGCGGGTTCGCGATTAAAGAGGCCTTCAGTCTAACACGCCGAGCGTGTCGCCCGCACCGACGAGAAGAAACCACGAAGACACGATGCAACACGAAGATCACGAAGACCCTTCAAGGCCTCAAGACCCAAGGCCCATGACCCACGACCGACTTCGTGCCCTTCGTGGGTCTTCGTACCTTCGTGGTTTCATTTCATCGTCCGTAGCTCGGAATGTACGTCACCGGGCGTTCCGCCGTGAACGTCCCGCGGAACAGCTCCGTCCGGGCGAAGCCCTCCATGTCGCGGCCCACGGGCAGGCCGAAGAAATAGAGGATGGTTGGCGCGATGTCCACGACCGACGCGCGTCCCGGCCGGCCGGGTTGCACCGGCGAGCCGTAGGCGAGGACGAAGCCGTCCGGGGCGCCCTCGTGCGTGCCGCTGATGGCGGCGTTGCCGACGACGCGTTCGAGCAGCCGCTTGCTCAGGCTCATCGGCTCCATTCCGAACGCCGACACCACCAGCAGCACGTCGTCGGGCCCCAGCCCGTCGAGGAAGCGGCCCACCTGCGCGTCGAGGAAGCCGTAATACTGCTCGAGGATGCGCCCATAGCGGCGTCGCTCGTCGTCCGACACGTCGCCAAACGCCGACGGCGTGGCGTATCGCAGGAAGTAGTGCCCCACGGCATCGACGCCCGGAAACCGCACGGCGAGGAAGCGCGGCGACGAGGCATCGAACACGTCCAGCATCGTGGCGTGAACGCGATCGGCCACCACCGGCTCCGGGTCGCTGGCCATGTCGTAGTCGCCGGCGGGCGGCCCGCCCATCACGGAGACCAGCGCCACTGGATCGGGGTCGGGCGCGACCCCGAGGCTGGCGCGCGCCGTCTCGAGCATCGACGGCGGCCAGACCGCCGAAGGCCCGTCGAGGTCGAGCTCGGCGCCGCTCATCCGGTGGAACGCCTCGCTGACCAGAAAGCCGTGCACGGGCGCCGCGGGCTGGGTCAGCGGCCAGCCGATGACGCCCACCGACACGCCCTGGTCGCTCAGGATGCTCCAGAGCGGCCGCGCCCCGAGGTCCTCGGCCGTGTGCGCCTCCTCCCAGAGGAAGCCGAGGCGCACCAGCGCCTGCGCGAAACAGTAGTCGGGCAGCAGCGAGACGACGGGCGTCACGCCCAGCACGCGATACGACGCCGATGAACGCACGCCGTTCTGCATCGGCCCGCGCCCGGTCGCGACCGCGCTCCACACCGTCTCGGCCTGCGTCGGCCTGAGCGTGGCCAGGTGCGCGATCGACCCGCCATCGAAGATGCGGCCCAGATTCGGCAGCCGGCCCTCGGCCACGGCCGGCGAGATGACGTCGAGCGAGGCGCCGTCGAGCATCAGCATCACGACCCGGCCGTGCACTGGCGTCGGCAGCACCCCGCTGACGACAGGCGCGGGCACACGCGCGGGCAGCGGCGCGCCACGGGCCGGCCCGCGCAGCACCGTCGGCATGACCACCGAGAGCATGGCGGTCAGCACGAGGATGGTGGCGCTCGAGCGCCCGCCACGCCGCCGAAGGTGCGCAAGCCCGATCATCAGGAACACCCCCGCGGCCGCCGACACGACAATGGCCCCGGCGGCCATCCGGCGCACGGTCTCCACGTCGAGCACCGGGCCGAACCCGCGGAGGTTCAGCCACATCACCGTCGCCCCGCCCGCCGCCGCCATCGTCAGCAGCCACGACAGCAGGCGGACGCTCACCCACCCGGGCGACAGCACCTCGACGGCGAGGATCTGCCTGAACACGATGAGCGCATAGAAGACGACGGTGAGGTTGGCGCCATAGGCGGCGCCCATCATCAGTGCCACGGGCGTCACCGAGCCCGGGTCGATCGGGTACTGCGGGTTGAGCTGCAGCATCACCACGGTGAGGTAGCCCGCGGCCAGGCCGCCGGCGATCACCGAGTTGGAGAGCATCCGCAGGTAGCGCACGGCGGGATCGTACAGGAACTCGTCTGGAACCGGGAGTCGGGAGTCGGGAGCCGGGGCGGGGAGTCGGGAGTCGCAGAACACGGGTGCGGCCCGGCGCTCTTGCGACTCCCGACCTCCCGATCCCCGGTGGGTATACTGTCCTGATGCCGCCCATCGACGTCGACGCGACGGTGATCGCCAACCGGCGATTGTCGCGCGACTACAACGTGCTCACGCTCTCGGCCGCCGAGGTCGGCGCGCGCACCCGGGCGGGACAGTTCGTCATGGTGCGCCCGGCCGACATGACCGAGACGCTGCTGCGCCGGCCCTTTTCGGTGTTCGAGGTCGCGCGCGACGAGCGCGGCACCCCCACGGCCATCACCATCCTGAACAAGCGCGCGGGCCGCACGACCAACCGCCTCTACGAGGCCGAGCCCGGCGACCGCATCGCCTGTCTCGGGCCGCTCGGCCGGCCGTTCACCAGCGTGGCCCCGCCGAAGGAGGCCTGGATGGTGGCAGGGGGCGTGGGCCTGGCGCCGTTCGCCACGCTCGCCGAGGCCCTGGCCGCCGCCGGCACGCCCTCCACGCTCTTCTACGGCGCCCGCTCGGACCAGGAGCTCTTCTACATCGACTTCTTCGAGCGCCTCGGTGTCACGCTCGTCCTTGCCACGGAGGACGGATCGCGCGGCGAACGCGGCCGCGTCACGGCGCCTCTGGATCGCGCCCTCACGGCCCGCGCGCCCGGAAGCACCATGATCTACGCCTGCGGCCCCGAGCCCATGCTTGCCGCCGTGGCCGAGGTGGCCGGCCGCCATCGGCAGCCCTGCGAGGTGTCGGTCGAACGCACCATGGGCTGCGGCCTGGGCGGGTGTTACAGCTGCGTCATCAAGGTGAAGCACGGCGCCGGGCCCGCGCAGTTCGTGCGATCGTGCATTGCCGGCCCCGTCTTCGACGGCGCCGAGATCGTGTGGGACTGATGGCAAAGGATCTCTCCGTCCGCATCGGGTCGCTGGAGCTGCCCAACCCGCTCATCGCGGCCAGCGGGTGTTTCGGCTACGGTCTCGAATACGACGAGGTCACCGACCTGTCGGCGCTGGGCGGCGTCTGCGTCAAGGGCCTGTTCATGACCGAGCGCGAGGGCCACCCGCCCCCGCGCATCGTCGAGACGCCGGCCGGCATGATCAACGCCATCGGCCTGCAGGGCATCGGCGTCCACCGCTTCGTGAACGAGAAGCTGCCGCTGCTGCGCGAGCGCGGCGCACGCGTCTTCGTCAACGTCTGCGGCACGACCGTCGACGAGTATGTCGAGGTGAGCAAGGTGCTCAGCCAGGCCGAGGGCGTGGCCGCATTGGAGCTGAACATCTCGTGTCCGAACATCAAGGAGGGGGGCATCCAGTTCGGGTGCAGCCTCATCGGAACCGGCGCGGTGGTGTCGGCCGTCCGCAAGGCCACCCACCTGCCCGTCATCCCCAAGCTCACGCCCAACGTCACTGACGTGGCGTCGTTCGCACGCGCGGCCGAGGATGCGGGTGCCGACGCGGTCTCGCTGGTGAACACGTTCCTGGCCATGGCCATCGACGTCGAGACGCGCCGGCCGACCATCACCAACGTGCTCGGCGGCCTGAGCGGCCCGGCCATCCGGCCCATCGCGGTCCGCATGGTGTGGGAGTGCTTCCAGGAGGTGAAGATCCCCATCATCGGGATGGGCGGCATCACCAATGCCCGCGACGCGCTGGAGTTCATCCTCGCGGGTGCCACCGCGGTGCAGATTGGCACCGCCAACTTCGTCGACCCCTTCGTCTGGTCGAAGGTGCTGGCCGGCCTGAACGACTACCTCGAACGCCACCGGCTCGATCGGCTCGCCGATCTGATCGGGGCCTTCGACACCACGCCCCCGAAGGCGGTGCACGCGTGAACCGGATTCTCGTGGCCCTCGACGTGGACTCGCGCGCCAGGGCGCTGGAACTGGCCGACCAGCTCCGCGGCGCGGTGGCCGGCTACAAGATCGGCAAGCAGTTGTTCACCGCCGAGGGGCCGGACATCGTGCGCGCGCTGGCGGGGCGCGGCGACCGTGTGTTCCTCGACCTGAAGTTCCACGACATCCCGAACACGGTTGCGGGGGCAGTGTCGTCGGCGGTGTCGACCGGGGCGTGGATGGTCAACGTGCACGCCTCGGGAGGCTCGGCCATGATGCGCGCCGCCGCCGAGGCAGCGACGAAGGCTTCGGTCAGGACTGGCGCCGTCCGGCCGCTCGTGATTGGCGTCACCGTGCTCACCAGCATGGACGAGGCCGCGCTCGCCGAGGTCGGCACCTCGCGACCGGTGATGGAGCAGGTGGTGCACCTGGCGAGGCTCGCGCAGGCCGCGGGGCTCGACGGCGTCGTGGCCTCGCCACTCGAGATTGCCGCCATCCGCGAGGCGTGCGGCCCCGACTTCGTCATCGTCACACCCGGCATCCGGCCCGCCGGCCAGGCGGGCAAGGACGACCAGGCGCGCACGCTGACGCCGGCGGAAGCGGTGGCGGCCGGGGCCACCTACCTCGTGATTGGGCGGCCCATCACGGCAGCCCCGGATCCGCGCGCTGCCGCCGAGGCCATCGCAGCCGAGACGGCCTGACCGGCCGGCCACTCTGAAAAAAGAGGGCCGGAATCCCTCCAGGGACCCGGCCCTTTTCATGTACGGGGCGGCGCGTTACTTCGCCGTGAACAGGAAGTGCCCGCGGCGGTTCTGCTGCCAGCAGGTCTCGTTCGACTCGGTGCAGAAGGGCGACTCCTTGCCCTTCGACACGACGCCAATCCGGTCGGCGGCGATGCCGAGACTAACCAAATAGTCCTTCACGGCGTTGGCGCGACGCGTGCCGAGCCCGAGGTTGTACTCGGCGGTGCCGCGCTCATCGCAATGGCCTTCGATGTTGATCCGCGTGGTCGCCCAGCGCTTCAGGTACTCGGCGTTCTTCGCCAGCGCCGCACGCGAATCGTCGCGAATGGTGGACTGGTCGAGATCGAAGAAGACGTCGCCCAGCGGCCGCTCGGCATTGAGCTGGTCCAGCGTCTTCTGCGCGAAGATCTGATCTTCGGTGAGCGGCGCAGGCGGCGCTGGCGGTGGCGGTGGCGGCGGTGGCGGCGGTGGTGGCGGCGGAGCCGGTGCAGCCGGCGGAGGCATCGGCGGTGGCGGCGCGGGGGGCGGGTTCTTCGCGCATGCTGCCGCGCCGATCGAAAGCACGAGAGCGAGCGATGTGATCTGAAGTATCCGTCGGATCATGCGAGCGAGAATACGGCGGGCCTTCCGGTGGTGTCAACGCAAACCGACCGGATTTATCGAAATATCGAAGACGCGCAGGCCCAATCTGCGTCGATCGTTGCCGCTTCCGCGCTCGGCGGGCACGAAGCTCTGTGCAGTTTCGATCGTGATGACACCGTCCGTGGCCTCGATGGCGTCGAGCGGCACCTCGAACGACCACCGACCGCCCTCGCCGATGGTCGAGCTTGCGAGCTCGCGGCTGCCCGCGAGGGCCTTTACCTGGCTCGGCGCGTCGAAATATGTCAGCGGAGATTCGATTTCGAAATCGACGCGCACCGCGGAGGTCGCATTGACGATGCGGAGGGCCGCGCGCTCGCTGGACCAGTGCCACACGCCAAGCGCCGGCGTGTACTCGGCCTCGTGCCATCCGGTATCGAAGCCCCACATCAGGGTGCCGAGCGCCTGGAGATCGAACTGCTCGATCGCCGTCGGAAGGCTCACCCCTCCCGTCGCCGCCGCCGATTGCAGCGTCAACGCCGCGAAGGCCCCCTCGCCCGCCAGCGCGCCCGCCGGCAGATCCACCGTGCGCAGGAAGAACCCCGGCCGAACGTCCCACCCGTCGATCGCGCGCCCGTCGATGGCCAGCGTGAAGCGCGCGGCCGGATCCCCGGGCGCGGCAAGGTTGCGGCCGCCGACGATCGCGCGCACGGCCGCCGGGTCGCGGCGTACGCGGGCGACGATCGGTCCCAGGTGCGGCCCGCGGCCCATGAGGCGCGCCATGCCCGCCGTCTCGGGCGTGAGCGACCATCCCTCGTCCGCAAACCAGCGCGGGGGCGGCATGCGCACCCAGTCCACCGCGGCAGGGCGCATGTCACCAAAGATGCGGCGCGATGCAGGGGCCCAGCGCAGGGCCGACACGTCGCGGCGGCTCTGCGGATCGACGAGGGCCAGGTCCGTGCGCCGCGGATCGGCCAGGAACCACACGGGGCCCGTGTGCCCGTCGCTCCAGAACTTCGCCAGCTCGAGCCACTCGCGCCTGGGCGGCGCCGGCAACACCGGCGTGACGGTGACGGTCTCCGCCTGCAGGGGACGACGGAAGGTCTGGTGCATGGCCAACGCGGCAGGCGCCGACGTCCTGGCTTCGGCGTTCATCGCGGCGACCACACGAACGGCGGGCGCAGGGGCGGCGGCATACTCCAACAGCGTCGGCGCGGCGAGGGCCACCGCCCACGAAGTGAGGACGGCAGCCGCGGGCGCCACCGCCCGCGGGGAGACGAATCCCAGGCCCCGCACGGCGAGATACGACACGACCGGGACCAGGGGCGTCGCATAGCGCGTGAACGACGTGTCCTGGAACAGCAGGTGGAACACCAGGTAGGGCAGGCTCATCCCCGCCACCACCACCAGCGTGCGGCGCTCGCGGACGAGCAGGCCCAGCGCCCCGGCCGCGGCCAGCGCCAGCACCACGGCGGCCAGCGGCACCGAGTCCCAGGGGTCCACGAACGTGTGGACCAGCGCCATCGCCACCAGTCGCGGCGCCGGGTTGGTGTACAGCATCTCGCCGCTGGCGAAATCCTCGCCCGCCTGCGTGCCGAGCGCGGCCAGGTATGGGCCCAGCCCGCCGCTCGCCACCAGCAGAGGTACCGCCCACGCCAGCGCGCCGATGGCGAACGTCATCGTCGCGCCCATGAGGGCGCCCGCTACTCCCCGGCCGATGCGATCCACCAGCACCACGCCGAGCAGGGGCACCGTGTACCACAGCGTCTGCGTGCGCAGTCCCACCGCCAGGCCCGCGAGGAGCGCGCCCAGGACGATCATGCGGCCCGAGGCGGTCAGCGTGTCGGGCGACATCCGCGAGTCGCCGCCCTCCGGCGTCGTCTGCCACCACCACGCGGCGAGGAAGCACGCCTGCGCGGCGAGGGCCAGCGCAAGGCCCGGCAGGTCGCTCATGGGACGAATGGTCAGCGCCCAGACCATCGGGCACGTCAGCGTCAGCGCCGTCGTGGCCAGCGCGGGCACGTCGAGCGTGCGCCACGGGGGCTCCTCGGCGCGCGTGGCCCGCGGCGCCGCAAACACGCGGAACACCAGGAACGTTGCGGCGATGGCGGCCAGCAGGGACACGATCGAGAGAGCGCGCGCTTCGACCGTGGACGCGCCGGCTCCGCCGGACAACGGGCCCGTGAGGGCCGCGACCACCTTTCCCATCGCGATGTAGACCGGATAACCCGGCGGGTGCGGACGATGGTCTGCGACGTCGAAGTCGCGGACGCCGAGCGCGAAGTTCACCGAGTCGATGTCTTCGAGGCTGGATGCCAGGAACGGCAGGTGGGCCAGCCCGACGGCCAGGGCGAGCGCGATGAGCGCGCGTCGGGGGCTCACGGCACGAGCCGCAGGCTGAGCGCCTCGTTGAGGCTGCCCAACCGGTAGCCCTGCAGGTCCAGGCTCACGTACTGGTAGCCCAGCGCCTTCAGGGCCGCCACCAGGCGCTCGTTGACCCCGGGCTCGAGGGCACGCGCCATCTCGCCGCGGGCGATTTCGAGGCGGGCCGTGACATCGTGATGTCGCACGCGGAAGACGCGGAAGCCGAGGGCGCGCACCGCGTCCTCGGCACGCTCAATCTGCTGCAGCTTCTCGCGGGTCACTTCACTGCCGTAGGGAATGCGGGATGAGAGGCACGCCGAGGCGGGCTCGTCCCACGTGCTCATGCCGGCGCGCCGCGACAACTCGCGAATGTCGTCCTTGGTGAGGTCCGCGTCGTCCAGCGGGCTCAGCACGCCGTGGTCGCGCGCGGCCTGCCTGCCGGGCCGGTAGTCGCCGCGATCGTCGGCATTGTTGCCGTCCACCACGCAGGCGAAGCCCCTCGCGCGGGCCGCGGCGGTGAGGTGCACGTACAACTCGTCCTTGCAGAAGTAGCAGCGATTGGACGGGTTGGCGCGATAGTCGGGGCGGTCGATCTCCCCGGTCGCAATGAACTCGTGGTGGAGCGAGAACTCGCGCGCCACGCGGAGCGCGAGCTGCCGATGCGTTTCCGGGTAGCTGGCGCTGGCGGCCGTGATGGCCAGCGCCCGGGGGCCGAGCACGCGGGCGGCCGTGATGGCCAGGTAGGCGCTGTCGACGCCGCCGCTGAACGCGACGATCACGGAACCCAGCTCGGCGAGCCGGGCCTCGAGGCGGGCGGCCTTCTCGCCGGCGGCGTCAGTCTTCGTCGTCGAGGGTGTCGTCCTCGTCCTCGTCTTCGTCTTCGTCGAGCTCCTCATCCTCATCCTCGACGTCGTCCTCGTCTTCATCCTCGTCGTCGTCGTCGAGGTCGTCGTCGTCGGCAACTTCGAGCTCGACGGGCGAATCGTTGGCCACGCGGAGCAACGAGCCGCACTCCGAGCAGGTGAGCTCGTCACCGATATCGACGTCCAGTTCGTCGACGTCGATGGCGGAATCGCACTCGGGACAGATGGCAGACATCAAAAAGGCTCCTTGCGGCCAATAAACCTGAAGGGATTATATACTCACGGGCGTATGACGTCATCTGCCGGGCCGGGCAAGACCGTGCTGATCGCAGACGACACGCCCTTCGTGCGCGAGCGCTTCATGGCCGCACTCGAAGGCGCGGGGCATCGCGCGACCTTCGCCAGGAGCGCGGCGGAGTTGCTGGCGCGCGTGCGCGCCGACCTGGAGGACATCGACCTGCTCCTGGTCGACCTGAAGTTGCCGCACCAGTCGGGCGTGGAGCTCATCCGCGCCGTGCGGAAGCTCGATGGCGGCCGCCTGCCCATCCTCGTATTCAGCGGGACGGTGTCGAGCGCGGAAGAGGTGCGGGACCTGGCGGCCCTCGGGGTGAGCGGTTACATCAACGAGTACAGCGCGGCCCAGCACATCCTGCCGTCGCTCGCACCGCACCTGTTCCCCGACAACTTCAACCGGCGCGGCTCCCCGCGCCTGGTGCTCGGCATCCCCATCGCCTACCGCGCGGGGGGTACCATCGCCGCGGCGCTGACGCTCAACATCAACCGCGGCGGAATGGCGATCCGCACCACGAGCCCGCTCGAACGCGACACCGAGGTCAAGCTGCGCTTCCGCCTGCCGGGGTCGAAAAAGGACATCGATCTCGACGCGCGCGTCTGCTGGAGCGATGCGAAGGCCGGCATGGGCCTGGCCTTTACACGGGTGGACGCCGTGGACCAGTCGGCCATCGACGACTTCGTCGACGCTCACTTCTCAGACGACAGGTCGAAGGCCGATGCGACCCCGGAGCGGCAGGATGTGAAGAGCGAAAGCGAGACGTGAGCGGAGTCAGCGCGCCGTGAACGCCTTCAGCGGCGCGCTATTCAAACCGCCGCAATCGTAGCGCGTTGGCGAGCACGATGACCGACGCGCCCGTGTCGGCCAGCACTGCCATCCACAGCGTGGCCACCCCCGCGGCCGCGGCCACGACGAACGCCGCCTTCAGCCCCAGCGCGATCGCCACGTTGGCGTGCACGTTGCGCACCGTCGCGCGGCTCAGGCGAATCGCATAGGGGATTCTCGCCAGGTCGTCGGTCATCAGCGCGATGTCGGCTGTCTCGATAGCCGCATCGCTGCCGATGGCGCCCATCACGATGCCCACATCGGCGGCAGCCAGGGCCGGCGCGTCGTTGATGCCATCGCCGACCATGGCAATGCGGCCGCCGTTCCGCAGGCTGCCGATGGCGGCGACCTTGTCGGCCGGCATCAGATCCGCGCGCACCTCGTCCACCCCTACGCGCGCCGCGACGGCCCGGGCCGTGGCGGCGTGGTCACCGGTGAGCATGGCCACCTTCGAGATGCCCTGCCGGTGGAGGTCTGACACGGTGTCACGCGCCGTCTCGCGCTCGCGGTCGGCCACGCCGATGAGCCCCAGGGCACGGCCATCGCGCAACACCACGACCGGAGACATGCCGGCGGCGATGATCCGGTCGGCGCGCGCGACCAGGTCGGGGTTCAGCTGCTGACGCTCGCCGAGCAGGCGCGGCGCCGCGCACAGCACGGTGGCGCCGTCGATGACGCCTTCCACGCCCAGGCCGGGGAGCGCCCGCACGGTCCCTGCGCAAGGCACGGCGATGTCGCGGTCGCGAGCCGCGCGCACGATGGCCGTGGCCACCGGATGTTCCGAGTGCTGTTCCACGCCCGCGGCCAGGCGCAGCAGTTCCCGCTCGCCGATGCCGTCCAGCAGCTCGGTCCCGCCCACCGCGATCTCGCCACGGGTCAGCGTGCCGGTCTTGTCGAACGCCAGCGTGGTGACGCCGGCCAGCCGTTCGAGCGCCGCGCCGCCCTTGATGAGCACGCCGTGCCGGGCTGCGCCGGCCAGTGCCGATACCATCGAGACGGGGGTCGAGATCACGAGAGCGCAGGGGCACGCCACCACCAGCACGACGAGCGCGCGGTAGACCCATGTCTCGGCATCTCCGCCGGCCATCACCGGCACCACGCCGATGAGCGCCGCCAGGGCGACGACGGCCGGCGTGTACCAGGCGGCGAAGCGATCGATGAACTGCTGAAGGGGTGCGCGCTCGGCCTGCGCGTGCTCCACCAGGTGGATGATGCGCGCCAGCGTGGTGTCGTCGCGGCGCCGCGTCACCGCCACCGCCAGGGCGCCGTGGCCGTTGATGGTGCCGGCGAACACCTCGTCGCCCGCGGCCTTCTCGACTGGGACCGATTCACCGGTGATCGGCGCCTGATTGACGTCCGAGCGCCCTTCGAGCACCGTGCCGTCGAGCGGGACACGCTCGCCGGGCCTCACGCGCATGGTCTGGCCGGGCACGACGAGGTCGAGGGGGACCAGGCGCTCGGCGCCGTGCTCGTCGATGCGCGCCTGCGGAGGCGCGAGATCGAGCAGCGACCGGATGGCGGTGCGCGCCCGCTCGACGCTGCGCGACTCGAGCCACTGCGCCACCGCGAACAGGAACACCACCATGGCGGCCTCTTCCCACTCGCCGATGATGATGGCACCGGCCACCGCGATGACCATGAGGGCGTTGATGTCGAGCGAGCCGCGGCCGAGCGCGGTGAAGGCCCGCTGTGCGGGGAACACGACGCCGGCGGCCACGGCCGCCAGGAACAGTGGCTGCGACCATGCCGGCGCCCCCCACACCAGGTCGGCCACGCACCCGGCGCCGAGGAGCACTGCCGCGAGGACGGCAAGCGCGCCACGCGAGCGCGCCGCGGTGGAGCGCGGTGGTTCGGTCACGCAGTGGTCGCAGCCGAGCGCCGACTCGTGGGCGTGGGCGCTCACCGCGCGCTCCGTGCCCGTGCGGAGGCCCGCTTCTGGGTCGGACGCGCCACCGCCTCACCGACGTGTTTCAGGCCCTGGCGCAGGAGATCCACCACGTGCAGATCGTCGAGGGCGTAGAACACCATCCGCCCCTCGCGGCGCGCGCGGACGAGCCGCAGGCCGCGCAACAGGCGCAGCTGGTGCGACACCGCCGACTGCGAGAGCGACAGCACGGCCGCGAGATCGCAGACGCAGAGTTCACCGTGCGACAGCGCGTCGAGGATGCGCACGCGCGTCGGATCGCCCAGCGCCCGAAACGTGTCGGCCAGGCCGGTGACCGTGTCGCCGCCCACCAGCGCCGCGCGCAGCCGCCGGACGCGGGGCAGGTCGATCTGGATGACCTCGCAGGAGTCGGGAGACTTGAACATATGAGCAGGTGTTCATATGTTAGCAGGGATCAGGGCTCTGGGATCAGGGGTCAGGAACCAGGGATCAGGACTGCCCCCGACCCCATCTGATCCCTGATCCAGGCCCTTATGGCACCAGCACCAGCCGGTGCGCGCGCGCCTGGAGGACCAACTCGCGCGAGAACGCGTGCGGGCGGTACTGGCCCGTGCGCCACAGCTCGTTCTGGTCGAAGTAGTGCGGGCTGAGGATGTGGCCCGACTGCCCGGTGGGCAGCACCACGCGCGAGTCGTCCCAGCGGCCCACGTCAAGCACCTGCCGCCACGACGGATATTCCCAGGCCCCGAACGGACGCACGCGGTTCCAGCTCACCCGCATCACCGTGGTGCCGTCGCCGGCCACCGGCACGGGGCCCTTGTCCAGCAGCCAGGACAGCGCCCACGACCCCCCTCCCAGCGCGTGTTCGAAGCGGATGGCGTGCACCCGGTCCCACGCGCGCCCCGCCCCGCGGCCGAACTCCGCGCTCACGCGCTCGGCGGCGTCGCGGGCCGCCAGCGCGAAGATGTCATCGCGGGTCTCGCGCTTCTCCACTGTCGCGATGTCGTCGAACCACCGCGACTGCCGCTCGTCGAGAATGGCGTGCAGGCCAGCCGGGCGCTCGGCGCCGGCCCACTCGTAGAACACGCGGAACAGCGGCTCGTCCATCTCGTCGACGAACGTGCGCCGCCACACGGCGTCTTCGAAGGCCTGATACAACGTCACCACCGGGCGCGCGTCCACCACGTGATCCCAGGCCGCCAGCTCGGTCAGCGCCTCGATGACCGACGCCTCCGCGCCCTGCGCCTTCGCCGTCGCGAGCGCCTGGTTCACGCCGGCCAGCACGCGTGCCGCCGATGCGCTCTTGACGTCGTTCTGCAGCGACGTCATCTGCTCGATGCCGAGGCCGCGGCCCGCCGACAACACCTCGTGAAGCCGCGTGGCGCGGTAGGGGGCGGCCCAGTCCCGGGTGATCATCGCGCCCGCCCGATCGACTTCGTTGTTGGCCGAGGCCACGTACCCCGAGACGGGGTTCAGCACGCGCGGCAGTGCGGGGCCGGCCGCGCCATCCGCCCATCCGGCGCCTGAATTTCCGGCCACCGGCATGGTGCCGTCGCCGCTGGTGCGCACGGGCAACCGGCCGCTGAGCGCGTAGCCGATGTTCCCGTCCACGTCCGCGAAGACGATGTTCTGGGACGGCAGGTCGAACGTGGAGATGGCGGCCTCGAACGTGGCCCAGTCGGTGGCCTTGTTGAGCGCATCGAAGCTGCCCGCGATGTCGCCGCTCGTTCCGGCCCACCGGAGCGCGTAGGCCGACACCAGGCCCTCAGGGGCGGCCTCGCCGCCGGCGCCCGGCGTCAGCCACGCCGGTGGCGCATCCCAGTCGAGCGACGTGTCCGCGTAGATCGGTCCGTGCCCGGTTTCCCAGATGTCGTAGGCCTCGGGCCGGGAACGTCCCCGCACGGGAATCTCGACGCGCGTGACGCGCGCCGGCTGCCAGCCACCCGCCGACTGGTAGCGCTTGCGCGCCACGTCGATGCGCTCGAGATAGAGGTCCTGAACGTCGGCGTTGGAGTTGGTAAACCCCCACGCGATGCGCGCGTTGTGACCGATGACCACGAATGGCACGCCCGGCAGGGTCACGCCCGCCACGTCGAGCCCGGCTGCGACGAGATGCATCTCGTACCAGGCCGCCGGGAACTCCACCATCAAATGCGGATCGTTGGCGAGGATCGGACGCCCGCTCGCGGTCCGGTCTCCGGACACCACCCAGTTGTTGCTGTTCCCTCGCTTCGCCATCGGCCGCAACCACTCGAGTCCGGCCGGCCACTCCCCTCTTCGGGCGCCCGCCGCGGTCCCCATATCCTGCCGGGCGGAGGCCGGTCCCACCGGGCGGAGCGCGGTCATGTCCGATTTTCCCGCCCGAAGGGAGGTCTTGCCTTCCACGGCCCCTCCCGCCGAAGGCGGTCCCCCCTGCGAAGGCGCCGCGCCCCCGTCGGTCTCCGCCGCTGGAGCCCTGCCCTGCCTCTTCAGGATGGTCGGCGCATCCGAGGGATAGCGTCCGCCCAACTGGCGCGCCGCATCCGCCCCCAGCTTTGCGGCCACCGCGGCCCGCACGAGCTCGCCCTGATGGTTCTCGGCCAGGCGCCAGGCCAGGAGGCGTCCAATCGCCAGCGAGTCCACCGGGGTCCACTCCGCGGGCGGGATGCCCAGCAGCTGTAACTCGAGGGGCCGCTCGCGGAGGATCATCCGGCTCGCCACGGCGTTCACACCCGCGGCATACCGCTCGAGCGCCGTGCGTGCGTCGGGCACGAGGCGCGACCACTCGGCCTCGGCGCCAGCCCGCAGGTTGATCGACAGGAACCGCTTGTCGATGGGCAGCGTCGTCTCGCCCATCACCTCGGATAACCGACCGAGGGTGACGCGGCGGTACAGCTCCATCTGCCAGAGGCGGTCGCGGGCGTGCATCACGCCGGCCGCGAACCAGGCGTCCTCGGGATTGCGCGCGTACAGGTGGGGCACACCGTGGCCGTCGAACACGACCTCGACGGGATCTTCAAGGCCGGCGACCCCCAGTTCGCCGTCCAACATGGGCAGGGACTGTCTGGCCCACCACCAGGCGCCGCCAGCCAGGGCGACGAGGAGGACCAGCAGACCGGTTACGATCAGGCGCTTCAACGTCAGCCGTCTCCCGGGCGCGCTTGCCGCCCCGTGGCGGTTCGACTAGGATGGGGGGCTGTCATCACTATGTGACGACAGGTCTAGAGCTTACACCGTTTTCCCAATCATCGGAGCGACACTGTGATCGAGGTTGACCACCTCTCAAAACGCTACGGGCCCTTCACGGCCGTTGACGATATTAGTTTCCGTGTTGAATCGGGACAGATCCTGGGCTTCCTGGGTCCCAATGGTGCCGGGAAGACCACAACAATGCGCATTATTACCGGCTACATGCCGGCCACCAGCGGGAGGGCCATCGTCGCCGGCTACGATGTCTTCGAGCAGCCGCTCGAGGCCAAGCGGCGCACCGGCTACCTGCCGGAAACCCCGCCGCTCTACCCGGACATGACCGTCCGCGAGTACCTGACCTTCGTGGCGAAGATCAAGGGCATCCGCTCGCACGTCAAGGACCGCGTGGACGAGGTGATGAAGCGGACGTGGGTGGCCGACATGGGCGACCGCCACTGCGGCAAGCTCTCGAAAGGCTACAAGCAGCGGGTGGGTCTGGCGCAGGCCATCATTCACAACCCCGACGTGCTGGTTCTCGACGAGCCCACCGCGGGCCTCGACCCGAAGCAGATCATCGAGACGCGCCAGCTCATTCGCGAGCTGGCGGGCACCCACACCATCATCATCAGCACGCACATCCTCCCCGAGGTGTCGCAGACCTGCCAGCGCGTGGTCATCATCAACAAGGGACGCGTGGTGGCCGTGGACTCGCCCGAGAACCTCACCTCGCGGCTGCAGGGGGCGGCGACCATCCTCGTGCAGTCCGACGGCCCGGCGGCCGACGTGCAGGGCGCGCTGCAGCACGTGCCGGGCGTCACCCGCGTCACGCGGTCCGAGCCGCAGGGCACGGTCGCCAGCTTCGAGGTCGACACCGAGAAGGGCGTGGACGTCAGGCGCGAGCTCGCGTCGGCGGTGGTCGCGCGCGGATGGGGGTTGCTGGAGCTGCGGCCCATGCGCATGAGCCTCGAGGACATCTTCCTCAGCGTCATCACGGACGAATCGACGGAAGCGCCCGCGGCGAACACCGAGGAGGTGGCAAATGCGTAACCTGCTGGCCATTGCGGGCAAGGAGCTGCGCGGCTACTTCGCCTCGCCCATCGGCTACGTGCTCGTCGGCTTCTACGCGCTGCTCTTCGGCTGGTTCTTCTACACGCTGGTCGCCTTCTTCGAGCGGCAGAGCATGCAGATGTCGGCCGGGGGCCCCGGCAGCGCGATGAACGTGAACCAGATGCTGGTGGCGCCGCTGCTGATGAACGCCACCGTCATCATGCTGCTGGTCTTTCCGCTCATCACCATGCGGACCTACGCGGAAGAGAAGCGCTCGGGCACCATCGAGCTGCTGCTGACCTCACCGCTCACCGACTGGCAGATCATCCTCGGCAAGTTCCTGGGCGCCCTGGGGCTCTATGCCGTGATGCTGGCCGTGACGCTGGTGCACGTCGCCATCCTGTTCGTGTTCGGCACGCCCGAGTGGAAGCCGATTGCCACCGGCTATCTCGGCCTGCTGCTCATGGGCGGCAGCTTCCTGTCGCTGGGGCTCTTCATCTCGAGCCTCACGAAGAACCAGATCGTCGCCGGCATGATCACCTTCTCGGTGTTCCTGCTGCTGTGGGTCATCAACTGGGTGTCGACCTTCGTCGGCCCGACGATGCAGACGGTGCTGAACTACCTGTCCATCACCGAGCACTTCGACGACTTCGCCAAGGGCATCATCGACACCAAGCACGTTGTCTACTACCTGAGCTTCATCGCCGCGGGATTGTTCCTGACGATGAAGTCGGTGGACAGCGAGCGGTGGAGGGGCTGACGACATGAGCACCGAAACCCGGAAGACGAACGCGGGAGGGCCGACAGTGTTCGGCGTCATCGGCTGGATCGGCACGCTGCTGGTCTTCGCGTCGGTGGCCATCCGCTTCCTGCGCCCCGAATGGGCGCAGTACCAGCAGTACGCGGCGTGGGGCGGCCTGGCCCTGGTGCTGGTCTATCTCGGCGGCCAGTGGCGCGACATCGCCACGTTCTACGAGGGTCGCAGCGCGCGCTACGGCACGCTGTCGCTCGTCGGCATCCTGGTGTTCGCCGGCATCCTCGTCGCCGTCAACTACCTGGCCTCGCGGCAGAACAAGCGGTGGGACCTGACCGCCAACCAGGTGTACAGCCTGTCGGATCAGACCATCAAGATCCTGCAGAACCTCGACGCGCCGGTGAAGTTCACGGTGTTCGACCGCGAGCTGGCGCTCGACGGCTATCGCGACCGGCTGGACGCCTATACCTACCAGTCGTCGCAGGTGACGGCCGAGTACATCGACCCGGAGAAGAACCCCCTCCGGGCGAAGGCGGCGCAGATCCAGTCGCTCGGCACGATCGTCATCGAGTACAAGGACCGCACCGAGCGCGCCACCAGCAGCGACGAGCAGGCCATCGCCAACGCGCTGATCAAGGCGGTGACCGGCGAGACCCGCAAGGTGTACTTCACGCAGGGACACGGCGAGAAGGACACGGCGAACTCGGACCGCCGCTCGGGCTACAGCGACCTGGCGCAGGCGCTCTCGGCGGACAACTACGGCGTCGCGCCGCTGGTGCTGGCACAGGCGCGGGAAGTGCCGGCCGATGCCACGGTGCTCGTGATCGCCGGTCCACAGACCGATTTCCTGCAGCCGGAGATCGACGCCCTCAACAAGTACGTCGCGCGCGGGGGCAAGGTGCTGACGCTCCTCGACCCGCCGGAGGATCCTACCCGCCCCGGCACGCCGCTGCTCCACGCGTTCCTCCGCGAGTGGGGCTTCGACATCGGCTCGAACATCGTGGTCGATGCCAGCGGCATCGGGCAGCTGCTCGGGACCGATGCCTCGGTGCCGGTCGCCGCCAACTACCCGCCGCACCCGATCACGACGAACTTCCAGCTGATGACCGCTTACCCGCTGGCGCGGTCGGTCGGGGCGGTGGAAGGCGGCGTCAACGGCCGCACGCCGCAGTCCCTCGTCCAGACGAGCGCGCAGAGCTGGGCCGAGGCCGACATCGCCGCCCTGGCCAAGGGTGACGGTCGCGTGGCACTGGAACCCGAGAACGGCGACAAGCCGGGCCCCATCTCGCTGGGCGCCGCCGTGTCGGCACCGGCCACCGACGCGCCGCCACCTGCCGAGCTCAAGCCTGAGACGCCGGCCGGCCAGGAACCGCCCAAGCCGGAGTCGCGCCTGGTGACCATCGGCGACTCGGACTTCGCCTCCAACGGCGTGCTGGGCGTGCAGGGCAACCGCGACTTCTTCATGAACACGGTGAACTGGCTGGCGCAGCAGGAGAACCTCATCGCCATCCGCCCGCGCGAGCCCGAGGATCGCCGGCTCACGCTCACGGCCGACCAGCAGAGCCGCATCTTCATGCTGTCGGTGCTCCTCATTCCCGGCCTGGTCTTCGCGGCTGGCATCTACTCCTGGTACGGGAGGCGATAACCCATGCGCGGCCTGTGGTCCACGATGGCGCTCGTCCTCGTCCTGGCGGGACTGGGCGCCTACATCTACTTCGTCGAGTCCGAGAAGCCCGCGCCGGGGCTCGAGCCGAACGAGAAGGTGTTCGCGGTCGAGTCCGACAAGATCCAGGAGGTGCGCGTCACCGCGGGCGGCGCCACCACCGTCCTCGTGAAGAAGGACACCGGATGGCAGATCACCGAGCCCATGGCCACCGACGCCGACCCGACCGAGGCCGCGAGCCTGGCGACGAACCTGGCGTCCCTCGAGACCAGTCGCGTCATCGAGGAGAACGCCTCGGACCTGGCGCCCTACGGCCTGGCCGAGCCGCGCATCAAGGTGGCGTTCAAGGCCGACGGCAACGTCAGCGGCGAGGTGCACCTCGGCGACAAGACGCCGATGCAGGGCGACCTCTACGCGATGAAGCCGGGCGAGAAGAAGGTGTTCCTGGTCTCGTCGTACATCGAGACCACCTTCGACAAGCAGCCGTT
Source organism: Vicinamibacterales bacterium (assembly GCA_036795065.1). GTDB lineage: Bacteria > Acidobacteriota > Vicinamibacteria > Vicinamibacterales > UBA2999 > VFZN01. Next base: position 25,987 of record DAIRFN010000022.1, read on the forward strand.
CGACCTGCGCGACAAGCGCGTCGTGAAGTTCGAGCGCGACAAGGTCGACAGCGTCGAGCTGACTCGCGGGCCCGACTCCATCCGGCTCACGCGGTCCGACAGCGACTGGAAGATCGAGACGCCGATGACGGGTCGCGCGGACTACGCGGCCGTCGAGGGCCTGCTGACGCGGCTCTCCACTGCGGGCATGGCGTCGATCGTGGAGGACAACGCCACCGACCTCGCCAAGTACGGCCTCGATGCCCCGGTGATGCGCATCATGGCGGGCGTGGGCAGCAGCCAGACGGTGCTCGAGATCGGCCGGACCGAGGGCGAGCAGCCCTACGCACGGGACAAGGCGCGGTCGATGGTCTTCACGCTCGACGCCACGCTGGCCGACGACCTGAAGAAGCCGTTCGACGAGTATCACAAGAAGGACCTCTTCGAATCGCGGCCCTTCTCGGCCGAGCGCGTGCGCATCGGCCGCGCCACGACGGGCTCGACCGGGACCTGGACGTTCGAGAAGGTGAAGGACGGTGAGAGCGAGAAATGGCGCGTCACGCCCGAGGGCGGGCAGCCCGCCGACGTGGACCGGGCGAAGGCCGACGAGCTGCTCAACAAGCTGGCGGCCCTGCGCATGTCGGCGTTCGTCACCAGCGCCGTGAGCACGGGGCTGAATGCGCCGATCCTGAACGTGGGCATCAGCTACGACGGCGGGAAGTTCGAGCGCGTGCGCGTGGGCAGGTCCGGCGCGAAGCACTACGGGAACCGCGAGGGCGAGGAGGCCACGGGCGAAGTTGACCAGGCGTCCGTGGAGGCGGTGTGGCAGGCGCTCGACGCGGCGCTGGTTCCACCGACTCCGAGCACCGAGGCGCCGGCCAAGCCGTGACGGCGGCGCGCGGGAGGGCGGTCGTCCTGGCGCTGGCCACGGCGCTCGTGGCCGGAGCCTGTGCGGCTCGCACGCCCGCGCCGCCGCCACAGCCGCCGCCCGCGCCGGTTCTTTCCCCCACCGCGCAGTTGCAGGCCGACCTCGCGGGGCTCTTCACGAGCCCCGCCCTGGACCACGCGCACCTGGCCGTCGTCGTGCGCTCGCTCATGTCCGGCGACACGCTCTACGGCCTGAACGAACGGCGCATGATGGTGCCGGCGTCGAACCAGAAACTGCTGACGGCGGCGGCCGCCGCCAGCAGGCTGGGCTGGGATTATCGCTACACGACGAGGGTCCTGGCCAACGGGACCCTGCTCGACAACGGCACGCTCGAGGGCGACCTCGTCGTCGTCGGCGGCGGCGATCCCACCATCAACCCGCGCCATCCACACCGATGGGCCGCGCTGGACGACTGGGCGGGCCAGATTGCCGCGCGCGGGGTAAAGGTGATCGGCGGCAACCTCATCGGCGACGACAACGCCTTTGCCGAGCCGGGCTGGGGCTCCGGCTGGTCGTGGGAAGACCTCGCCGTCGGCTACGGCTCGCCGATCGGTGCCCTGCAGTATCACGAGAACCAGCTGGAGCTGATGATCGGCCCCGGCCTCGAGCCGGGCGCGCGCGCCATCATCAGCACTTCGCCACCAGGCAGCGGGCTGCTCATCGATCACGACGTCACCACCGTCGCCGAGGGCGAGCCCACGAGAATTGTCCTCGAACGCGTGCCGGGGCTCACGATCCTGACGGTGCGGGGGCAGATTGCCGTGGGCGCGAAGCCGCGCATCGAGTACGCGGCGGTCGAGAACCCGACCCAGCTCTTCGTGAACGCGTTCCGCGAGGCGCTCGCGCGCAAGGGCATCTTCGTCAGCGGATCGGCGATGGACGTCGATGCGCTGGTGAAACCGCTGGACCTCTCGGCGGCCGAGACCTGGGTCACCGACCAGTCGGCGCCAGTCTTCGAGATTGTGGACGCGCTGCTCAAGTGGAGCCGGAATGGGTATGCGGAGACGCTGCTGTGGTCGCTGTCGCCGCCCGGCACGCCGGCCAGCGAGGTCGAGGGGCTGAAGGCGCTGCGCGAGACGCTGGCCACGCTGGGCCTCGCACCCGAGACCTACGCCGCCTTCGACGGATCGGGACTCTCGCGGTACGACATGGTGAGCGCCGAGACGCTGGCGGCGCTCCTGACCCGGATCTGGAACGACCCGGTGCTCCTGGGCCCCTACCGGAACGCGCTGCCCGTTGCGGGCGCTGCCGGGTCGCTCGAGACGCGCATGAAGGGCACGCCCGCGGAAAACCGCGTCTGGGCGAAGAGCGGGTCGATGTTCAACATCCGCACGCTCTCGGGTTATGTGCTCACGGCGGATGACGAGCCTTTGGTGTTCTCGTTCCTCGCGAACAACTACACCGTGCCGTCGCGAGAGGTCGACGACATCATGGACAAGGCGCTCGCGCGGATAGCGGCGTTCCGGCGGAAGTAGGCCCGCGCTTCGGCCCGCCCGAAGGGGTTACCGCCCGAAGGGCGGCCCACCCGAAGGGCCCCACCGCGCCGAAGGCGCGGCCCCTTAGCAGGACACGCACTTGTGGTTGTTCTTCGCGCCGAGCCTCTCGAGCAGGGCAATCGTCTCGGGGAACGGCTGCGTGCGCTGCACCGGGCCGTTGGCCATGTCCACCGTCGTCTGGCCGGAGCGGTTCACGCGCTTGACGTCCGCGCCCTTCGAGACCAGGTAGAGAATCATCTCGTTGTCGCCGCGCGCGGCGGCGTGGTGCACGGCGGTGTTGCCGTCGGCGTCCCCGGCATTCACGTCGGCGCCGGTTTCCTCTACCAGGTACTTCACCGCCGGCAGGAGGCCCGTGGGCGCGTAGTGGTGGGAGTTGGCCGCGAAGCCGAAGCCGTAGCCCACGCCGGCCGCGGCCTGGAGGGGCGTGACGTTGGGCCCGCCCACCGGCACGGGCTCGAGGCCCGAGGGATCCGGACCGCCGCCGCCC
>DAIRFN010000207.1:0-5064 GCA_036795065.1 Vicinamibacterales bacterium
CGGAGGTCACGGCCTCGCAGAGCACGGTGCCGTCCTGGCTCACACCCGTCATCAACTCGCCGGAGGGACAGGTGTTCTGGACGCGCCGCTGGACCTGCGCGTCGTCGATCTTCGACCCGTCCACGGCCCCGTCCGCCAGCTTCGACGTCGTGATCGCTCCATCTGGAATGGCCACGGTCGCCAGCGGCCTGGGACTGCCGGCCCCAACCCCCGCCGGGGTGAAGACGAAGTCACCAGTGCCGCCGATGCTGTCGCGCCAGGTGCCGCCAAGCGTGGCGAGATCGATGGCCGCGTCCACGTGCACCGGCGTGCTGGCCGGGCTGGTGACGATGGCGAGGCCAATCTCGATGGTGCCGCTCGGATTGGGCACGGCGATGCCGGTGGCCGGCGCGCGGCTGCTCGAGCCTCCGCACTGGGTGTCGTACCCGTCGAGGGTGTACGTGGAACCGTTCTGTGTGACGCTCACGGTGACGACGTTGCAGTACGGCGCGAGCTGCCAGCTGAAGGTGCCGAGCGGCTGGGCTTCGGCGATTCCCGTCAACCCGACTGCGGCGAGCATCAGCACTGCGCGAACAAAACCCCGGATCATGACCCCTCCAATTCTGCCCGGACCCCCAGTGGGTCCCTTGCGCGTGAATTACGCAGAATCGGCCTCGATCCGGACACCGACCCGGACTGTGGTACCGTCAACCGCCACATGGGTCCGTTCGGAACCGCGCTCGTCCTCGCTGTTTCGCTGGTCCAACCCCTCGAAGGCGGCCCGGCGCTCCGCCTCGAGCTGATCGCCACCGGGTTCGACACCGCAGTGGCCTACGTCGAAGACCCCGTCGTCGCGGACACATTCTTCGTGGTCACCCAGGGCGGCGTCGTGCACGTCATCTCTGATGGCGTGACGAGGGACACGCCGTTTCTCGATCTCCGCGACACCATCAGCCGGGGCGGGGAACGCGGACTGCTGGGACTGGCGTTTCCCCCGGACGCAGCCGAGTCCGGGCGCGTGTTCGTCAACTTCACCGACCAGGCGGGGCACACCGTGATCGCCCGCTTCGAGCGCCGCGCGGACGACCTGCTCGTCGCCGACCTCGATTCACGTTTCGATTTCCTGTGGCCGGACGGCCGGCGCTTCATCGAGCAGCCGTACGCGAACCACAACGGCGGCCACCTGGCCTTCGGCCCTGACGGCTATCTGTACGTCGGCATGGGCGATGGCGGATCGGGCAACGACCCGCAGAATCGAGCGCAGGCGCCGGACACCCTGCTGGGCAAGATGCTTCGGCTGGACGTCAACGTGCCAGACGACGACCCGCGCGGCTACGTGGTGCCGCCGGATAACCCCTTCGTCGGACGCGAGGGCGTGCTTCCGGAGATCTGGGCGCTCGGCTACCGCAACCCGTGGCGGTATGCATTCGACGATGTCGGCGCAGAAGCCACGGGCGCGCTCGTCGTGGGCGACGTGGGCCAGGGGGCGCGCGAGGAGATTGATTACGAGCCGGCTGGCGCGGGGGGCCGCAACTACGGGTGGCGCCACCGGGAAGGGAGCATCGCCACGCCGGGTGTGCCACCCGCCCCCGTCGAGTTCGGGCCACTCGTCGAGCCGCTGTTCGACTACGGCCGCGGGCGCGGCCAGGCCGTCACGGGTGGCTACATCTATCGAGGGTCCCGGCTGCCATCGCGCTACCAGGGGCGCTACTTCTTCGCCGATTACGGCAGCGGACGCGTGTGGTCGCTCAGCCTGGCGGTGGTTGCCGACACCCGTGAAGCGTCGGTGGTGGACGAAGTCGAGCACACGGACGAGATCGGCGGCGCGAGGCCGGGGCTGGCGTCCTTCGCGCGCGACGGCGCGGGTGAAATCTACCTCGTCACCCAGGGCGGCGACATCTATCGCATCGTTTCAGAGGAGCCGGCCGGCCAGCACGTGCACTAGTGGAGCGTATCAGCGATTTCTGTAGTGTCGGGCAGCGAGCTCGGGGAGCATTTGCGGGCCGTTCCGTAGGAACGGCCCCTTCACAAGTCGGGCATACATCCCACTAGTCCGCCTGGCGGACCACCAGGCTCCGACCGCGGAAGTCGGTGGGGTTCACGCCGTCCACCACCTGCGTCTTGCGGCCGTTCCGGCTCATGAAGGTCACCTCCACGCGCACCGGGGCGACGGTGGCCAGGCCGAAGTGGACGGGCGCGGCCGATTGCGAGTTGTAGCCGCCGCCGGCTGGAACCAGGCGCGTGCTCAGGATGCGGCCCGACTGGTCGAACAGCCGCACCTCGGCGCCGAAGCGCGTGTGGTGCCCGCTGGCGTCGAGCACCTGCACGCTGAGGCTGCGCTGCTTCGCCGACTCGGGCAGCGTGTTGCGGAACACGAAGTGCCCGCCATCCGGGCCGTAGCCGTCCGTGACACTCAGGTCCAGTCCGCCGTCGGTATCGAAATCCACGAACTGCACGCCGTGGTCGGCCACGTTCAGCGGGCTGTCCTTCGTGAGGACGTTGACGAAGCCTTTCGCGCCATCGTTGCGGAACAAGGCGTTCAGCGGCCTCTGCGCACCCACCGCCCCCTCGTACGAGATGACCGACAAGTCGAGGTCTCCGTCGTTGTCGTAGTCGCCCCAGTCGGCGCTCACGGCATGGTTCTCCACGCCCACGCCGAGCGCCTTCCCCACCTCGCTGAAGGTGCCGTTCCCGTTGTTGCGATAGAGCAGGTTGTGGCCGTAGTTGGCGGCGAAGATGTCGAGGTCGCCGTCGTTGTCGTAGTCGCCGATGGCGCAGCCCACGCCGCCCTCTTCCTTCGGGCGGGGCGCGGCGGTGAGGCCGAGCGATGGCGCCACGTCGGTGAAGCGGTCGCCGTCATTGCGCCACAGCGCATCGGCGGCGCCGGCCTGGTTGGTGAGGTAGGCGTCGAGGTCGCCATCGCTGTCGATGTCGAACCAGCACGCGCCCACGGTGGGACGCGGGTCCGTCGGCCCTGTGCCCACGAAGACGTGCGTGAACCGCCCCTGGTCGTTCCTGAACAGCTTGTTGTCGCCAGCACGATCCGTGGCGTAGACATCCAGGTCGCCGTCGTTGTCGTAGTCCACCCAGCTGGTCTGCCGCGCCGAGCGGCTGGGAATGGTGAGGCCGATCTCCGCCGCCACGTCGATGAAGCGCTTGCCGCCCTCGTTGCGCAGCACCTTGGTCAGCTTGTCCGTCGGCGTCGAGCCGCCCAGCAGATCGAGGTCGCCGTCCCCGTCGAAGTCGCCCCAACTGAGCCCGCGCAGCTCTTGACTGCCCGCCTGCGGCATGCCGACCTCGGCGCCCACGTTCACCAGCACGCCCTTGTCATTGCGATAGAGCCGCACCTCGCCCGTACCGAGCGACACGGCGAGGTCCACGTCGCCGTCGTTGTCGAAGTCACCCCACGCGTTCGAGTAGGAGTGGGGCACGCCCAGCACCTCCGGCTGCACCGACGTGAACGGCACCACTACCTGCGCGGCGCCCAGAGCACCGAAGAGAGTCGCCCCACCCACGATCCTGAGAATCTGTGTCATCTGCGCCATCTGCGGCCCTGATCCCTCTGTGTCTACTTCCTCAAGAGGAACCGATCCACGACGAGCAGGTCGATGCCCGATCCGTAGAAGACCCGCACCGCATCCCGGGGACTGCAGACGATGGGCTCGTGGAAGCCATTGAAGGAAGTGTTGATGAGCAACGGCAACCCGCTCGCGTCGCCAAACGCCTCCAGCAGGCGCGTGAAACGCGGCAGCGCGGTTTCCGACACGGTGTGCACGCGGACGGCCGCTTCAGGCGATGGCAGCAGGTGGCGGAAGCGCGACCGATCGCGCGGCCGGTAGTCGCATTCCATGAACGGCGAGCGCGGCGGCCCGTCGAAGTGCTCGGCGACCGTCTGCGGCAGGCCGCTCAGGGCATATCCGCGCCAGGGCTCGCGGCGTTTGAGGAACCGGTTCAGGTTCTCCAGCACGTAGGGCGCCGTGGGATTGGCCAAAATGCACCGGGCGCCCAGGGCGCGCGAGCCCCACTCCATCGGGCCGTCGAACCAGGCGACCAGTTGCCCCTGCTGCAGGGCCTTCACGGCTGCCGTAACGGCGCCTTCTTCCGACTCCCACGAGTAGTGAAGCTTGCAGTTGTCGAGGGTCTCCTTCGTCTCGTGAGCCGAGTACGACGGTCCGAGGAACGGTGAGACGGGCGCCGGAGACTTTCCGAGCGCCAGCAGGGCCGCGCCCACGGACAAGCCGCTGTGACCCGGGTCCACGGGCACGAAGACATCAGTGAACACGCCCGCTTGCCTGGCGAGGGTGTTCATCGAGGAATGGTAGAAGAAGTTTCCGCCCAGGCAGAGGTGGTCGGCACCGAGCCGCTGCCGCACCTCGGCCAGCAGGGCCAGGAGCAAGTCGCCCAGGCGCAACTGCAGGGCCGACGCCATTTCGGCGCGCTTGGGGCTCCCTGCGTCGTGGTCGCCGGCCAGCCACTGATCGACCAGCCGCTCGAGCGAGGGATCGACCACGATGGCGCCGTCGTCGCGCGCAACCAACGCGTCGAGGCGAGTGTCCCGGCTGTCCGGCCGCAGGCGGGCCAGAGCCTCGAGTTGGAAGTCCCCGGTGTCCGACCGGAACCCGAGCGCCGCCGCAAAGCGGGAGAACACATCGGCAAAGCCCGCCCCGTGCCACGGCCACTCCATCGGATCGATCGCGGAACCTTGCCCGTGCCAGACGCTGACGCGCGGTGCTTCGTGGTCGCAGATGACGATGGCCGCGGAGGAGAACGGCGAGCTCAGGTACGCCGTGCAGGCATGGGCGAAGTGCAGGCCAATCCGCTCCATGCCGTTGCCTGCATCGGCATCGTCGCTGGCCTGGGCGATCACGTACCGGCTGACGTCGCCTCGCGAGCGGCCCTGCCGCTGCAGCAGCAGGTCGAGCGCCAGGTCAGGCATGCCGGCTTCCCTCGACGGGTTGCTCCGCATCCGGGTGACACGCTCCTGCGCACACACACCCACCAGCGTGCCGTGGTCGGCCAATGCGGCCGACCCGTTTCGAAGACCCCCAACCAATCCCGCGATCATCGGCAATGCCCCCTCGGCGT
>DAIRFN010000207.1:5164-10337 GCA_036795065.1 Vicinamibacterales bacterium
CCGTTTCGAAGACCCCCAACCAATCCCGCGATCATCGGCAATGCCCCCTCGGCGTCGCCTATTGTTGATCGGCCAGGGCCAGCCCCAGCGCCAGCAGGAACGCATAGCCCATCGCGAGGAATGCCGACCGCGGCGTCCAGGGAATCAGCAACTCCCGACTCCCGGCGGTGAGGACGGCACGTTCGGCCATCACGGCGAGAGGCAGCGTCACCACCGGCAGGAGCAGCCACGGTCCAAAGGCCAGCGCAAGGCCGAATGGCGCCAGGTAGGCAAACACGGTGAGCGCCACGTGCTCTCGCCGGCTCCATGGCACGCCGAAGCGCACGGCGGTGGTGCGCCACCCTTTGGCCGTGTCGAACCCGGCATCGCGAATGTCGTCGATGACGAGGACGTTGGTGACGAGCGCGCCCACCGGCAGGCCCACCAGCAGCGCGCTCAGTGGCAGCGGCACAGCGGCCTGGTGTGACACGGCCTGCACGTAGTACGTACCGGCGACTGCCACCGCGCCGAACATGACGAAAAAGACCGGATCCGCCAGGCCGAGCGCCGCCATCGGCCGGGAGCCGGCCGCGTACCAGACAGAGGTCACGATCCCAACCAGCCCGAGGGGGATGGCTGGCATGCCGACCAACGCCAGCAGATACGCGCCGGGGATGAGCGCGCCCGCGAACCAGGCCAGTGCGGCCCACCACAGGACGGGCAACCGCAGCGCTCCCTCGGCCACCGCCTCGTTCAATTCGGGGTGCTCGTGGAGCGTGGGATGCCGGACGAGCAGCTGGTAGACGTCGATGAACACGCCGCCCAGGTGAACGAACCAGCTGCACACGAACGCCGCCACCGCGGGCCACAGCGCGAACATCCCGTGATGGAGCGCGAGCCCGACCCCAACCAGGATCGGGGCGGCGGCAGTCGGGAGCGTGTGGGTCGGGTAGAGCATCAGGTGGACCCAGATGTTGCGGGTGGACGGCGCTGGGCCCGGTGTCATGGGGGGATCATAGGGGCACCGGGACCGTGCCTGGCTTCATTTGACACTCGTTGCGACTGGGCATAAGGTGCGCCTCTGAACGCACCCAAGGAGCCGGTATGCACACATTTGCCTTTTCCAGGTTCGCCCTCCCCGTTCTGCTGGCCGCGGGCGCGGTCACGTATGCGGCTTACAGCGCTCCGGCTGGAGTGGCTGCGGGGCTCGACGCGGCACTTCAGGAACGCGGACGGTCCCCTTCAGGGTCGGGCGGCCCGGTGGCGGACCTTCGTCGCAACCCGCGCGTCAGCCGATGCGCGGTGCGCGATCCCAACGCCGATCAGCAGGCCATGATCGAGGACGCGGCCAACAGTAGCGGCTATCGTGACCCCGGCGCCGTGGTGACTGTGCCGGTGTACTTCCACGTCATCACGACGGCATCGGGCGGCGGCGACGTGAGCAGCCTGGTGCCGGAGCAGATGCAGGTATTGAACGACGCATTCTCGGGCAGCCGGTTCGCATTCCACCTGGAGAGCCTCCAGGTCGTCGCGAACAACGCCTGGTTCTATGCAGCGGCCGGCTCGAACGACGAGCTCGCCATGAAGGCCGCGCTCCGCCGCGGCGGTCCGGAGGCCTTGAACATCTTCACCACCAATGGCGATGTCTACCTGGGGTGGGCCACGCTGCCGTTCTATTACAAGTTCGCGCCGGGCTACGACGGCGTGGTGTTGTGGTGGGCGGCGCTGCCGGGCACCGGCCTCGCGGGTGAGTCCGACGACGAGCCGGATGGTGTGCTCACCTACGACCAGGGCGACACCGGCACCCACGAAGTGGGCCATTGGCTGGGCCTCGACCACACGTTCGCCGGCGGCGGCTGCTCGCATCCCGGCGACGTGATCAAGGACACGCCGACCGAGGCCGAGCCGCAGTTCTTCTGCGCACCGCGCGACAGCTGCACGGGCGCGCCCTTCCCGGGTGACGACCCGATCACGAACTTCATGGACTACGTCGACGACGTGTGCATGGACCACTTCACGGCCGATCAGACGAAGCGCATGCGCAAGCACTGGCACGCGTTCCGCGACAAGAAGGCCAGGTAGCGGGCTGGCGCCGTTGCGGATCGTCGCGTCCGCGCCGGCCGCCTTCTCCAGCTGACCTCCCGACCGACGGAGCCGTCATGCCGCCAGAACACGACCGACGCACGTTCATCACCACCCTTGGCGCCGCTGCTGCCCTGGCCGCCACGTCCGGTGCCGAGGCCAGGCAGGCGCCGGCCCAACCCGCGCCTGGCAGCGGCATCGACATCACCTGGTTCGACGCCTTCAAGGGCAAGCACAAGCAGGTCTTCGACCTGGGATCGTTCGACCTGTCGGTGGACACGCCCCTGAGGCAGGTAGTCACCTTCCTGGCGGCGCACCGTGAGGTCAACCGCCTCGAGCCACCCGACGACATCAATGTCACGGTCGGCATCTCTCACAAGGCGTTTCCGATGAATGCCAGCGACGCCCTCTGGAAGAAGTACGGCCTGGGCGAGCACTACCGCATCAAGGATCCGGCCACGGGCCAGCCGTCGGTGCGCAACATTTTCGTGGACGGGCCGGTGGCCGGCCCCGCTACGGTCGCCGCGCTCCAGGCGCGCGGGGTCGCGTTCTGGCAGTGCAACTTCTCGCTCGCAGCCATCGCGGGGGAACTGGCCGCGAAGACGGGCGGCAAGGCGGCGGACATCCGGGCCGACCTCGCGGCGGGCCTCCGGCCCGGCGTCCGCGTAGTGCCCGCACACACATGGGCCATCGGGTTCGTGCAGGAGCGCGGGTTCACTTACATGAAGCTCTGAGAACAGAGAAGTGAGAACAGAGAAGTGAGAAGTGAGAAGTGAGAAGTGAGAAGTAGAGAGTGAGAATCAAGCGATCACTGCTCGCCTCGCTCATCGCGGCCGCGACGCTCGGGGCAGCCCCCATCGACGACACGTTCGTCGGCACCGTGTCGGACGACATGTGCGCGATGAGCCACGCGGCCATGCGCATGGGCCCGACCGACGCCGAGTGCACCAACGCGTGCATCGCGGAACATGGCGGGTCGTACGTGCTGGTGGTTGGAGCGAACGTGTACAAGCTGAGCGATCAGCGCGCGCCAAACGCGTTCGCGGGCCAGAAGGTGAAGGTGGTCGGGACGCTCGACGCGGCAACCCTGACCATCACGGTGACGTCGATGGCGAAGGCGTAGTCGTCACCGACCGCTCGCGGGTCCTCCTGGCGACGGCGCACGACGGCTACCGTTCCTGTTTCGGCCCGCCCGGCGGCCGCACCGTGGGGTACTCGATGCCGAGCTGTTCCAGGTAGGTCTTGTACTTCGTCGGGTCGTAGTAGTACTTCTTCATCTGGTCGCGATACCTCGCGAGGATCTCGCTGTTCAGGTGCGTTGCGGGCGGCGTATCGGCCTTGATGAACGGCACGTACTTCACGTCCTTCGTCTGGACGTTGTCGAAATACTCCCACGCGGCCTTGATGATCTCAGGCTTCGTGAGCAGGTCGAGCACGGTCATCGCCTGCACCTTGGCGCCGGCTACGACGCCCTTGTGGGCGATGGGCGTGGCGCTGGCGATGGCGCTCGACCAGTTGTGACCGGGGAGCCCTGGGATGTTGGCGGGGTATCTCAGGGTCACCGTCGGCAGGTTCCACGAGATGTCGCCGATGTCGTCGGAGCCGCCCCCCGTGTTGTCTTCGAGCTTCACGGGACCGGTGATCTCGCCGAGCTTGGTCGCCAGCCCGTCGGCGGTGGGGTTGCCGAGCTCCTTCTGCAGCGCCTTGGCCAGCGTCTGGTCGGCCTCGCTCCACTCCGGCAGGCCCACCTTCTGGATGTTGGCGAACACGGTTTCGGCCACTGGCCGGTTCATGTGCTGCGGATAGCCCGTCCCGAGGATGCGCGACGTCCACTTCGTGTTGGTCATCAGCGCGGCGCCCTCGGCCATCTTGTCGGCGATCTCCCACACCTCCTTGATGTGGGGCTGATCGATCTCGCGCAGGTAGAACCACAGGCTGGCATTGCGCGGCACCACATTCGGCTGATCGCCGCCGTTGGTGATCACGTGGTGCGAGCGGTGCGACAGCCGCAGGTGCTCGCGGCGATACTGCCAGCCCAGGCTCATCAGCTCCACCGCGTCGAGCGCCGAGCGGCCGCGCCACGGCGCCCCCGCTGAGTGCGCCGTCTCGCCTTCGAAGGTGTACTCCACCGAGACCAGCCCGGTGCCGCCGCGGTCGCCCCACGACACGTCGAGGTTGTTCCCGACGTGCGTGAACAGGACCACATCGACGTCCTTGAACAGACCCTCGCGGATGTACCAGGCCTTGGCCCCGTCCAGCTCCTCGGCCACGCCTGGCCACAGCATGAGCGTGCCAGGCAGCTTGTCGCGCTCCATGATCTTCTTCACCGCCAGCGCCGCGACGATATTTAGCGGCACGCCGGTATTGTGGCCTTCGCCATGGCCCGGCGCCCCTTCGATGATGGGATCGCGAAACGCCACACCCGGCTTCTGCGACGCCTGGGGGATCCCGTCGATGTCGGAGCCGAGCGCGATGACGGGCTCGCCGGAGCCCCAGGAGGCGACCCACGCCGTCGGCATGCCGGCCACGCCTCGTTGGACCTTGAAGCCGAACTTCTCCAGCTGGCCGGTGAGGTACTTCGAGGTCTCGATTTCCTGGAACCCCAGCTCGCCGAAGCTGAACACCGAGTCGACCATCTCCTGGGCGAGCTTCGCCATCTCGTCGACGCCCCGGGCCGCCTCCTGCTTGTAGGCATCGAGCCTGGCGTCCTGTGCGAACGCCGGCGCCGCGGCAGGCGCCAGCGCCAGGATCGCCACCACCGTCACCGTCCCAACGAACCGCCTCGCCATCGCCGTCACCTCCCGACTCCCGACTCCCGGTTCCCGGGTCCCGACGCCTGACTCCTGGCTCCTGCCTCCTGGCTCCTGCCCTATCGCACCAGGTGCAGCTCGGTTTGGCGGCGCAGCGTCCACTGCATGACGCCGTCCGGGCGCACTTCGGCCTCCTCCTCGAGCGCCATGCGCACCTTCTGGCCGTTCCATTCCGGCACGGCAGTGGTCACCTGCAACTCGGTCGAGAACCACATGTTGGGCAATACCGGCACGTCGCCGCGGCCGGGCACGCCTTCCTGGTAGTCCCACAGGCCGTTCAGCGGGCCCGACCCGTGGCCGTG
>DAIRFN010000415.1:0-2821 GCA_036795065.1 Vicinamibacterales bacterium
TGGGGATGGCCGAACAGCACTTGGGGCACTGCTTCGTCGTCGGCTCGGCCGGCGGCCCCGTGCGCCTGGCCGACGTCGCCAGGGTGCAGGACGAGGCCGGCGAGCCCACGGAGTACGTGTTCTACCACCCGAGGAAGGGGCAGATGTTCCCGGCGGTCACCATCTCGATTGCCAAGCGCCGGGGCGTGAACGCCATCGAGCTCACGCGCGCCGTCGAGCACAAGCTCGAGACGCTGCGCGGCTACGTGCTGCCGAACGACGTGCAGGTGACCGTGACGCGCGATTACGGCGAGACCGCCGAGCACAAGTCGAACGAGCTGCTGTGGCACATGGTCATCGCCGTCATCTCGGTGTCCATCCTCATCTGGTTCGCCCTGGGCCGCCGCGAGTCGCTGGTGGTGCTCACGGCCATCCCGGTGACACTGGCGCTCACGCTGTTCGTCTTCTATCTCTACGGCTACACGCTGAACCGTATCACGCTCTTCGCGCTCATCTTCTCCATCGGCATCCTGGTGGACGACGCGATCGTGGTGGTGGAGAACGTGGTGCGGCACGCGCGCCTGGCGGGCGGGCGCCTGTCGATGGAAGAGATCGCGCTCCGCGCGGTGGATGAAGTGGGCAACCCCACCATTCTCGCCACGCTCACCGTCGTGGCCGCCATCCTGCCGATGGCGTTCGTCGGCGGCCTGATGGGGCCCTACATGCGGCCCATCCCGGTGGGCGCGACCGCGGCCATGCTGTTCTCGCTGGTCGTGGCCTTCATCGTCACGCCGTGGGCGGCGGTGCGGCTGCTGAAGAAGGACGTTGGCCACCACGACGACAGCGACGACCGCCTGACGGCGGCCTACCGGCGCTTCATGGCCTCGCTCATCGGCAACGCGACGCGGCGCTGGGTGTTCCTCGGCGGCGTGGCGGTCCTGCTGGTGGCGGCGGCCATCCTGGTCCCGACGGGCCTGGTGACGGTGAAGATGCTGCCGTTCGACAACAAGAGCGAGCTGCAGGTGGTGGTCCGCATGCCGGACGACACGCCGCTCGAGGCCACGAGCCGCGTGGCGGCGATGCTGGCGGACGAGGTGCTGGGCGATCCCGACGTGGTGAGCGCGCAGAGCTACACCGGCACGGCCTCGCCCTACACGTTCAACGGCCTGGTGCGGCACTACTTCCTGCGGCGTGAGGCCAACCTCGCGGACCTGCAGGTGATGCTGACGTCGAAGGACGAGCGCGACGACCAGAGCCACGACATCGCGAAGCGGCTGCGCGAGCGCCTGGTGCCCGTGGCCACCTCGCTTGGGGCGACCGTGCAGGTGGTGGAGATCCCGCCCGGACCGCCCGTGCTGCAGACGCTGGTGGCCGAGGTCTATGGGCCCGACGCCGAGCGGCGGACGGCCGTGGCCAAGGACGTGCGCGCGGTGTTCGAGAAGACCGACGGCGTGGTGGACGTGGACTGGTACGTCGAGTCGCCACGCCCGAAGCAGCGGCTCGACGTGGACACCGACAAGGCCGGCGCCGCCGGCGTGAGCGCGTCCGAGATCATGGCCGTGGCCCGGATGGCCGGCGCGGGCGCGCCCGCGGGGCAACTGCACGACGCCGATTCCCGGGAACCGGTGCCGGTGGTGTTGCGCCTCCCGCGCGACCAGCGCGGATCGGTGGAGGCGCTCGGGTCGCTGCGCCTGGGCGAGGGCGCCGCACTGGGCGAGCTGGTGCGGATGTCCGAGGGCTTCGAGGAGCCCAGCCTGTATCACAAGAACCTGCAGCCGGTGACCTATGTCACCGCGGACGTGGCGGGGAAGATCGAAAGCCCCGTCTACGCCATCCTGCAGATGAACCGCGCGCTCGGCGAGATGACGCTGCCCGAAGGGTATGGGCTGGAGATCTTCAACACCCAGCAGCCCTTCGACAGCTCGAAGTACGCGATGAAGTGGGACGGCGAGTGGCACATCACCTACGAGGTGTTCCGCGACCTGGGTATTGCGTTCGCGGCGGTGCTGGTGCTCATCTACATCCTGGTGGTGGGCTGGTTCCAGTCGTTCATCACGCCGATGACCATCATGCTGGCCATTCCGTTCTCGCTGGTCGGCATCCTGCCGGCGCACGCGGGAATGGGCGCGTTCTTCACGGCCACGTCGATGATCGGGTTCATCGCCGGCGCGGGTATCGTCGTGCGCAATTCGATCATCCTCGTGGACTTCATCGAGTTGCGCGTGCGCGACGGCATGCCGCTCGCGGAGGCCGTGGTAGACGCGGGGGCCGTGCGCTTCCGGCCGATGGCGCTGACGGCGGCCGCGGTGATCGTCGGGTCGGCGGTGATGCTGTTCGACCCCATTTTCCAGGGCCTGGCCATCTCGCTGATGGCCGGTGAAGTGGCCTCGCTCCTGCTGTCGCGCATGACGGTCCCGATTACCTACTACCTGACGCACCGGCATGCCGCCGCGCAGCCGGTGGAGGCGTAACGATGAGCACCGACGTCAAGACCATCCTGGTGGCGGTCGATTTCAGTGAGGCCTCGGCACGGGCCCTCACCCTCGGTGGGGGCCTCGCACAGGCCCTCGGGGCGTCGCTGCGCGTGCTCCACGCCGAGGCGCTGGATGCGCCGCCCTACTTCACGCAGGCGCAGATGGAGGCCCTTGAAGGGGAGGCGCACGCCACCCGGGCACGCGCGCGGGTGTACCTGCGCGAGTACGGCCGCCAGCACACGGACGTGCCGTTCGAGGCGGTCGTGGACAACCGCTTCGCCACCGACGCCATCCTGCACGCGTCGGCCGATGCCGACCTGGTGGTGATGGGGACGCACGGGCGTCGCGGGCCGTCCCGCTGGTGGCTG
>DAIRFN010000208.1:0-10229 GCA_036795065.1 Vicinamibacterales bacterium
CGGTCATCGTCAATTGGGATCCTTCGCGTTAATGGGAGCAGGCCGCCGCCCTTGGAGCCAGAGCCGCGAGCACAGAATCTACCTTTCATGTTGTCTCACGACTGCCGCGAGGTCACAGGACAGCGGCGTGGAGCAACGGTACAGAGTCTTCCAAGGCGTCAAGCCAGGGCATAAATCTGGTTCCAAGACGGTGTGCCATCTTGAGCGCAGACCTCCGTCTCACGAGCGATCGCGTGGCACTCTGGGACTCGGTGGGTCGTTGAGCACACGCACCTCGCGCTGGGGAAACGGAATCTCGAAACCGTGCGCCTGCAGCGCCTCCAAGATCAGCAACATGAGGTCGCCGCCAACGCGGTTCTTCCCGTCGTCGATGCCGTCCATCCAGAACTCGACGAACATGTTGATGCCGGAATCGCCGAAGCTGTCGATCTCGCAGTCCGGCCGCTCCTCGATCGGCACGTCGTCGCCGCTGATCACCTGGGGATGACTGGCCACCACGTGCCTGATGATCTCGACCAGCGCCCGGATGTTGGAATGGTAGGCCACTGAGAAATCGACACGATAGCGCTGTTTCTTGTTCTTGTGCGTCCAGTTGGTGAAGCTCTCGACGATGAACTTCTCGTTGGGCACCATGACGTCCTTGCCGTCGAAGGTTTCGAGCGTCGTCGAGCGCATGTTCAACTCGCGCACGATACCGGTGCGGCCGTCCTCCAGCTGGATGTAGTCGTCCACCGAGACCGAGCGATCCAGCAGGATGATGATGCCGGAGATGAAGTTCGAGGCAATGGCCTGGAGCCCGAACCCAAGCCCGACGCCCACCGCGCCCCCGAACACCGCCAGCGCCGTCAGGTTGACACCCATGACCTGGAGGAGCAGCACGAACACCGCGGCGGCGATCGACACTTGCAGCAGCTTGGCCGCGACCTCGCGCGTGCGGAGATCGAGTTGGTGCTGGCGGCGGATGATGTCCTGGCCCGTTCTGTTCGACAGGCGGCCCAGCCAGAACAGCAGCGATCCGAAGAGCACGACGCGAATGAGACCGTAGAGCGAGACGTTGATGCTGCCGACCGTCAACGCGATGGATTCGAGAATCGCCACCAGCCGACCGAGCACCCCTACGAATTGCAGCCCGAGCAAGGGCCCGCCCAGCCAGAGCACGGTGTTGGCGAGCGGTCGGCTGCTCACGAAACGCCGAACAAACCGATAGAAGAGCAGCAGCACCGCGATCGACAGCGCGGTCTGGACCACCCAACTGCGGCCGAGGACGGGCTGGCTGACGTCCACGGCGACGCGCAGCAGCACGATCGCCATGACCGGCACGAGGAGCCAGTTCAACCGGCGTACGGCACGCACCGCCGGGTGCGCGCCCGGTACATCCGGCGGATCGGTCAGCGCCGGATACAGCCGCCTGAGTCGTCCGGCAATGAGGTAGGCCAGCGCGTAAATTGCCGCCACGAGGGCAAGCTGCTGATAGGTCGCCGGTTCTGCGAACGACTGCTGGAGCGTCGTGATCACACCGGCGGCGAATGTCGTCAGTCGCTCCCATGTCATGCCCGGGTCCCTGGTCCACCTCGGCGATGAGCCGCACCGGAAGGCAATTCATCGAGAACGCGAGCGCCCGCGGCCTGTTCGGCCTGCCACTCCAGATGCCGTGCCCACACGCGCCGCCAGAGCGCGTCGATGCCCGGCACGGCGAGGTCGAAGCGGTCGCGCAGCACGCGGTCGTACTCGGCGGCATCCTGCACGGCGTCGGTCGTCACGCCGCCTGCGCTCACCTCCCGCAGGACGGCGCCGCGCAGCATGACGAGGCCGCCGGGCACGAACCGCTCGCACACCGTGGATTTCACGAAGCTCGACTCGGGCGAGGTCTGCAGCTCGCGGCACTGCGGACCGAACTGGTCGAGCGCGCGCGGCGTGAGGGTGAAGTCGAAGCCGTCGGCGCCGCCGAACTCGTGGTTGTGCACGCGCCAGCGCGGGCCATCGCGGCTCACCCGGTACTGCAGGAAACCCTGCCAGTAGTTGCCGGGCTCCAGGGGGAGCGGCGTCAGGAAGCCGTCGCCGAATCCCACGTCCGCGATCCAGGGGCGATCGAGCCTGACCAGCAGCACCAGATGGTTCCCCTGCGCACGCCAGCCACGCGTGGCGCGTCCAACCGCGCCCGACAGGTAGCGCACGTCGAAGCCGAGCGTCTCCAGCACACGGCCGAACAGGCCGTTCATCTCGTAGCACCAGCCCCCGCGCCGCTCGTCCACGAGCTTGGTGAACATCGCCTCGGGGTCGAGCGTGATCTGGAGGCCCAGATGGATGTCGAGATTCTCGTACGGTATCGCCAGCAGATGAGCGCGATGCAGCGCGCGCAGCGTCGCGAGCGTGGCGTCACGCGGGCCACGATACCCGATGCGGGCGAAGTAACGGTCGAGCTGCTGCACGGAGAGCGGGCGCTGCACCCACTCAGAGTAAGGCCTCGGCCCATTCGTCGGCGAGCCCGGGCGCCAGCATCGAGGTCAATCAGTGGCAGCCCTCCACCCGGGCATCTTCGACTGATCGAGCCCTGCGACATCGAAGCGGGTCGTGCGGGTACCGCCGGCCTTCACGGGGAACTCGATGCTGATACGCCCGGCGCCCGCGGTCAGTCGCCACAGCGCCTGCGCGTCGTTGATGAACATGGCAATCGCTTCGTCCGTGTTCGGACGCCGTGCCGCCATGTTCTCCGGCGCGAGGTCGTCCACCGTGACATTGACCGTGCAGCGGGGCGCACAGTCGAAGTCCCCGGCCTGCAGCACGAGATAGCTGCTCCGGCCCCACGAGGCGTGGTCGCGAAAGACCAGCTGCACCGGCCTCGCCCCCTGTCCGTCTGTGTCGACGTTCTCGGTCGAAAGGATGGCCGCAGTCACCTGCCGTCCGCCACCCACCGTCGCTTCCTGGTACCTCCACAACGCGGCGAGCCGCTGAGCCTCGACCCGCGCCTTGCCATCCTCCCGCGCCTTGGTTTCGGCGGCCAGCTCTGCCTCGCGCGCGGCGGCCGCGGCCTGCTCGGCCGCGGACGGCGCGCGTTCACCACACCCGGACAGCACCGTCAGAGTGGTCAGGAAGACGCACGTGGGGAAACAAGCTCTCAATGAGCGCTCCTTCAGCATGGCGCGTATCGTAGGACAACGTTCTCCCGGATGCACGACAGGGATCTCGGCTCCAATCACCGCTCCAGCACTGCCACGCGCACCGGCGAGTAGGCCAGGCCGTCCGGGTCGTCGAGGCCTGTCGCGATCGCCCCAGCCGTCGCGACGTTTGCCAGGTCCAGCGCCAGGAGCGCCCGGCCCGCGCGGTCGCTCGCGAAGGCCCGCTCGCCGACGATGTGGATGCCGAAGCCTCCCGGTCCCTTCCGCCCCTCGTGCATTGCGTGCCGGCCGATGAGCGCCCGACGCCGCAGGTCGTACACCGAGAGAAACTGAGCAGGCGCGTCAGGCGGGCCGCCATGGGGCACCAGCACGCGGCCCCCGGCGGAGATCTCCGCGCGACGTGCGTCGGGCGGCACGTCGAGCGTCGCGGGCACCGTGAGCGACCGCGTGTCCACGATGGAGATCGTGCCCGCCAGTCGATTGACGACCCAGACCTCGCTGCCGTCCGGAGACACCGCCAGGCCCTCGGCGCCCTCGCCCGTTGGAATCACGACAGGGGGCCTGTCGTCCTCCAGCGAGATGACCGACAGCGTCCCCGCCGCGCCGCGACTGGTGACATACGCCCTGGTATCGTCGGGACTGAGCCGCACCATGTGGCCCTCGCGGCCACCGGTGGGGTACATGCGGATGACGTTCCGCCCAGGTACATCCACGATCGCCACGCGATCGGACAGCTCGAGCGTGGCGACGGCGCGTCGGCCGTCCTTCAGGAACGCGATGCTGTGCGGCCTCGATTGCGGGCCCAGATCGATGCGTCCGGCCTGCCGTCCCTCGGCAACGTCGATCACCACGAGATGACGGCCCGGGTTGTCGTTGGGCCCGTATTCACCAGTCAGCGCGAGCCGGCCATCGGGGCTGACGGCCACTTCGTGTGGGATGACCGGTCCGATCGGCACGCGGGCCATCTCGACGCGGGTGCCGAGGTCGAATAGCGAGATGCTACCGCCCGTGCGGTTGACGACGAGCAGCGTGCCCTTCTGGCCGCCCTGCGCGATGGCACCGGCGGGCGCGGCCAGCAGCACGACGAGGAGACACCGTGCGAACAGTCGTGTGCACATGATTCTCGGTTCCAGGCGCCCATCGTCAGGAGCACCGACGGGGCATCGCGCGGATCGCATCTTACCCGAGCACTGGCACACCCGGTCGCACGCAGTGATGTCTCATTGGCTCGGATGAGCTGCAGAGCTCCGAGAAGCTGCAAGCCCCCGTGCTATGCTCGTTTCGGGCGGACGGCCCCCTGGCCTTCAAGGAAGGAAGACCCGTCATGAACACCAGACATTGGACTGTCCTCCTCGCACTCGTGCTGGTGATGGGCCAGACCGGCCGTGCGAATGGCGCTGGCTGCACGGTTGGCAGCGCCACCTATCCAACCATCCAGTCCGCGGTCGACGACACCGGGTGCCACCACATCGACGTGCCTGCCGGCATTTACCACGAGGACGTCAGCGTGGGCCGCAACGTCACCATCCGGGGTGCGCGTGGCCAGACGATCGTGAAGGGCGGCAATGTCGTCGGTGAAAACACCCAGGTACTCCTGGTTCACGGCGGACGAGTCAGGCTTCAGGGCCTGACGATCCAAAGCGACACCCAGAAGCGTGGGATCGCCAACGGTGGCACGCTCACGCTCCAGGATTGCGCCGTCATCCAGAACTACAACGATGTCGCCGCAGGCATTGCCAATGGCGGGACGCTCACGTTGGTCCGCAGCCTGGTCGCCAGGAACGTCGGCAGGTACTTCGTCGGAATCGCCAATGCCGGCTCTCTCACGGTCAGGGACAGCGCCATTTCAGACAACGAAAATCGCTCGGAGAGTGGCGCAGGCATCGGGAACACCGGCACGGTGTTCGTCCAGAACAGCGTCATCCGCAACAACCACGCGGCCACGTATGGCGGCGGCATCTTCAACGACGGCACAGTGGTGGTGAAGCACAGCGACATCAGCGGCAACAGTGCGATTCTTGGCGGCGGCATCTACAACTGCGTCGACCCCGACATGCCCTACTGCGAGGGCGGTCGCGCGGTGTTGACCGTGAAGAGGAGCACCATCGTCAACAACCAGGGCGGCGACATCTACCCTCCGCTCGCCGCGGACGGCAGGTGAGGCGGAACACCGCGTCGGGATATGGCTCGAGCCGGGGCCGTCACGGCTGGAGCCACGCCCGCACTCGGGCGCGTTGTGCATCCGTGGCATCGGGACGAGGCTCCAGCTTCCAGCTGCCCGTGATCCCCTCGCCGGTTGTGAACCGCAGGCCATACCACTCGAGCACGTCGCTGTAATCCAGGTCCTCGGTCGTCGACACGGACCGCCGGAACCACTCGCGGAGGTCGACGCCCGCCACCTCCTCCGCCGTCCGACGGAACTCGTCCGCGGTGAAACCTCGCTCTCCGCTGTAGCGCCGGTAGGCGAGCCGCATCACATCGTCAAGGCTCCCGCGGCCCTGGGTGACTCGACGGATCCGTGCATCGAGCAGCAGCCCCAGGACGTTGCCCTTGTTGTAATAGCTGACCGTCGAGGCGTTCGGGTTCACACCGGAGTTGCTGTTGCCCCAGACCTCGCGCGAGGACTGCTCGACCGACTGCAGCCGGCGGCCCGGCGCGTTCTCCAGGCCGCTGATCAACGAGGACAGCGACGCGAAATACTCCTGAACGGACCGCAGACCGGCACGCGTCATCAGCAGGGTGCTGTAATACGAAGTGACCCCTTCGGCAATCCAGAGCGTGCCCGTCGTCGGTGGGCGCTCGAAATCGAACGGCCCGAGCTCCACCGGACGCAGCCGCTTCGCGTTGTAGAGATGAAAATGCTCGTGCGCCAGCAGGCCGAGGCTGGCCCACAACCCCGGACCCGGGCGGGCGGCCACCGTGCAGAGGGTTGAGTTCCTGTGCTCGAGACCACCCCCGCCCTCCCGGAAGACGAGCAGGAACAGGTACCGCTCGTAGGGCAGGGATCCCCAGAAGCGATCGGTTTCCCGCACATAGGTCGCGAGCGCCTTCGCTGCGGCATCACCGTCCCAGCCGCCGCTGTCACCGGCGCTCACGACATAGTGGGTCCTCCCGGCGACGACGAACTCCCGTACGCCCAGATCGCCCGCGAGAATCGGCGAGTCCACCAGGGTTTCGTAATCGGCCGCGCGGAAGCGGGGCGCTCCTCCGCCCGTCACCTCGTCGAGTCCTGTCATCACCCGCGTCCACCCTGACGGGAGTTCGAACTGCACCTCGTGAGGACGCCGCACGTTCTCCGCGAGCGTGATGAACGTCGCCGCGCCGTTGAAGGCGCCGTACTCTTTCCGCACCTCGTTCGTGGTCACGGTTCGCTGATCGCAGAGCACGCGGTACATCAGGCGAATCGACGCGTGACCGCCGGTCGCGACCCGCCAGCGGTTGGACCGGGCCTTCTCGACCGTCAGCGATTCACCATTGGGCCCGTGGGCCGCGACGTTGTCCACGCGTGCAGCGTAATCCTCGACGCGATAGTAGCCGGGTGACCAGATGGGCATCATCAGCTCGATCGTCGCGCGTCTTCCCGTGGGGATGACTGCCTCGATGTGGGCGTACTGCGTATCGGGTTGGGGCACTCGCACGCGGTAGCTGACCGGTGCGAGGTCCTGCGCCCAGAGCGGGGCGGGCGCCGCCGCGAGTCCCAACAGGAGCGCAATGGCCCACGCGCTCCGCGGCGGACGGCAGGCTGTGATCATGGCGTCGAATCTACGGCGGGGCGGGCCGGCCGTCAAACCGTCACGCCCAGTCCAAGGCCGGCGACCTCTATTCCGAGCGCGAGAACCGCGACAGCGTCCAGACGAGCTTGACGTTCAGCCTGCCAGGATCGTACGGGTCCGTCGTGTAGACGCCAAACGCGTCCACGCTGCGGGCCAGGGCGTGTCGATAACTCACGCGGTAGTAGCCGCCCTGGTCGTCCACCCAGCGCGCGGCGAGGGCCTGCGCGCCCGAGATCTCCCACGTGCCGGACACGACGTGCTGGTGCCTGACCTGGTCGTAATTGGCACGTTCGAAGCTGTAGGCGAACGACACGTGCGAACCGGGCGCCAGCCAGAGGCTGGGCGCGAGACTGTCGTACGCCTGCGCGCCCGCGACACCCCACGAGTACTGCGCGCCGTACCCGAACTGCCCGGTCGGGCTCTGGTAGAAGGCCGACGCGAGATAGGAGCGATCGTCGCTGAGCTCGTCCCTCCACTGCCCCTGGGCTGCCCCGCGCGGGCGGTACGCGCCAACCGTCAGACCCGCGTTGAGCTGGACGTTGGCCGCGGTTTCGCCGCCCGCGTAGATGGCCGCGATCTCGCGCTGTCGGAGGCCGCCGGTGGTGTCGCGCACGTCGTAAGACGCCGAGGCGCTCGCGCGCCGCATCCACGATCCGCCAAACGCCCGGTTGTACCCGCCGTATGCGCCTCGCCCGGTGGTGCCTATCAGGTCGGTCGCGATGAACCCGGTGGGCGCGACGTAGGTGGGGTCGGTGTAGTCCGCCCAGCCGCCCGAGTACCAATGTGCCCGCTCGTACGCGATCTCCGCTCGTCGGCGCGTGCCCTCGTCCCGCGTGCCGCTGCTGGATGCGCGGGCAATGTTGCCGTCCACGCGCAGATTGCGCCCGAGGCGGCCGCCCGCCTGCAGCTGCAACGTGTTGTTGCCGATCGCCTCTCGATGCGTGCCGGCAAACGTCGCGCTCATGCTGAACGTCGGCCCGATCTCGCGGACGACGCGGCCGACGTAATCGGCCCGGCCGGCGCCGGCATCGGCGGTCGCGAGGACGCCCATCTGGTAGCCGTCGACGCGACCGAACGTCTTGACCCCAACGTCGAAGTCCTCGATGCGGCCGCTATGGAAGATCTCCCGGTCCCCGAAGAACGCGCTCCCTTCCTGGAAGAACGGCCGGCGATCGCTGACGAACGTCTCGGTGTGGCTGAACCCGACCCCGGGCACGTCGGCGTCGGTGCCGCTGAAGTCCGGGCGCGCCGACAGCATTGACGTCATGGTGCCGCCCCATTGATAGCGGGCGTCCACGCCGGTGGCCCGCTCAACGAACCTGGATCCGTCGGCCGCCGCGCTCATCTCGCTGGAGACGTACTGCATGACGGCAAGGCGATGCGGGGCCGACGCCTGCGGCAGGCGCAGCCCCGTCAGGTGGCCCGCTTCCTCTGGCAGGCGCCGCGGTGTGAGGTCAGCCCACTCGCTCCATTCCCTGGTCCGGTGCTGGTAGCGGCTGAAGTTGATGCCGAAGGTGTCGGAGCCGGGGTCGAACTCGAGCAGGTCGAGCGGGATCGCCAGCTCCGCGGTCCATCCGAGCGGCGTCCGTCTGGCCGCCGCGCTCCACTCGCCCTTCCATTCCTTCTTGAGAGCGCGGCCGCCGGCCGGAACATCGGATTGCGTTCCTCGCGCCGTGACGGTGAAGCGCGACACCGATCGATGGTTGTGGTGCGGATCCAGCTCCACGGTCACCCGATCGTCGAGGCCCGGTGGGCCGTCGCGCGTGATTTGGGTCGCGCGAATGAGATCGGGCCGGGCATCCAGGCACGTGAACCCGACGTACAGCGTCGAGTCGTCGTACAGGACCACGACGCGTGTCTGGTCCGAGGGAGGCCGCTGGCGCTCCGACACCCAGAACCCGTCGGCGGCCGCGCCAGACGACCACGCCTCCTCGGTGAGGAGGCCGTCGATGGCAGGGGCCGCTGCCACCCGTTCGGCGGTCATCGCTCGTGTATGCCCTGCCGGGGGCGGCGCGGGTGCGGGTTCGGCACGCGCGGTCGCGCACCACATCACTATCAGGAGCGGGAGCGCGAAACCCCACCTGCTGCCGACGTCGAGACGACCCATCGAGACGAGACTCTCCACCACTATCGCAAATTATCGGATTCAGGCGGCGGGAAGATATGGGGGTTACCTCATCCGTGGGCCTTGATTTGGTCGAGTATGCGTCGAAACGACTCGCCGATGCCGGACCAATCGTATCGGCTGGCCACGGCGCGAGCCCGGAGGCCGAGCTGGCTCCGCCGGTCCGGATCACGAAGGAGCTCGACGACAGCCGCCGCGAACTCCGTGGCGGAATCCGCGACCAGCAGATCGTCGCCGGCGCGGAACGCGAGCCCCTCCACGCCGAGCCGCGTGCTCACGATGCCCTTCCCGCACGCCGCCGCCTCGAGCACCTTCAGGCGCGTGCCGCCGCCTTCCCGGACCGGAACGACCACCACCTCCGCGTTCCACTGGTGGCGGCGCACGTCGTCCACGCGCCCGTAGACGACCACGGCTTCGGAGGCCAGGGCCGACACGCGGGCCGGCGGGCCGGCGCCCACGACATGCAGCCTCGCGTGCGAAACCTCGCGGCGGACGAGCGGCAGGATCTCCTCGGCGAAGTAGCACGCCGCGTCGGCATTCGGCGTGTAGCTCATTCGCCCGGTGAACAGGATCGCCCCGGGCTCGGGCGGAGTGGACGACAGAGTGAAATAAGACGTGTCCACGCCATTGGGAACGACGTGCACGCGCTCGGCGCCCAGCAGTGTGAGCGCGGCAGAGCGGTCCTCATCCGAGACTGTCAGGCACGCATCGCAGCCCTGCACCGCGCGTCTTTCGAAGGAGAGGCTTCGTTCGGCCTCCCGCGCCAGGGCCTCACGATCCGAGGCGCGGCCCTGCTCCAACGCCCGGCGCGCCACGACGCTGTGGACGTCGAACAGGTCCAGCACCCGGGGCACATCGCGGGGCAGGACCGGCAGGAAGTACGCGAGCGGCGTCCCTTCGAGCAGCACCAGATCGGGGCGCGTGCGCAGAGCTTTCCCGAGCGCCTCCTCCATCGGAGCCGGATCCATGACGCTGACGAACCACGGCTCGTCGACCTCGTCGGTCAGCCGTTCGGTCGCGCGCCGCGCCACGTCCGCGTCGGCACCCGTCATGTCGAGGTAGGCCTGCGACCATCGCCACGGCACGGGCTCGAGCTGCAGCGGATAAGGCGGGCGGTCGTGCGGATCGCCATACGTGAACGCGGCCAGCGCGAGGTCGTGATGCGGCGCCAGCGATCTCAGCAGGTGGAACGTGCGGGTGAGGCCGCCGCCGATC
>DAIRFN010000209.1:0-10217 GCA_036795065.1 Vicinamibacterales bacterium
GTCCTCCTCGCCATTCTCGCGATCCTGATCCTCGGCCCGCGCCGGGGAGGAGGGCGCCCCGGCCCGGTGGCGATCGTTCTTGGCATCGCCCTCCCGGCTTACCTCGTCGTGGCGTTCGGGTTCGGCTGGGTCTGGCACGCCGTCGTCGGGGACATCGCGCAACCGTGATCGGGCGGCGTCGCGTGACAACCGAGTGGCTTGTCGTCACCACGGCCGCGGGTGCATAGTGAGCCCATGGCCCGGATGTCGCCGCACGTGGTCGGCCTGGTGTCGGTCCTCGTTGCCGCGGGCGCCTCGGTGTGGCTCCTGGCCGAGAGCCGCGGGCCTCGCGTCGCCGCGGCCGGCTTCTGGTTCGAGCCCGTGACCTTCCAGTCCGCGCGGCTTGGCGGACCGATCAGCCCCACTGACCTCCACACCATCTCGTCCATTGCCCGCGCGGAGATCGTGCACGCGTTTGCTGGCCTCAACGTGACGGTGTCGGACCGGCGCGACGCGGCCTATCGGGTGCAGGTGGTGCAGGAGGTGCGCGATCCGCGCACCAGGCGCCATATGAACGTGGCGGGGCAGTCGCGAGGCGTCCCTGGCGTGGGCGGATTCGGCACCGTCAACTTCTCGTTCTTCGCCAGCGGCGCGATGGTCTACACGCCCGACACCGCCACACGCGACGCACTGGTCGAGGCCATCGGGCGCGGCATCGGCCGTGGCGCGGTGCACGAGCTCACGCACCAGCTGCTGCCCAAAGCGCCGCTCCACGCGGGCCGGGACATCCAGAGCTACGAGTACTACTCCGGGGCTCGCCCCGAGCAGTTCTTCGGCCATATGCGCTGGGGCGTCGCGCGGCCCCTGCTGCAGGAAAGGTGGGGACGGTGAGCCAGGAGTCACATCATCGCGAGTGGATTGGGACCCCGATGTCCGCGGAAGACCGCGAAGCCCTGCGCTACGCGAAGGACCTGCTCGAGAACCCCGGCCTGGCCGCCAAGCTCACCGGCATCATCGGAATGCCGCTCGAAAAGGCCATCGCGCTGCTGCCCGAGCGCTGGTCGGACGCGGTGGCCATCGCCACGCGGAAGTCGCTCGACACGGCGCTCCACGTCGCGCTCAACACGCTGGATGACAAGCCGCGCTCGCGCGCGAGTGAGAAGCTGCACAAGCTGGCCGTGGCGGCCACCGGCGCCGGTGGCGGGGCATTCGGCCTGGCGGGACTGCCCATCGAGCTGCCCGTGTCGACCACCATCATGCTGCGATCCATCGCCGACATCGCGCGCAGCGAGGGCGAGGCGCTGGGCGCGCTCGATGCCAAGATGGCGTGCCTCGAGGTCTTCGCGCTGGGCGGCAGGACCACCGCCGACGATGCCAGCGAGTCGTCGTACTTCGTCGTGAGGGCCGCGCTGGCGCGCTCGGTGTCGCAGGCCGCTCAATACGTGGCCCAGAAGAGCCTGGTGGAAGAAGGGGCTCCCGCGCTGGTGCGGTTGATTGCGCAGCTGGCCTCGCGCTTCGGCGCCAACGTCTCCCAGAAAGTGGCCGCCCAGGCCGTTCCCCTCATCGGGGCCGCCGGCGGCGTCGTCGTCAACGTGCTGTTCATGGATCATTTCCAGGACATGGCGCGCGGGCACTTCACGGTGCGGCGGCTGGAACGCATCTACTCGCCCGAGGTGGTGCGAGCCGAGTACGAACGCCTGCCGTAGTCGCGCCCGCGCGAAGGAGGACCGACATGCGCGACGTCCCGTCGCAGCAGGCACTCGACGCCGCTGTCGCGTACGAGAAGCTCTTCGTCCCCGCATTGTTCGGCGAGTGGGCCCCTCGCGTGGCCGAGGCCGCGCACGTGAAGCCGGGCGACCGCGCGCTGGATGTGGCCTGCGGCACCGGCGTGCTGGCACGCTCCCTCTTTGCGCGGGCCGGGACGTCTGGCGCCGTGCACGGCCTGGATGCCAACGCCGGCATGCTGGCCGTGGCCGCGCTTTCGGCGCCGGCCATCTCCTGGCATCAGGGGGTGGCCGAAGCGCTGCCGTATCCCGACCAGTCCTTCGACGTGACCGCGAGCCAGTTCGGCCTGATGTTCTTCAGCGACCGTCTCAAGGCGGTCGGCGAGATGCTTCGCGTGCTGACGCCAGGAGGGCGTCTGGCGGTGGCCGTCTGGGGCCCCCTCGAGACGTCGCCGGGCTACCGCGACGAGGTGAGTCTCCTCGAACGGACGGCGGGGAAGGACGCGGCCGATGCGGTGCGCGCGCCGTTCGCACTCGGCGACCGCCAGGCACTGGCCGCGATGTTCACCGATGCCGGCATGGCGTCTATCCGCGTCACCACGCAACAAGGCACCGCTCGATTCCCGGCCGTGCGCACCATGGTCGAGGCCGACCTCCGGGGCTGGCTGCCGGTCATGGGCGTCGTGCTCACCGAGGAGCAGATCGGCGACGTCCTCGGAGAAGCCGAGGTGGCTCTCGGCTCGTATGTGGACGACACCGGCGCGGTCGCGTTCCCGGTGGCGGCGCACATCGTCACAGGGACGAGGCCATAGCGGACATGGACGCGGCGCGCGATTTCATCGACGCGCGCGGCCCGGCGGAGGGACGCAGAGGAGACCAGATGCCGCCGAAACCCGCCGCCGACCATTCCAGGGGCATCCTGGACCACCTGCTCGAGGGTTGTCAGATCATCAGCCCCGATTGGCGCTACGTCTATGTGAACGACGCGGTGGTGCGCCACAGCAGGAAGGAGCGCGGCGACCTGCTGGGACAACGCATGATGGACGTGTTCCCCGGCATTGAGCAGACCCCGATGTTCACAGCGCTCGAGCGCTGCATGGACCGGCGCGAGCCCTCGCGCCTGTTGAACGAATTCACCTACCCCGACGGGCCTCCGGCGCTGGTTCGACCTCCGGATCGCGCCGGTACCTGAGGGCGTGTTCATCCTGTCGTGGGACGTGACGGAGCAGCGGATCGCCGAGCAGACCATCCACACCCAACTGCAGCGCCTGCGAGCGCTGCGCGCAATCGACCGGGCCATCCTGGGGAGCGGCGATCTCGATCTGGCCTTTCGGACGATCCTGGAAGAGGCGCGCGGTCAGCTGGGCGCGGATATCGTGAACCTGAAGCTGTTCAACCCGGCCACGCGCCTGCTCGAGACCGCGGCGGCCGTCGGGCACCGAAGCCCGATGGTGGAAGCCTTGACCCTCCGGCTGGGCGAAGGGGTGGCAGGCACGGCGGCGCTCGAGGGCCGCACCGTCGCGGTACCCACGGTCGCGGGCTCGCCCCTCATCGACGGCGCGCTGCGGGATGCCCTGCGAGCCGAGGATGTCCAGTCGCTGTACGCGTCCCCCCTCATCGCCGGGGACACTCTGATCGGCGTGCTGAACGTGATGCACCGCACCGCCTTCGCGGCACCTGACGACTGGCTCGATTTCCTCGAGACGCTCGCGGGCCAGGCCGCTATCGCCATCGAGCGGGGCCGCGCGATCGCCGGTCTCCAGCGGGCGCACCTCGATCTTCAGCTGGCCTATGACGCCACCATCGAAGGATGGTCGCGGGCACTGGACCTCCGCGACAGGCAGACCGAGGGCCACACACGGCGGGTCACCGACACGACCGTGGAGATGGCGAGGCTGGCGGGAATGACCGACGAGCAGCTCGTCCACGTGAAACGGGGCGCTCTCCTGCACGACATCGGCAAGATTGGCATTGCCGATTCGGTGCTGCTGAAGCCAGGGCCGCTGACCGACGACGAGTGGGAGAAGATGCGGCGGCATCCCACCGACGCCTACGAACTGCTCGCTCCGGTCGCGCACCTGAGGCCGGCCCTCGACATCCCCTACTGCCACCACGAGAAGTGGGATGGCTCGGGCTACCCGCGCGGTCTGAAGGGCGACAGCATTCCGCTCGCGGCGCGTCTGTTCGCGGTGGCCGACGTGTACGATGCGCTCCGCTTCGGCCGACCCTATCGCGACACGTGGCCCGAGGAGCAGGTGCACGCGTTCCTCCGCGCGAAGGCTGGCTCCCACTTCGACCCGGCGGCCGTGGACCTGTTCTTCAAGGCCAGGGACCAGCAGCGCCAACCAGCCTGAAACGCGGACACCACTCCAGGACCATGCCCGCCAACAGCGCCGGTGTCTTGCTGTACCGCATGCATCTCGGCACCCTCCAGGTGCTGCTCGTGCACCCAGGCGGTCCGTACTGGCAACGCAAGGATCTCGGCGCGTGGTCCATTCCGAAGGGCGAGGTGCACGAAGGCGAGGACCTGCTCGCCGCGGCCCGACGGGAGTTGCAAGAAGAGACAGGCGCCACGGCCGAGGGCCCTGCGCGTTCCCTCGGTCATGTCCGCATGAAGAGCGGCAAGATGGTGCATGCCTGGGCCATCGCGGGGAACTTCAATCCCGATGGCCTGCAGAGCATCACCTTCGACCTGGAGTGGCCCCGCGGTTCGGGAGTCATGCGGTCGTTCCCGGAGGTGGACCGCGCCGGGTGGTTTGCGCTGGACGAAGCGCGCCGTCGGATCCTGCCTGCGCAGGCGCCGTTCCTGGACGCGCTGGCCGCGGCACTCGCGCAATGAACGACATCTCCATGTGGATCAGAGCGCTGGTCACGGTGGCCGCTATTGCCACCGCTGAGACCCTGCACGGCATCGCACGCACCCTGTGGCTCGCGCCCGTCGTGGGTGACGATCGGGCGCGACAGATTGCGGTCTTCACCGGGTCGCTGCTGATCCTCGCCATCGCCACGCTCGCCATCCGCTGGATCGGCCCCCGCACCGTCGCCAGGAAGCTGGGGGTGGGGGGGCTGTGGCTCGTGGTCATGCTCGGATTCGAACTGGGCCTCGGCCGGGCCCTCGGCATATCCTGGGCGCGCCTGGCATCCGACTACGATCCGCGCCAGGGTGGGCTCATGCTGCTCGGCATGGCGGTCCTGTTCCTGGCACCCACCATTGCTGCCCGGATTCGCAGGCCGAAGCTGTGATGACGCTACAGGATCAGTTCGGCCAGATCGACATCTATCTCTTCGACCAGTTGCAGCGGGGCCGGATCAGGCCCGGCATGCGCGTGCTGGACGCGGGTTGCGGCGGCGGGAGGAACCTCGTGTACCTCCTGCAGAACGGATACGACGTCTGGGCCTCGGATGGCAACGCCGAGGCGCTGATACAGGCCAGGGCGCTCGCGACGCGACTGGCGCCGGCGCTCCCACCGTCGCACTTCCGCGTCGAGCCCGTGGAGCAGTGTTCCTTCGAGAGTGCGTTCTTCGATGTGGTGATCAGCAGCGCCGTGCTGCACTTCGCCAGGGACGACGCACACTTCGACGCGATGGTGGCCGAGTTGTGGCGCGTGCTGAAGCCCGGCGGGCTCCTGTTCTGCCGGCTGGCCTCCAGCATCGGCCTCGAGGGCGCACGACCACTGGGGCAGAACCGCTTTGTCTTGCCCGATGAGTCCGAGCGCTATCTCGTCTCGGCGGAACGCCTGCTGGCCAAGACGCGTGAGCTGGGTGGGACGCTGCTCGATCCGCTGAAGACGACCGTCGTGCAGGATCAGCGGTCCATGACGACGTGGGTGGTGGGGAAATAGGAGGCGGCCCCCGGACAGCTGGGCCGCCTTGGTTCGCGGTCTGCTCAGCGAACGGAGGTGACGAACGCCGCGGGGACACGCCCGACACTGGTGCGCAGCCGATCCAAACCCGTGCGGGCCGTCAGGTGGCGAACGACCACTCGAAGGTAGTACGCCTTGGGCTACTCAGTTCTCACGTCCGTCTGGTTCACCCGACCCATACTGCCGCCTCGCCGCCTCGAGCCGCTCGACGACCCGCGCCACCAGCGCGGGCGGCTCGGTCACGCGTGCCGAGGGACCGAACCCCAGGATCCACGCCTCCAGCCCCCAGTCGACCACGACGTCGAGGGTGAGGCGCACGCCGCCATCGCGGCGCTCCTCGAGGCGCTGGCTGGGATGCCAGTCGCGCTCGCGGATGTACGGCGCCTCGGCCGGCGTGAAGTCGACGACCACACGCTCGGGCGTGCCGGAGTACACGGTAAGCGAGTCCGGGAACACGCCCGCGCTGGCCTCCTTTGGATCGAAGGTCTCTTCCAGCACCACCAGCGACTCGAGGCGCTGTACGGCAAACGTCCGCATCTCGCCGTAGATGGGCACGAAGGCAAACAGGTAGAGCGTCCCCTGTGCATAGGCGACGCGGTAGGGCTCGACGAGGTAGTCCTTCACCTGCTGGCTGGCGAACGAGTGGTAGCGCATGCGGACGCGCCGGTGGCCAAGGATGGCGCCCATCAGCGCATCCACCAGCCGCGGTGCCGCGCGGGGCACCCGGGCCGTCGGCGCCTTGGCGGCCAGAGCCGAGGGGAGCTGGTCGAGGAAGCGCCATAAGGCCGGCGGCAGGGCGTCGGCCAGCTTGTCGAAGGCCGAGGTGAGGCTGTCGCGGAACGGGTCCCCGGCGAGCGCTGCCAATAGCGTGCGGCTCAAATAGAGCGCGCACAGCTCCGAGAGCGAGAACCCGGCCGACGCCAGCCCGCCGAACACCTCGCGGTTCAGCGTGTAGCGGGTCTTGCCGTCCACGCGTGACGACTCGATAGGGAAGCCGGCCTGCGCCAACGCGTTCAGGTCGCGCCGGATCGTGCGGTCCGAGACGCCCTCGCCGGCGGCTTCCTGCAGGTCGGGCAGCGAGAGGCCACGGGCGCGGCCTTCGAGGGCCAGCAGGATGCGCCACTGGCGCACGATCTCGGCATGACGTTCCATCGTGACCTCATCTGTCCAACCCGGCAGTTAGGCTTGCCGACATGATGCTGCGACTTCGGTTTGGCCGGCGGGCGCCGGCCGTCAGGCATGCCTGCCGCGAATGCGAATCCCGGCGCGCACTCTTCCGCTATCGGGGCCTCGTCAAGTGGGATCGGTATCACACGCTGTGCTTCCCGTGTTACCGGAGGCATGTGGATCGACTCAGGGCGGCCGCGCGTGTTTCTCCGCCTGCCGGAAACCCGTCACGCGCCGAGCCCGTGGCCGAAAAAAGCGCCGCCGTGGCGTGACGGCCGGAGGCACGCCGCTTGTATACTTTCCCGGTATGCGTAGCGTCCATCGTGCCCCCTTCCTGCTCGCCCTCGTTCTGCTCCCCGGCTGGGTGGTTTCCGTCCAGGCCCAGTCGAGCCGCTGTGCCGACTGCCACATCGCCAACCAGCAGTCCGCCGCCCCCAACTGGAGCGGGTTTGCCCTTCGCCATCTGCAGGACTGGGACTTCTCGCCCCACTCGCGCAACAACGTGGGCTGCGAGAAGTGCCACGGCGGCAATGCCAACACGTTCGAGAAGTTCCAGGCGCACCAGAACATGCTGCCAGCCTCGAGCCCCGCGAGCCCTGTGAGCCGCGTCAACCTGCCCAAGACCTGCGGAACGTGCCACACCGGGCCATTCGTGTCGTTCCAGAAGAGTCAGCACTACAAGCTGCTCCTGAGCGGCGACGACCGCGGACCGACTTGCTCCACCTGTCACGGAGAGGTGGGCGCGCACCTGCTGTCGCCGGCCTCGTTGTCGAAGCAGTGCGCCACCTGCCACGGCCCCGGCCGCGAGCAGGAGCGTACGGGGCGTGGCGACGAAGCCCGAATGCTCATGACTGAGGTGCGCGGGGTCCGGGCGCAGCTGAACGAGGCGCAGAGCATCATCCGCCGCATCAAGGACAAGACGCTGCGCGCGAAGTTCGAGGAGCAGTACCGGCAGGCCGAGGTGCCCGTCATCGAGGCGCGCAACGCCGGTCACGAGTTCGTGTTCGACAACCTGAAGGAGCGGCTGGATCGCGCGAAGCAGCGCGCCGAGGCGCTCATGGACGCTCTGGCGAACCAGTAGCCACGGCCAGCGCGGGCACGAGCGGCCGGCGCCGCTCGTCGCGCGGGTAGTAGACACGTTCCAGGAACAGCCCGGATGCCGGGGCGGTGAGTCGCGCCGGCATGCCAGACTCCTCGCCCAGCAGTCGCTGAACGTCCGCCGGCTCCAGCCGGCCGCACCCCGCTTCCACCAACACGCCCACCATCCGGCGGACCATCTTCCAGATGAAGTGCGACCCGCCCACGCGGACGAGCACCAGGTCGCCCACCTCGCCCACCGTTACCTCTTCGACCAGCACCTCGGTGGATGTCTCGTCCGGGTCGTCGTCGCTGAACGAGCGGAAGTCGTGCATGCCCGTGAACACCGCCGCGGCCGCTCGCATGCGCTCCACGTCGATGGCGTCCCTGACCCACCACACGTAGGGCTTGCCAAAGGCCGACCGGCGCCGGCTCACCTGGTACAGGTAGCTGCGCGCCACGGCGGCGTGCCGTGCATGGAAGCGCGCGGGCGCCGGCTCGATGCGAAGCAGGTTGATGTCGGCCGGCAGTTCGTCGTTCACCTGCCGGCGCAGCGTCTCCGGGGGAATCCGCAGGTTGATCTCGAGGTGCGCCACCTGGTGCAGCGCGTGCACCCCGGCGTCGGTCCGGCCCGAGCCCTGGAAGTCGAAGACCCGCTGGCTGGTGACCTGGGCGATGGCGCGCTCGATCTCTCCCTGGACGGTGCGGGCGTTCTTCTGCTTCTGCCAGCCGCTGTAGCGCGTGCCGGCGTATTCGAGCGTGACTTTGTAGCGGGCCATCGGGAAATGATCATAGCCGGGAGTCGGGAGTCGGCCGTCGGGAGTCGGCTAGAATCCGGCCATGCACACACCCGTTCACGCCGCCAATCTTCCCAAGCCCGTGGGACCTTACTCGCCGGGCATGAACTTCGAGCGTCTCATCTTCGTGTCGGGGCAGGGCGCCACCGATCCCGCCACCGGCCAGCTGGCGGGCACGGACGTGGAGGCGCAGACCGAGCAGTGCCTGAAGAACCTGCGCGCCATCCTGCAGGCGGCGGGGTCGGACCTGCAGCACGTGCTGCGGTGCGGGGTCTTCCTGCTGGACATGAAGGAGTTCCAGCAGATGAACGGCGTCTACGCGCGGGTGTTCGGCGAGCACCGCCCGGCGCGGACCACCATCCAGGCCGCGGGCCTGCCCGGCGAGGGCCTGCGCGTCGAGATCGACTGCATCGCCTACGTGCCGTGAGTAAGAAAAGAGACCACGAAGGCACGAAGCACCTCGCGGTCCCTTCGTGTCCTCGTGGTTTCTGTTATTTCTTGCCCTGGTTCACGACGTTCATCGCCGTGGTGATGACCGCGGCGATATCGGCCACGTTCGAGGGCAGGATGATGGTGTCGGCGTTGTTGATGACCTTGCCGAACTCGCCGATGTACTGCTCGGCGACGCGCAGCTGAATGGCCTCGGCGCCACCGGCCATCTGCGAGGCCTCGGCCACGCGGCGGATGCCCTCGGCGGTCGCCGTCGCCACCGCCAGGATCGCCGCGGCCTGGCCCTCCGCCTCGTTGATTTGCTGGGTCTTGCGCGCCTCGGAATTCTTGATCGTCTGCTGCTTGTCGCCTTCGGCCGTGTTGATGGCGGCGTCACGGACGCCTTCGGAGGTGAGGATGACCGCGCGCTTCTCGCGTTCGGCGCGCATCTGCTTTTCCATGGCGGCCAGCACGTCCTGCGGCGGCGTGATGTTCTTGATCTCGTAACGCAGCACCTTCACGCCCCAGGGCTCGGTGGCCTTGTCCAGTTCGGCGACGACCGCGGTGTTGATGTTGGTCCGCTCTTCAAAGGTGCGGTCCAGATCGATCTTGCCCACCTCGCTGCGAAGCGTCGTCTGGGCGAGCTGCGAGATGGCGAACAGGTAGTCCGAGATGCCGTAGGAGGCGCGCTCCGGGTTCAGCACCTTCAGGTAGAGCACGCCGTCCACGCCCACCTGTACGTTGTCGCGCGTGATGCAGACCTGCGCCGGGATGTCGACGGCCGACTCCTTCAACGAGTGCCTGTAGCGGATGACGTCGATGAAGGGCACCAGGATATGAAAGCCGGCGTCGAGCGTGCCGGAGTAGCGCCCGAGGCGCTCCACCACGAACGCACTCTGCTGGGGCACCACGATGGCGGTCTTCGCCAGCACGATGAGAACCAGGATGGCGAGCAGGATGATGACGAACAGGCCGCCTTCGAACATGGGAGGCTCCTTAGGGGAGAGTGCAGGGTGCTGGGTGCCGAGTGCTGAGTGCGAGTGCCGGGTGCAGAGTGCGAGTGCTGAGTGCTGAGTGCTCGTTCAAGGTGCGGCTACTCCGGACGGACGCCGAGCAGCAGGCCGTCGACGCTGACCACCGTGCAGCGCTGCCCGCTGGCCACCACCGCCCCGGCCACGTTG
>DAIRFN010000001.1:0-36433 GCA_036795065.1 Vicinamibacterales bacterium
C
This sequence comes from Vicinamibacterales bacterium, assembly GCA_036795065.1. Lineage (GTDB taxonomy): Bacteria > Acidobacteriota > Vicinamibacteria > Vicinamibacterales > UBA2999 > VFZN01. The sequence goes on from DAIRFN010000001.1 coordinate 2, forward strand.
TCCCAGGTCTCATGACCGGGCTCACCGGGGCCGGGCATCGTGTCGAAGCGCCAGATCGGCTTGCCGGTGCGAACGTCGTAGGCGCGGACCAGGCCCTTGACATTGGTGCTGTAGACATATCCCAGGCCCTCGAACATCGACGAGCCGACGATGACCATGTCGTTGACGATGGTGGGCGTCGAGTGCAGCCCGATTTCCGACTTCTCGAGGTCCGCCTGCTTGCCGTTGATCAGCACGCCCTGCTTCAGGTCCACGACGCCCGCGGTGCCAAAGCCCGCGATGGGCTGGCCGTTCTTGGCGTTGAGGGCCACCAGGCGGTAGCCCGTGGTGACATAGAGGATGCGCTCGTCGCCCTTGCCGTCGGTCCAGTACGAGAGGCCGCGGCCCGAGAGCTGGCGCGGGGCCCAGCGGGTGGCCCGCTCGCCCTCGTCCATGCTGTACATCCACTTCATCTCGCCGGTGCGCGGCTCGAGCGCCACCACCGCGCGGCGCGTGCCGGCCGTCGCGTAGAGCATGCCCTTCACCATCAGCGGCGTGCCTTCGAGCTTGGTCTCGGGACGCGGGCCGAGGTTGTCGGTCTTGAACCGCCAGGCCACTTCGAGCTTGCTGAAGTTCCCGGCGTTGATCTGATCGAGGGGCGAGTACTTGCTGCCGCGCAGATCGGCGGTGTACATCGGCCACTCGCCATTCTTGGTGCTCGGCATCGGACTGCTCTGTCCGGAGACGCGCGGGGTCAGCCACGCGACACCCGCGACGAGCAGCGCCACCACTGGCACGACTCGAATTGCGATGCGCTTCATCGTTTCACTCCTGACAGGGACTCACAACCGGCAGTCGTCCGACGCGAGAACGGTCGGACGCGTGTGACATTCTAGCGCGGACCGGGGGCCGGGTGCCCGGCGGCACTTCGCCGGGCACGCCCCCTCGACGACTTACCGTGGCGGGAGGGCCGGCGTTTACGAAGGCGCGCGCCCCCGCTCGCATGCCGAATTGACGCGGGAAGCATCGGGTTTCGTCATGCAAGCGGCGCCAGCCGCACACATCACGGCCGCTCGAAGGTCGTCGCGTAGATGGGCGGCAGGTTCAACGACACGGTGAGCCACGATTCCCCGCCGTCCTCGCTCACCCACAGCGAGCCCGTGGTCGAACCGCACACCAGCCAGTCTCCGGTCTCGTCCACGTCCAACGCATGGCGGTAGACCAGATCGTAGGCATGGCGCTGCGGTAACCCCTGGGAGAGGGTCTCGAAGGTCCGGCCGCCATCGCGAGTCCGTGTCACGACGACACGCCCTTCGGCCGGGTAGCGTGTCTCGTCCTTCACCGCCGGCACGAACCACGCCGTGCCCTCGTCTCGCGGATGGGCGGCGACGGCGAAGCCGAAGGTGGAGGGCTGGACGCCGGTGATCTCGGTCCACGACCGCGCGCCATCGGCCGACGTGAAGATGCCGTTGTGATGCTGCGCCCACATCACCTCGGGGTTCGCGCGGCACTGGGCCACCATGTGCGGGTCCTGGACGTTCGGCTCGAACTGTCGCTCGGGCGGCATGAACTCGGCGCGCATGCCGGTGGCCGTCAGCTCCCAGCCGGCGCCACCGTCGCGCGTGGTCCATACGCCGCCGCACGACACGCCCACCGTCACATGGCGCGCGTCGCGCGGGTCAACCAGAACGCTGTGGATACCCGGGAGATCGGCGCCGCCGCCGAACCACTCCTCGCGCCGCGGGTCGTCCCACAGGGGGCGGTTGAGCGCCCACGATTCGCCGTGGTCGTCCGACCGGAACAGCCCTCCTGGCAGCGTCCCGCACCACAGCACCCCGGGTTCGCTCGGCCCCCCGGCCGCCAACGCCCAGATCAGCTTCAGCGACCAGTCGGCCGGCGTGCCCTCGATGGGCGTCTTCGGCACGTACCCTTCAGGCTTGGGCGGGTATTTCGGCGCGGCAAGCTCCTTCCACGTGGCGCCGCCGTCCTCCGAGCGGTGCAGCTTCACGCCGAAGTGGCCGTGGTTGAGCGCGGCGAACAGCTGGCCGCTGCGCGGGTCGTGCAACGCCACCGTCACGTTGTCGCCGAGAAAGTTCGTGCGGGTGATGCTCCAGGCGCCAGCACCGCGCTCGACGGTGAAGAGGCCCTTGCGCGTGGAAACGTGGCATCGCGGAACCATCCCGTCATCCTCCTGAAAGCGCCTGGACGATGTCGATGACCGCCTCGGGCGCGACCTTGTCGCTCAGCCGCGTGCGGTCGTCGATCTGCCGGCCGTCGATGAACGCGGCCATGTGGTGCCGCAGCTTCCCGCCATCGTCCAGCACATACCCGCGTGCGGGCTCGTTGCCGGCGAAGTAGGCATCGAACACCTCGCGGAGCGTCGTGCCGGGCACCTCGCGCGTGGGGCACGCGACGTGCCGCTGGATGTTGCGCGTGAATCGCACGGTCGCCATACAGATCCCCCGCCCGAGCGCGTCTTCATCAGAACACCCGGGGCTTCTCACTACTCACTTCTCACTTTTCACTCCCGTCGAAGACGGCATAGCCCCCTGGCCCGTTGAACGTAACACGGGTGAACAGGTGGAGGGGCAGCAACCCGTCGCCCATGAACGGGCCGGCGGCCGTCCCGTCTACCAGCAACCCCACATGGTCCGTCAGGCGGATGCTCCCGACATCCAGATTCTGCACGAGCACGCGCCGAGCAGGGCGGCTGCCAGCGACGCCGCGCACACGGACGGTGTCGAGCGGTGTGACGAATGGCAGCGGACGGCCGGGGTGGGCGAATAGCACCAGGCTGTCGGCGCCCGTGTCGGGCATGAGCCGCAGCACCGCCGCCGGGCCCGACCGCTGCGGCAGCGTCACGAGGGCGCGGCCATTGGTGACCTCGAGGGAAAGCCGCGTCCCGCGCGGGCTGTCGGGGACTGTTCGGCCGTGCCACCAGATGCGTCGCTGGGCGTAGTCGATGGTGAAGACCAGCGGGCCGAGGACATCCTGCCCGATGAGGCCGTCGATGCGGCCGGTGGGGTCAAGGTTCGTGGCCGGCAGGACCAGGGCGGCTGGCACGGGGAATCTGGCCTCGCCGCCGATGGCCAGTTCCTCCACCCGCACGAGCGGCTGCCGCGTGCGACCACCGTGGGTCACCACCACCGTAGACTGGCCGGTCTGGCCCAGGCCCAGCCGGTCTGCCAGGTCGTCGGATAACACCGACCGGCTGGCGCCGGTGTCCAGCCGGAACCGCAACGGTCCCAGCCCATTCACCCGAACCGGAAGGGTGATACCGCCGTCCATCTCTAGGACAAAGGTGGAATGGGAGACCTCCGGGGCGGCCGCCCGCACCGGACCGGGGCTCGCGACCGGGATCAGCAGGAGCAGCACGAGGGTGAGTCGCATGGAACGACCATGCGGCCCGCGGGCCTGGCACGTCCTGAGGGCGCGCTGAGCTTACGATGACGATTCCCTGATGAAGGCGCGGGAGGACTGACGGTGGGACGAACGGGTGCATCGCGCTACGGGTGGGACGATTTCAGGCTCGACCTGGACGCCTATCGGCTCGAACGCGGGGACGAGGTCCTGGCGGTCGAGCCGAAGGCGCTCGACCTGCTGGCGCTGCTGGTGTCCGAGCCCCGTCACCTGTTCACCAAGCAGGAAATCTTCGACAAGGTGTGGCCGGGCACCGCTGTCACCGATCACGCCCTCACGCGCGTCGTCGCCCAGTTGAGGCGCGTCCTCGGAGACGACCCGCGCGAACCGAAGTACATAGCGACGGTCCCCACGCGGGGCTACCGGTGGCTGTGCGCGGTCACCCTCGAAGAGCCTGAAACCGGCGCTCCGCCGGCGCACACTCCGCCCACACCCGCGCGTCCCGTCGATCAGCGCGTGTCAACGGGCGCGGCGCCCACGGCCCACGGCGGGGCGGTCGTCGAACAGGCGCCGACCCGCGCGGCCCACGACCCCGAGTCCTCGCCCACCCGGCCGTGGCCGGCGTGGTCGCTCTGGACCGCCACCGTCCTGGCGGCCGTGGTCGTCGCCGGCCTGTGGGCACAGCGTACCCAGAGCAGCTCTCCCGCCGCGGCTGCTCGGGCCGGCAGCCCGCCGGTCGCGGCCCGCGACCTGGCGTGGCCCGTGCAGGTCACCACGCACGAGGGCCTCGACCTGCACCCCGCGCTCTCGCCGGGGGGCGACGCCCTGGCATTCTCGTCGGACCGGAGCGGCGCGATGGAGATCTACGTCCGGCCGTTCGCCGACGCCGCCACCGAACGGGCGCTGACGAGCGACGGCGGGCACAACGTGCAACCCGCGTGGTCGCCCGACGGCGCGCACCTTGCGTATCACTCCTCGATGAACGGCGGCGTCTGGGTCATCCCGGCGCACGGCGGCGTGCCCCGTCAGGTTGCCCCCGAGGGCTCGAACCCGGCCTGGGCGCCTGACGGCCGGCGCATCGTGTTCCAGACGGACGAGCACGCCGACGTCACGCCAAGCGCGTTCGGCGCGCAGAGCGGGTCCACCGTCTGGGTAGTGAACCCTGACGGCAGCAATCGACAGCCGCTGACGCGGCCGGGACATCCTATCGGGGGGCATGCCGCTCCCGTGTGGAGCCCGGACGGCCGCTACGTCGCGTTCACGGTGTTCGAAGGCGGCGTGAACAACGGCGTTTGGCTGCTGACGCTCCGTTCCGGGGACGTCACGCCAATCGCCACGGGGCCCGGCTTGTACGAAGTGGCCTTCTCGCCCGATGGTTCGGCCCTTTACGCGGCCGGCGGCGACGCGCTCGTTCACCGTCTGCCCTTCGATGCCGAACGAGGGCTCGTCACAGGTCCGCGCGAGATGATCCCCATTCCCGGCGTGCCCGGCGTGCGAGGCCTCTCGATCTCGTCCGACGGCGCGCGGCTTGCCTTCGCGGGCCTGGGCCTGAGCAGCCAGATCTGGTCACAACCGATCAAGGCCGACGGATCGGCGGCCGGGGCCGCACGCGCCCTCACCACCGACACCAGCCGGCGCAATTCGATGGCGGTGGTGTCGTCCGACGGCGCACGTGTGGCGTACATGTCGACCCGTCGCGGTGAGCCGCCCAACGTCTGGGTGATGGACATCGACGGCGCCAACCGGGTGCAGATCACCACGAACGAGAATTCCGATGGCAAGCCCAGCTGGTTTCCCGACAGCCGTCGCGTGGCGTTCTTCACGGACCGCGGCGAATCGCGCGGGCTGTGGTCCGTGGACGTCACCACCCGTCGCGCCGAGCCCCTGCTCGACATGGCCAACGCGGCCCAGGGCACGTTCGCGCACGGCAAGCCGGCCGAGTTCGAGATCTCACCGTCGATGGCCCGAGGGGTCTTCGCGGTGGTGTCGCCCCCCGAAGGACGGCGCATGCTCTTCGTCAGCCCGCTCAATGGCTTCGCTCCCACACGGCTCACCGACCCCGCGTACTGGATTGGCTATCCCGCCTGGTCGCCCGACGAGCGCCAGATCGCCGCGGAACTGAAGGACGGAAGCTCCACGCACCTGGTGGTGGTGGATGCGCGAACGGGCGCGCACCGGCAGGTCACGCGCGAGCGGGGCCAGACGTGGGTGCGCAGCTGGTCGCCCGACGGGACGAAGGTGGCCGTGGCGGTGCTGCGCGGCGGCGTGTGGAGCCTGCGCTGGGTGGACGCGGCGAGCGGGCGCCAGGGTGTCATCACGCCGGCGGGACCTCCGCACGTTTACGTGCGCTATCCGGAATGGTCGCGGCGAAACGACGTGGTCGTCTTCGAGCGCGGCGAGCTGCACGGGAACATCTGGACGCTGGCGTTGCGCTGAACCTCAGAACCCCAGAACCTCAGAACCTCACAACCGGCAATAATGGTCCCGATGCCTGTCCGCGATTGCGTCCGCAATGCCTCTATCGGCCTGGTGGTGGCCCTGTTCCCGATTCTCGTTCCCGTCGTGGCCGAGGCGCAGTCGTCCGGCCAGCCGCCGTCCATCACGCTCCCCACCGTCGTCGTGACGGCGCAGAAGGAGCCGGTCGACGTGAAGACCATCCCGGGCAGCGTGACCGCGGTGACGGAAGACACGCTCACCTCGGCCGGGGTGCGCATCGTCAGCGACGCGGCGTTCTTCGCGCCCAACACGTTCTTCACCGAGTTCACCGCGCGCAAGGGCAGCAACCCGCGGTTCCGCGGCATCGGCGCCAGCCCGGGCAACCCGGCGGTCACCACCTACATCGACGGCGTCCCGCAGCTGAACGCCAACTCGTCCAGCATCGAACTGCTCGACGTGTCGCAGATCGAGTTCGTGCGCGGGCCGCAGAGCCCGCTCTACGGCCGGAACGCGCTCGGCGGCATCGTCAACGTCGCGAGCGCCCGCCCGTCGCTCTCGGGGTGGACCGGCACCGTGGTCGCGCCGTTCGCGAACGCGGCGTCGCGCGAGGTGCGCGGCAGCGTGTCGGGGCCCCTCTCGGATTCGGTAGCCGTGAGCTTCTCGCTCGGGAAGCAGGAGCGCGACGGCTACACCACCAACGACATCACCGGCAACGACCTCGACTTCCGCTCCGGCACGTTCGGCAAAGCGCAGCTGATGTGGGTGCCCTGGCAGAACTGGGAAGCCCGCGTCATCTTCAGCGCCGAGAGGGACCGCGACGGCGACTACGCGCTCGCGGATCTCGGCGACCTGCGCTCGAAGCCCTTCCACGTGGCACGCGACTACGAGGGCTACACACATCGTGACGTCAAGGCCACGACGGTGATGCTGCGCGGCGAGGGCGAGCGCGTCACGTTCACGAGCAGCACGGGCTTCGTGAGCTGGCAGACCGAGGACGCCACCGACCTCGACTACTCGCCCCTGCCCCTGGCCACCCGCAACAACGCCGAGGAGAGCCTGCAGTTCACGCAGGAGGTCCGCGCGGCGTCACCGGTGAACGCCCCCCTGCAGCTCTCCGACATCCTGGCGCTCAAGTGGCAGTCGGGCTTCATGCTCTTCACGCAGGGCTACGAGCAGCTGGCGGTGAACACCATCGCGCCGTTCGTGTTCTCGCCCTTCGTCGGCTTCGCCGTACAGCAGTACTCCCCCGACTCCACGCTGGACGATCTCGGCCTTGGCATCTTCGGGCAGGCTACGTTCATCGTCGACGACAAGCTGGACGTCACCTTCGGCGCCCGGTTGGATCACGAGATGAAGGAAGCCGTCCTGGACAACTACTTCGTGCCCGCGCTCGCCACGCCCGCGACGTTCACCGGCGACCGCTCGTACACCAACGTCTCGCCGCAGGTCGCCGTCGGCTACCGCATCCAGCCCGACGTGATGGCCTACGGGTCGGTGAGCCAGGGCTACAAGGCCGGCGGGTGGAACCCGGCCTCGCCTCCCAGTGCCGAAGGGTACGACCAGGAGACGGCCTGGCACGTCGAAGGAGGCGTGAAGGGCGCCTTCGCGGGCGGGAAGATCTCGGCGAGCGGCGCTGTCTTCCACATCAGCTGGGACGACATGCAGCTGAACGTCCCGAACCCGCTCGTCGCCGGCCAGTACTACATCGCCAATGTCGGGGCCGCGCGCAGCAGTGGAGTGGAATTCGAACTGGCCGCCAAGCCGCACCCAGAGGTCGAGCTGTTCGGAAACGTCGGCTACACCCACGCGCGGTTCGGCGACGGCAGCCTCTCCTCCGGCGTGGACGTGTCGGACAACATCATTCCGAACATGCCAGACTACACGGCGGCCTTCGGCGCGCGCGTCGAGCGGCCCGTCAGCGACGCGATTACGCTCTTCGGCCGCGCGGAGGCCGTGTTCTACGGCGAAATGCAGTTCGACGATGCGAACACGGCCAGCCAGGAGGCGTACTCGCTGGTGAACGTACGGGGCGGATTCCGCAGCCGTTACTTCCTGGCGGAAGCGTGGGTGCGAAACGCATTCGACACGCGTTACGTGCCGGTGGCGTTCCCCTATCCGGGCTTCACGGCCTCGGGCTTCATCGGCGAGATGGGGCGGCCGCGGACGTTCGGGGTGAGCGCCGGGGTGACGTTCTGAGCGCGTCGGGAGGGCAGTTCGCGACGGGAGGGACCGCGCGACGGGAACCGGGAGCCGGAAAACGCGGAGCCGGCTCGCTTCGGGATTGAGCCGCACCGGGAGGAGATCGCGGCGGAGGCGTCGAACCCGAGAACCTGAGAACCTGAGAACCGAGAACCTCAGAACCCCGCTTCCTGTTGACTTCCAATAGGAACCGTGGCAGATTCCTGTTGCCTTTCAACAGGAGATGCCATGCCTCCCGCGGGTAGCGAGGTCCCCTACGGCACACTCGACCTGATGGTCCTCAAGACCCTGGCGGCCATGGGCCCGCTGCACGGCTACGGCATCGCGCGGCGGATCGAGCAGGTGGCCGAGGGCGCCCTCGCCCTCAACCAAGGGACCATCTACCCCGCCCTTCTGCGGCTCGAGCAGCGGAGCTGGGTGAAAAGCGCCTGGGGCACGAGCGAGAACAACCGCCGTGCCCGCTTCTACAGCATCACGGCCGCGGGCCGGCGCCAGCTGGCCGCGGAAACGGAGACCTGGGCCCGCACGGTGTCCATCGTGGCGCGGCTGCTGGACAACGAGTCATGACGACACTCAGCGTCTGGCTGTCCCGGCTGCGCGGAGCGCTGAGCGGGCGGTCGCGCGCGGAGGCGGAGCTTGCCGACGAGGTGCAGACACACCTCGATCTGCTGGCGGACGACTTCGTGGCCCAGGGCATGTCGCGTGAGGACGCCCGGTTCGCTGCGCGACGCGCGTTCGGCGGCGTGGACCAGGTGAGGTCGCTTCACCGCGATCAGCGTGGGCTTCCTTCGCTGGATGCCCTTGTGCAGGATGCGCGGTTCGCCGTGCGAACCCTCGGTCGGGATCGCAGCTTCCTGCTGACCGCCATCCTCGTGCTGGGGTTGGGTATCGGCGTCACTCACATGTTCCTGACCATCGTGTACGCCCACACGTTGCGGGGACTGCCCATCCCACGTCCCGACCGCGTGCTCGACCTTTCCACGATCGACGATCGGGCCGCCGACCGCCCAATGTCTTGGCCGGACTTCGAAGACCTGCGAGCCTCGGCTCGCGGCTTCCAGGCCCTGGTCGCCTACACGTCGGTGCCTGTGACGGTGGGAGACGAGGGACGGGCGCCCGACCGTTTCGAGGGCGCCTACATCAGCGCGGGCGCGTTCCAGGCGGTGGGCGCCACGACGCTCGCGGGCCGAGGATTCGAGGAGGGCGACCATCATCCCGGTGCGGCGCCGGTCGTGATGCTGGGCCGCGCGGCGTGGCGGTCGCGTTACGCGGAGGACCCGACCCTGATCGGACGGACCATCCTGGTGAACGGATCGCCAGCGATGGTCATCGGGGTGATGCCCGAGCGCACTGGCTTTCCAAGCACGGCGAGCATCTGGATGCCCCTGGAACAGTTGCCGGGCCTGGCCGGGCAGCCACGGGGTGCGCGCTCGCTTCGGGTGTTGGGCCGGCTGAGCGACGCGGTGTCCGAGGCCGATGCGCACGCAGAGGCGACCTCGATCATGACCAGGCTCGCGGACACGTATCCCGAGACCAACCGGAACGTGCGGGCTCGCCTCATGCCCATCAACGAGCGGCTCTTCGGCCGGATCGAGGGACCATGGCTTGCGTTCCTCATCGCCGGCCTGGTCATCGTCCTCGTGTCGGCCGCCAACGCGGCCAACCTGGTGCTCGCGCGATCGCTGCACCGTGCGCGCGAGGTGGCGGTCCGAACCGCGCTCGGCGCCAGCCGCGGGCGCATCGTTCGTGAGCGTCTGGTCGAGGCCCTCGCCCTCGCCGCCGTGAGCGCCGCGGCCGGACTCGTCGTGTCGCGATTGGGCATTCGACTCTTCACCAGCGCCATTCCCGATGGGACGCTGCCGTACTGGATCGACTACTCGCTGGATGGAACGGCCTTCGCGGCCCTCGTGGCTGTCTCCCTTGGGACCATCGCGGCGTTCGGCCTCGTCCCGGCGATCGTGGCTGCCCGCATCGATGTCGGCCGCGTGCTGAAGGATGGTGGACGCTGCCAGACGACGAATCGTGGATCGCGCCGATGGACCGTCGTATTCCTCGCCATGCAACTGGCCCTGGCGGTCGTGCTGCTGTCCACCATCACGCTCGCATCCCTCACGGCTCGGGCGGGACTGCCGTCGGACGCGGCCGTCGCGACCACCGAGGTGGTGACGGCGGCCGTGAGCCTTCCAGCGGCGCGCTACCCGATCCCCGCCGAGCGCCACCGCTACGTCGAGCAACTCCTCGAGCGAGTGCGGAGCGCTCCTGGCATCGCCGCGGCCAGCGTGACGACCTCGCTGCCGAGGTCGGGGGCCGTCGAGCGCGGCATCCGCATCGACGGACGTTCGCCTGGTGACGGCATCACGCCAACGGCGCTGGTCCTGAACATCACTCCCGGTTATCTCGACACGCTCGCCCTCCCGCTTGCAAGAGGCCGCGATCTCGTCGAGGCGGACGGGCGACCCGGGCAGGCGAACGTGCTGGTCAACGAACGGTTCGTCGAACGCTTCCTGCGGGCACAGGATCCCCTCGGTGCGCGCCTGGCCCTGTCTGGCGTGGGCGCCCCGGAAGGCTCGCCCTCGTGGCTCACGATTGTCGGGATCGCGCCCAACATCCGGCAGCGTGCATCGCCCGATGCTGAACCCATCGTGTACGCGCCCCTGGTGACGACGGCTCCGGCCTCGGCCATGCTGATGGTCCGAAGCCAGCTGAACCCGGATACCATCGCGGCGCTTCTGCGCGACACCGCCAGGACGCTGGACGCGACGGTCCCCCTCTACCGTGTCCAGACGCTCGCGAGGGCCGTGCACGACGCCGAGTGGAACCCCCGGGTGTCTGCCCGGCTTGCGACGACGCTGACCCTCCTGTGCCTGCTGCTGGCGACGGTGGGTCTCTATGCCGTCACCGCGCAGAGTGTGAGCCTGCGCCGCCAGGAGCTCGGCATTCGGATGGCGCTCGGCGCGACGCCGCTCCGGATCATGCGCGTGGTCATCGCCGGCGTGCGTGTGCCGTTCCTGCTCGGCCTGGGCCTGGGACTGGCTGGCGCGATGGCCTGGGACCGCGCCTTTCCATCGGGCCGGCCCGGGCTGAAGGCAAGCGACCCGCAGATCATGGTCGTGGTCGGTCTCGTGGTCGCACTCGTCACAGTGGCCGCCTCCTACCATCCTGCCCGCCGCGCCGCGACGCTCGCCCCCGCCGACGTGTTACGCCACGACTAGAATCGTTCCATGAGCAGCCGCGCGCGCGTCGTCGGGGTGCTGGGGGTACTGGTCACGGCTCTGGTGGCGTTCGCCGGCGGCTGGCTGTCCGGCCGCGCCGGGCTGGGGATGGCCGTGGACCCGGCGTCGCTCGATGAACGCGAGCGTGCCTTCACCGAGCGCATGCGGAACGCCGTGCTCGAGGGCGCCTTCACCATGGATGGCCGGGACGGTCCGCCACGCCCCGACCGCTACCAGATCGCCAGCGTGGAAAAGGTGGGCGACGATCTCTGGCGCTTCAACGCGCGCATGGTGCACGAGGGCACGGATGTCACCCTGCCCTTCGTCGTCCCCATGCGGTGGATCGGGGACACACCGGTCGTGATGCTCACCGACGACAGCATCCCGTCACTGGGCACCTTCACCGCGCGCGTGTTCTTCTACCGGGACCGCTACGCCGGCACGTGGCAGCACGGCGACGGCGTGGGCGGCCACCTGTTCGGCAAGATCACCAGATAGATCACGAGAGTCACATCGCCCGATTGCCCCCCCGCTCAGATCAACAGCTCATCACCTCGACAGATCATCAGATCTTCAACGCTCTGCTATAGTCGGAGGTTGGGCGTCGGGCCAACCAGCTCGACAAGCCCGTGACGCACCCTCAGGAGGCATCGAATGCGGCGATTCAGGTTCCCGTTGGCAGCCCTGGCCGTGGCTGCCCTCTTCGCGACGGCGCTCCACGCGCAGAAGACGACACAGCTGAAAGTCGGCGGCGGCGGCAGCCCGCACGTCCTCAGCGAGTGGGTCATCGACGGCGCCAACATCTCCATCGAGTACGGCCGTCCCTCGCTGAAGGGCCGCACCGTGGGCAAGGAAGTGGCGACCTACGGCGAGGAATGGCGGACCGGGGCAGACGAGGCGACCACGCTGAAGACCGACAAGGCCTTGATGTTCGGCATGATGCACGTGAACCCCGGCACGTACACGCTCTACACCCTGCCAAGCGAGAAGGGCTGGCAGCTCATCGTCAGCAAGAAGACCGGCCAGTGGGGCATTCCCTACCCGAAGGGTGAGGACGTGGGCCGCGTTGCGATGCAGATGGGAGCGCCTCCGGCTCCGGCCGAGATGGTGACCATCTCCATCGAGGACACGCCGGCCGGTGGCACGCTGCACGTCGACTGGGGCACTACCCGCGCCAGCGCACCGTTCACGATCATGAAGTAGGAGCCAGGACCTAGGAGTCAGGCCGGCGCTGACTCCTGACCCGGCCTCTTGTTCCCGGCCCGCTTCTCCTCCCGGCGCCTCCGCTCTCCCGAAGCGTCCGTTATCCTCTCCCGTCCAGAATCCGCACCGCACGCTTGTAGTCCGCGGGCACGTCCAAATCCAGGAACGCGCCATCATCGGTCACTGGCAAGTTCAGCAGTTCACCTGCATGGGCACGAACCACGGGCTTGGCGCCCGCCGCCAGATCGGTCGTCCGCAACTCCGAGAACAACCGCTGATCGAAGAGCACGGGGTGGCCGTGTTCGTCGCCGCGCGCCGGCCGCACGATGGGCGCGCCCGTTTCGCGCCACGCCCGCATCAGCGCGCGCACCGTGTCCTTCGACACCAGCGGGACGTCCACCAGCGTGACGAGCAGCGCCTCCAATTGCGGATGTTCGATGGCGTCGAGTCCGCACAGCAGCGATGACAGCTGGCCGTCGGCCCATCCGGGATGATCGACCACGCGCACGCGGCGATCGCGGGCGTGGAGCACGCGGCGGACCACATCCGGGTGCGCGCCGGCGACGACCACCACGTGCGGGACACCCGCCGCGAGGAGCGCGTCCACGCCCATCGACAGGACCGTCTGCCCCCCCCGCCCGAGCGGCAGGCCAGCCTTCGGCTGCCCCATTCTCGACGAGGCACCCGCCGCCAGCACGACAGCGCCGATCACGCGATTGCCCCTGAAATCCGGGTCACCTGCACACTCCTGCACGCCGCCGGTAAACGCGGCGCGCCGCTCGACCGTATGCTTGACTTACCGCGAATTACCTGCCTACACTGGCGCCCAAGCTCGAGGTTCCCCACGCTCCCCGGCACCGGCCATTCCTGGCCTCATTGTCTGATACCACCGGTATCTGCGGGTGCGGCAGTTCCTGGACGTTCCAGGAACTAGGAATCGGAGGATACGGGTATGCCGACCGGAACGATCGCACGACTCCTCATCGACAAGGGGTTCGGGTTCATCCGGGATGAGTCCGGCCTCGAACACTTCTTCCACCGCAGCTCGGTGCGGGGAACGGTGTTTGAACTGCTTCGAGAGGGGCAGCGCGTCGAATTCACTCCTGAAGACTCACAGAAGGGGCCCCGCGCTGGAGATATTCGCCTGATCGAGTAGCGCACTCGCGCTGCTTCTTGTAAGTCATTTGCTTCCCGACCGGCCCCGTCCTGGGGCCGGAGTCTCAATCACACGAAATCATCGGTTCGACTGCGGCTTGGGTTTGGGTCTTGGGACCCGGGTCTTGGCAAATTCTGAGGCTCTGGAATCTTGAGGTTCCTGGACCCGAGTTGGGGAGACTCAGCTCCCGTTCCTCTGCTCCTACTCCTCGGCGCCACCGGCGTTATCTGCGTTATCTGCGTTATCTGCGTTCATCTGCGTTCATCTGCGGCCCATCTGCGTTCATTCGCGGCCCCATCTGCGGCCAAGATCATCAGTGTTGGCGGAAGCGTATGGGAGTCGAACCCATCCTGCCCCGCAAGGGGGCAGCAGCCGGTTTTGAAGACCGGGAGGGCCACCGGGCCCCGGTCGCTTCCGTAGAGGATCATAGCAGCCCGCCTTCGCTCCCGCTGGCGTCCCGGAGGTTCGGCGCGCCAAGCAGGCGCAGCACGCGCTCCGTGTCGGACAGATCGTCGAGCACGACGTCGGCGCCCGCCCGCGCGAGTTCGTCTCGCGAGTGACCGCCCGTGGCCACCGCGATCGAGCAGGCACCCGCGATGGCCGCGCACGCCACGTCGTGGGGTGTGTCCCCGATGACCACCACGCGCGACCGCGCGGCATCGGGCACGCCCCGCGCCACGGCCCTCGCCCGCGCGATGGGCACCAGCGCGTTCCGATCAGCCGCGTCGTCCGAGAACGCGCCCCAGCCGAAGTAGTCCCAGAGCGCGAAGTGGCCCAGCTTGATCTCCGCCGCCTCGCGGTAGTTCCCGGTGAGTAGTGCCAGGTGCAGCTCGGGAAGAGATCGCGCGGCGTCGAGCAGCGCACGCACGCCGGGCATCACGCCCTTGAGGCCCGTGCCGGTCCGCAGGATCTCCTCCGCCAGTCGTGGCAGATAGGCCTCGCGGAACCGCTCGTGGTTCTCGGGGGTGTCGGCAACGCCCGCGCGCGCGAAGGCCTGCGACACCAGCCACGAGTCGGTGCGTCCTCCCATCGAGATGCCGGCAAACGCGTCGGCCACGCCGAACAGCGACTCGAATGTCGACACCATCGCGCGCACGCCGGCTCGCCCGGTGAGGAGGAGTGTGCCGTCGATGTCGAAGAGCAACAGCGACTCCCGCATATCCGCGCTAGTCCAGTTGCTCATGATGGATGTCCGCAGCTCTCGGGCCGCTGGCAGTAGCCTCGGCCGTGAAGCCCACGCGCTCGCCCACCCAGATGTAACCGAAGCGGCCGCCGCGCACGTCGGCGGCTACGAAGAACCAGTCCATCCCTGAGTCGTCCTTGATGAACCCGAATCCCCTGTCAGACTCGATACGGAGAATCTCGCCCCACGGCATGGTCAACGCCCTCCAAAGACGCGTTTGAATCGTTCCAAGAAGCCGCCACCGGATGCCAGTCCGCCCGTGGCGGGGCTCAGCGTCAGCACGTCGCCCCCCAGCGCACCCGCCCACTCCGCATCGGCGGTGAGCGTCAGCAGCGCGGCCGCGCGCGCCCGCACGACACGTAACATGTCGACCGCCACGCGCGCCACGGCGTCGCGAGGCAGCGTCGCCGAAGGGTGCTCGGCAACCACGAGCACCGGATCGGCCGCGACGGCGCGCGCCAGCCGCACGCGAAGGTTCGTCTCGGCATCCACGTGGCCGAGCGCACGGTCCCACAGTCGCTCGGCAATCCCGGCCTCGCGGGCGAGGGCCTCTACCTGCGGGCGGTGCGCCGGATCGATGGGATCCACGTCCATCGTCAGCGGCATCGCCACGTTCTGCAGCACGGTCAGCATGTCGACCAGCACGGCGCGGTGGCTGACGAGGCCCAGCCCGTCCAGTGACCGAAGCCAGGCGGCGGCATCGGGGATGTGCCGGGTGTTGGTGCCGAACAGCGTGATCTCGCCCTCGTCCGGCAGGGCCGCGCCGGTCACGAGATGGACGAACATCTCGGCCGCGGGCGCGTCGAAGCCGGCAAGGCTGACCACGCGGCCCGAATCCACGCGCAGCTCGCGGACGCGCAGCGGCCTCAGGCCCTGGTAGTCCTTCACCAGCCCGCGGACGTCGAGCAGCGCCGTCATGACGGCCGGCCGGCCGCGCGGCCCGGGACACGTGCCTCGAGCGCCTCGAACTCCGGCGGCGGCAGCACCACCAGGCCGAGCGCCGCGCGCGTGTCGCCGAAGCCGTGGAAATCGGATCCGCCGCTGGTCGCCACGCCGAGGTTCGCGGCCACCGCCCGGTAGCGCTCGCGCACGTCGGGCGAATGGTCGGAGTGATGCACCTCGATCGCGTCCAGTCCCGCCTCGGCGAGCGGGACCAGCAGGTGATCCCGCTGCGTCACACCCGGATGCGCGAACGACACCACGCCGCCGGCCCCGTGCACGAGACCGACGACGTCGAAAGGCGAGGGGCCCAGCCGCGGCACGTAGGCAGGCTTCCCCTGCCCCAGCCAGCGATCGAACGCATCGGCCACCGAGTCGGCATGCCCGGCCCGCACCAGCGCCCGGGCCAGCCAGGGCCGCCCGATGGCCGTGCCCACTTTCGCGCGCGCGCGTTCGAGCAGCGCCTCCACGTTCACCGGGACACCGAGCACGGCCAGCCTCGCCCCGATCTCCCGCACGCGTTCCATGCGGCGGCCGCGCTGGGTCGAGAGGAACGCGCCGAGCGTCTCATCCGCGTGGTCGATGAAATACGCCAGCATGTGGACATCGCGCCCATCGTCCACCGAGGTGATCTCGATGCCCGGCACGACGCGCATCCCGCGCCCCGCGGCGAGCCGCGTGACCTCGTCCACCGACTGCACGGTGTCGTGATCGGTGACGGCAATCGTGGTCAGGCCGGCGTGGGCCGCGCGCTGCACGAGCTCGGCCGGGGACAGGCGGCCGTCGGAGGCCGTGGTGTGGAGATGGAGATCGATCACACGCGGCGGGCCGCAGCACGGCGCCGCGCCGGCGGCGGCTTCTGCTGCCGCTTCTGCAGCAGTCGGTACTCGCGGATCAGCATCTCCAGGTGCTGCCGTTCCTCTTCGGCGAACTCGAGGAAGATCTGCTTGCCTTCGGAGTCCTCGAAGCGCTCGCCGTACCGTTTGAAGAACCGGTGCGAGCCGCGCTCGCAGCGGATGCCGATGCGCAGTGCCTCGAGATCGTCCACGCCGTCCCGGCGCAACTGGTCGGCGCCCGCCGCGAACAGGCCGTTGGCGGCGCCCTTGAAGAACAGGAATGTCGGCCGCGACTCGAGCTGCGGATCCTGCTCGAGGAGTTTCCGGTAGCGATCCTCCAGCGTGCCGAGGTGGTGCTTCTCTTCCTCCGCCAGCTCGTGGAAGATGCGCTTGCCCCGAGGATCCTTCGTGATGCGCGCGGCGCGCGAGTAGAACTCCAGGCCGCTCCGCTCGGTGGCGATGGCGATGCGCAGCGCATCGCGCGCGAACAGGAGCTCGGAGGTCGAGCCCTCCTCCGCCGGCGCGCGGCCCGTCCGGCACGCCTCGCACGTCCCGTAAATCTGGACGACGCTCTGGCGCGGGGTGAAGCCGCGGGCCGCGGCCACCTCCTCGACCAGCGCCTCGATGTCCGAGCTGAGGAACTCGTACGAGCGGTTGCAGGTCTTGCAGATGAGATGGAAATGGCGAGGGTGCCGGTACGAGTGCTCGAACCGGAAACGCCCCTCGCCGAAGTCGACCTTGCGGGCAATGCCCGCCTCCACCATCCACTGCAGCGTGCGGTAGACGGTGGCGCGGCTGATCCGGTGGTCCTCGCGCTTGATCAGTTCGACCAGATCGTCCGCGCTCAGGTGCCCCTCCTGCCGGAGGAACACGTTGACGATCAGGTCGCGCTTGCCCGAGCGCTTGGTGCCGGCGGGCCGGAGCCGGTCGAGATCGGGAATGGCCGACGCTGTGGCCATGATCCCTCCCTTGTTCTGTAGTGCGCCTTACGCGTTGAACGACTGACCGCAGCCGCAGGTCGACGTCGCGTTCGGATTCTTGATCGTGAAGCCGCCGCCGGTGATGGTGTCGACGAAATCCACTTCAGCGCCCTTCAGGTAGCTGATGCTGACCGGGTCCACGAACAGCTTCACGCCGTTCGACTCGTAGGTCTGGTCGCCGACGCCGGCGCCTGCCTCCTCGATCATCAACCCGTACTGGAAGCCCGAGCATCCGCCGCCCTGAACGAAGACACGGAGGCCGCTTTCGGCCTTGCCTTCCTCGGCCAACAGTTCCTTGATCTTCGCGGCCGCCGCCTCGGTCACCGTGATGAAGCCCGGGAGCACATCCGCCACCGGAGTCGTCGTCTGGGTTTCAGTCTGCATAGCTTTGATTCTAACAAATGGAAAGGCCCAGCGCTCAGGCCAGTTTCGCCAGATTTTCGGCCGAAGTGGCCTCAATGTCCTTGTGGAGGCTGTTTCCGTGGGCGTCCATCGTCACAATGGCCGGGAAACCGTTGAGCTGGAGGTGCCACATGGCCTCTGGCGTCCCGAAATCCAGCAGCGAGACCCCGTCCACCCGCTCGATGCACCGGGCGTAGAACTGGGCCGCGCCGCCGATGGCGTTCAGGTAGACGGCCCCGTGCTGCTCGAGTCCGGCCAGCGTCCTGGCCCCCATGCCGCCCTTGCCTATCACCGCCCGGATGCCGTACTTGCCGATGATGTCGGCCTGGTAGGGCTCCTCGCGAATGCTGGTGGTGGGGCCCGCGGCCGTCACGGTCCACGAGCCATCCTCGTTCTTCTTCACCACCGGGCCGCAGTGATAGAGCACCGAGCCGCGGAGGTCCACCGGGGGCTCGTGGCTCATCAGGTGGTGGTGCACCGCGTCGCGGCCGGTGAACGACGGCCCGCTCACGATCACCACGTCCCCGACCTTCAGCGAGCGCACCGTGGCTTCGTCCAGCGGCGCGCGCAGCTCGATTTCGCGGCCGGTCCGCTGGAAGCCCGCCTGATCCATCATCGGGATGGTCGCCACGGCCGGGTCACGATAGATCCAGCCCTTGATGGCGCCGGCCTGCGCGTCGAGCGTGACGCCGAGGCGCCGGAACGCCCAGCAGTCGTACGCCACCGACACGAAGAAGCTGGCCGGCAAGCGGTTCAGCACGCCTACCTTGCACCCGATGAGCGACGTGCGCCCGCCGAAGCCCATGGTGCCCACGCCCAGCGTGTTGACGGTCCGCATGATCTCGACTTCGAGCCCCGCCAGCCGTTCGTCGCCATTCACGTCGTCCAGGGTGCGGAACAGCTGCTGCTTCGCCTCGACGTAGCCGCTGGTGCGGTCGCCCCCGATGCACACGCCGATGGCGCCGGGACCGCAGCCTTTGCCCTGCGCCTGCCATACCGCGTGCAGGATGCACTTGCGCACGCCCTCGAGCGTGCGGTCCGCGCGGCCCAGGTGCGGCAGTTCCATCGGCAGCGAGTACTGGATGTTCATGTTCTCGCAGCCGCCGCCCTTCAGAATGAGCTTCACCTCCACCTCGTCGCGCTCCCACTGCTCGAAGTGCAGGATGGGCGTACCCGGCCCGAGGTTGTTCCCCGAGTTCTCGCCGGTGAGCGAGTCCACCGAGTTGGGGCGGAGCTTGCCGCGCTTCGTCGCTTCGGCGACCGCGGCCCTGATCTGCTGCTTCATCCAGATCTGGTTGGCCCCGACCGGCGTCTTGATTTCGAAGGTGGGCATGCCGGTGTCCTGGCAGATGGCTCCCTCGCCCGTGGCGGCCTGATCGATGTTCTGCGCGATGATCGTGAGCGCCTGCGCCGAGCGCGACCCAGCCTCTTCGTGGCCGCGGGCCGCCTGGACTGCCGCGCGCACGTCCGGCGGCAGGTCGGTGGACGTCTTGACGATGAGCTGAAGGACGGAATCGAAGAACTGCGGCAGCATATCCCGCCAGTCTACCTCCGCCTCCGTTCCCCGGCCGAACTTCGCCTGGCCCCCAGACGTCTACGGCTAGGTGAAGTTCGCCATCCGACGCCTCCTGGCCACTCCCGCGTTCTCGCTCACCGCCCTCCTGACGCTGGCCCTGGCGATTGGCGCCAACGCGCTCATCTTCAGCGTGGTGAACGGGGTGCTGCTGAAGCCCCTGCCGTTCGCGGACCCCGACCGGCTGGTAGGCGTCTGGCACACCGCGCCCGCGCTCACGCCGGGGCCCGTCAACCAGTCACCGGCCACCTACCTCACCTACCGGGAAGCCGGCGTGTTTGCCGACATCGGGCTGTGGGACACCACGTCCATCACGGTCACCGGGCGAGGCGAGCCGGAACAGATCGATGGTCTTCGGGTCACCGACGGAACGCTGCCGCTGCTGGGCGTACGGCCGGCCCTGGGCCGCGGATTCACCCCTGAGGACGACGCGCCTGGCAGCGCTGAGACCATCCTCATCAGCCACGCGTACTGGAAGCGCGCCTTCGGCGGAGCCGAGAACGCCATCGGGCAGTCGGTGGTGGTGGACGGCGTGTCCCGGCAGGTCATTGGCGTGCTGCCCGAGGACTTTCGCTTCCTGCGCTACAACCCCGCGGTGGTCCTGCCGTTCCGCATCAACCGGGCCCAGGTCTTCGTGGGCAACTTCAGCTACCAGGGCATCGGGCGGCTGAAGCCCGGCCAGACGATGGAGCAGGCCAACGCCGACGTGGCGCGGCTCATTCCCGGGCTCATCGAGCGCTTCCCGCTGCCACCGGGGTTCAGCAAGGAGATGTTCGCCGAGCTGCGCATGGGCCCCCTCGTCCGTCCGCTGGCCGCCGATGTCGTGGGCGACGTCGGCCAGGTGCTCTGGGTGCTGCTCGGCACGGTGGGCATCGTGCTGCTCGTGGCGTGCGCCAACGTCGCGAACCTGTTCCTCGTGCGTGCGGAAGGGCGCCAGCAGGAGCTGGCCATCCGCACGGCCCTCGGTGCCAGCCGCGGGCAGGTGGCCCGCGAGCTGCTGTCCGAAGCGCTGCTGCTCGGGCTGGGGAGCGGCCTGGTCGGCCTCGCCCTCGCCCTGGGCGGCATCCGGCTCCTGGTGGCGCTCGAGCCGGCGGAGTTGCCGCGCCTCGAGGAGATTGCCATCGACCCCATCGTGCTGGCCTTCACGCTGGCGCTGTCGGTCGTGGCCGGCCTGCTGTTCGGGCTCATTCCCATCGTGAAATACGCGACCCCCCGACTGGCCAATGCCCTGAAGGAGGGCGGTCGCGGCTCGAGCGACGGCCGCGAGCGCCATCGGGCGCGGAACAGCCTGGTGGTGGCGCAGGTCGCGCTCGCGCTGGTGCTGCTCGTCGCCTCCGGGCTGATGATTCGCACGTTCGTCGCCATGCGGAACGTCGAACCCGGCTTCACGAACCCGGAGGAGGTCCTCACGGTTCGCATCTCGATTCCGAACGCGGTGGTCGCCGAGTCCGAGCAGGTGGCGCGCACGCACGAGCAGATCCTCCGACGCATCGAGGCCATTGCCGGCGTCACCTCGGTGGGGCTCACCTCGGCGATCACGATGGAGGGCTACAACAGCAACGACCCCATCTTCGTCGAGGACAAGCCCGGCCCCGAAGGGCAGATGCCCCCGCTCCGCCGCTACAAGTGGGTGTCCGAGAACTTCTTCCGCACGGTGGGCAACCCGCTCATTGCCGGCCGCGACTTCACCTGGAACGACATCCACGCGCGCGCGCCCGTCGCCATCGTCAGCGCGCAGCTCGCGCGCGAGTACTGGGGCAGCCCGGCGGCGGCCATCGGGCGCCGCATCCGGAACACACCGAAGAACCCCTGGCGCGAGGTGGTCGGCGTCGTCGGCGACGAACGTGACGATGGCGTGGCCAAGCCGGCGCCGACCATCGTCTACTGGCCCATCGCGATGCAGGATTTCTGGGAGCCAGGGCCGATGGCCCAGCGTTCGCTCGCCTATGCCATCCGCACGCCGCGCCTGAAGTCCACGGGCTTCCTGCGCGAGGTGCAGGAGGCGGTGTGGGGGGTGAATCCCAGCCTCCCGCTCGCGCGCGTCAACACCCTGGCGGAGATCTTCGACCGCTCCATGGCACAGACCTCGTTCGCGCTCGTGGTGCTGGGCATTGCCGGAGTCGTGGCGCTGCTCCTGGGCCTGGTGGGCATCTACGGCGTCATCGCCTACATCGTGTCGCAGCGCCGCCGCGAAGTGGGCATCCGCATGGCCATCGGGGCCAGCACCGGCGACGTGCAGTCGATGTTCATGCGCCGCGGGCTGCTGCTGACAAGCCTCGGCCTCGGGATCGGCGTGGTGGTCGCCGCCACGGTCATGCGCTTGATGTCCGCGCTCCTGTTCGGCGTCAGTCCCTTCGACCCGCTCACGTACGCAGCCGTGGTCGTGGTCCTGGCGATCGTGGCCCTGCTGGCGACCTGGCTGCCGTCGCGGCAGGCCGCCCGCGTGGATCCGGCCATCGCGCTCCGGTCGGAGTAGCCGGCCGGCGCGGGCCGGCTCGTATAATCGAGGCGTGATCTGCCCGCCGCGGCCCACCGCGCTCCTCGGAGCCCTGTGCCTCGTGGGCACCTGCACGCTCGTCGCGCAGCAGCCGCGCCCGCACGGGCGCCTGTTCCCGCCTCAGGATCTCGGCCTGCTCGAAGCCCCCGACCGCGACCAGTGGCAGCGGCCCGACCGCATCATGGATGCGCTCGGCATCGCCGATGCGTCCGTGGTCGCCGACGTGGGCGCCGGCAGCGGCTGGTTCACCATCCGCCTGGCCCGCCGCGTCGGACCGCAGGGCATAGTCTACGCACAGGACGTCCAGCAGGAGATGCTGAACGCCATCACGCGGCGCGTACAACGCGAGGGGCTGGGCAACGTGCGCCCCGTCCTCGGCCGCGGCAGCGATCCGCGCCTGCCCGCCCGGAGCCTCGACGCCGTGTTGCTGGTAGACGCGTACCACGAGATTGACGACCGCGTGACGATGCTGGCCAACATCTCCAGGGCCTTGAAGCCCCAGGGGCGCCTCGGCGTGGTGGATTTCAAGCTGGGAGCCAGCGGGCCCGGACCCGATGCCGAAGAGCGCGTCAGCCCCGACGTCGTGGCTCGCGACGCCGAAAGTGCGGGGCTGCGTTTGGTGGGAACAGAGACGTACCTGCCGTACCAGTACTTCCTGATCTTCGGGAAGCAGTAGGTCTTGGCCCTTGGGCCCTGGGTCTTGAGGTCTTGGTCCTGAGGTCTTGAGCCCACGACCTACGACCCAGGACCCACGACCTCAGGCTCTCAGCGTCCGCCACGCGGCGGGGAGCACCACGGCCGACGCGGCGACCTTGATGACGTCCACCAGCACGAAGGGATAGAGGCCCACGGCGAGGGCGGTTGAGAGGCCCAAGTCTTTCGCCAGCCAGAGCACGCCACCGGCAAACACCACGGCCAGGCCGAGGGCCATCGCCGCAACCGAGGTCCCCACGCGGCGGTCCAGGCCGCGTTGGGCGAGCCAGCCGGTCACGAGCGCCGCCAGCGGATAGGCCATCAGGTAGCCGCCCGACGGTCCCAGCAGCCGGAGCGCGCCCTGCGGGAGTTCGGGCGTGTAGGCAAACACCGGGAGCCCGACGACGCCCAGCATGAGATAAAGGATCTGGCTCGTGGCGCCCAGGCGCGCGCCCAGCGCCGCGCCGCCCAGCAGCACCACCATGGGCTGCAGGGTGAATGGCACGGGCGTGAACGGCAGCGGGAAGCTCACCTGCGACATCGCCGCGGTGAGGGCGGTGACAAACAGCACCGCCAGCACGCGGACACCCGCGACTGACGATGACGAGGTCATCCGTTCGACGAGCGTTGAGGCGTGGACAGCAGACGAGGCGCGTGAAGTCATGACCAACGATTCTACCGGCAGGCCGCGGGCGCTGACAATTGCGGGCTCCGACTCCGGCGGCGGCGCGGGCATCCAGGCGGATCTCAAGACGTTTGCGGCATTTGGCGTGTACGGCACCTCGGCCATCACGGCGCTGACGGCCCAGAACACGCTCGGGGTGTCGGCCGTGCACGTCGTCCCGGCCGAGTTCGTCACGGCACAGATCGAGGCCGTGGTCAGCGACATCGGCTGCGACGCGGTGAAGACCGGCATGCTCGCCACGTCCTCCATCGTCGAGGCCGTGGTGGCCGCGGTCGAGGCGCTGGACCTGCCGAACCTGGTGGTCGATCCCGTGATGATCGCCAAGAGCGGCGACCGCCTGCTGGACGCCGACGCCGTGCACGCGATGCGCGCCTCGCTGCTCAAGTTGGCCCGCGTCGTGACGCCGAACATCCCCGAGGCCGAGGCGCTGGCCGGTATGCCCATCCAGTCGCGCGGCGACATGCGTGAGGCGGCACGCCGCATCGCCGCGTTCGGGCCGCGCGCAGTTTTGGTGAAGGGTGGCCACCTGCCGGGCGACGAAGTCGTCGATTTGGTCTACCTCGACGGCGTCATCCACGAGCTGGTCGGGCCGCGTGTCGCGGGCCGGCACACGCACGGCACGGGCTGCACATTCGCGGCGGCCGTGGCCGCCGGACTGGCGCGTGGGGAGGATCTGGTGGCCGCGGCGGAGGCCGCCAAGACCTACGTGGCTGGCGCCATGCGGCACGGGGTGAACCTGGGACACGGCCATCAGCCGCTGGACCACTTCTGGCGGTCCGCTATACTCGACTGATCCCATGATGACTCGGACGGCGATCACCGAATCGGTGCTCGATGTGGCGGCACTGGCGCGCCTGGTCGAAGGCCCGGGCCACGGCGCGGTGGCGACGTTTCTCGGCCTCGTCCGTGACCACAACCAGGGCCGCCGCGTCACGCACCTGGTCTACGAGGCCTACGAGCCAATGGCCGTCAAGGCGCTGGACCGCATCGTGCGCGAGGCGACCGAGCGGTGGCCGTCGGTGGTGCTGGCCGTTCATCACCGCACGGGACGGCTCGCGATTGGCGAGGCGAGCGTCGCCATTGCGGCGGCGTCGCCACATCGCGCCGACGCATTTGCGGTCTGCCGGTATGCCATCGAGCGCATCAAGCAGATCGTGCCCATCTGGAAACACGAGTACTTCGAGGGCGGCGACACGTGGATCGAGGGCGCCACGGCCGACCCCGACGACGCCGAGGCCCGCGAGCGGGCAATGAGGATCGCATGCGCGTGACGGTGCGGCTCTTCGCGCGGCTGCGCGAGCTCGGGGGCGCGGGTGAGCTCGTGCGCGAGGTACCCGATGGCTCAACCGTCTCGGGGGTCTGGCAGGCCCTGGTGCGCGACTTCCCGGCCTTCGCCGCGTACGAGCCCTCGCTCTCGTGCGCCGTCAACGCCGAGTACGCGAAGTTCAAGACCGCGGTGTCCGACGGCGACGAGATCGCGTTCCTCCCGCCGGTGTCCGGCGGTTAAGATCACCAGGTCGGCAGGTGGATCACCCGGTCACCAGATCACCCGGTCGATCGCCGAATCACCCCGTCAACCGATCAACAGATTCGCGATTCCCCTATGTTTGACAAGCTGGCTGCGGTCGAGACCCGATACGAGGAGCTGACGGCCTCGCTCGGCACAGCGACCGTGCAGAACGATCCCGCGGAGTACCGCAAGCAGGCCAAGACGCTCAGCGATCTCGAGCCGCTCGTCGAGAAGTACCGCGAGTACAAGACCGTTGCCGCGGAGATCGCGCAGGCCGAGGAGCTGATGAAGGCCGGCGACCCCGAGATGCGGGATCTGGCCCAGGAGGAGCTGAGCGACCTGAACATGCGTCACGGCCGCATCGTGGACGAGCTGAAGATCCTGCTCATCCCGAAGGACCCGAACGACGAGAAGAACGTCCTGGTCGAAATTCGCGCTGGCACGGGCGGCGAGGAGGCGGCGCTCTTTGCGGGGGACCTCTACCGCATGTACACGCGATACGCCGAGCGGCAGGGCTGGAGGCTCGAGATCCTGAGCCTGAGCGAGGCTGGGCAGGGCGGGCTGAAGGAAGTCATCGTCAGCATCACCGGCCGCGGAGCCTACAGCCGGCTCAAGTACGAGAGCGGCGTGCACCGCGTGCAGCGCGTCCCCGCCACCGAGGCCGCGGGGCGCATCCACACGTCCACGGCCACGGTGGCCGTGCTGCCGGAAGCCGACGAGATCGACATCCAGATCCAGGACAAGGATCTGCGCATCGACACGTTCTGTTCGAGCGGCCCCGGCGGCCAGAGCGTGAATACCACCTACTCGGCGGTCCGGGTCACGCATCTTCCCACCGGCCTCGTCGTGTCGCAGCAGGACGAGAAGTCGCAAATCAAGAACCGTGCAAAGGCCTTGAAGGTGCTGCGCTCGCGGCTCTACGACCTCGAGATGCAGAAGCAGCAGGACGCCATCGCCAAGGAGCGCCGCGGGCAGGTCGGCTCCGGGGACCGGTCCGAGAAGATTCGCACCTACAACTTTCCGCAGAGCCGCATCACCGATCACCGCATCAACTTCACCACGCACCAGCTGACCTCGGTCCTCGACGGCAACATCGCCGAGCTCGTCGATGCCCTGACGACGTATTACACGGCCGAGAAGCTGAAGGAAGTGACGGCGGTCGAGACCGGACTCTGAATGGTCGTCGCGCGGCCATGACGCTGCACGCCCACCTCCGCGACGCGCGCGCGCGGCTCGTCGCCGCCGGCATTCCCGCCGTGGAGGCCGCCCTCGATGCCGAGCTCCTGGCGCGGCACGCGCTCGGATGGGATCGCGTGACGCTCGTGGCGCAGCTGCCCGATCCGGCGCCCGCCGGTTTCGCCGAATCCTATCCGGCGCTCGTCGACCGGCGCGCCGCTCGCGAGCCGCTCGCCTACATCCGCGGCATCCAGGAGTTCTGGGGCCGCGACTTCGGGGTGGGCCCGGGCGTGCTCATTCCCCGGCCCGAGACCGAGCTCATCATCGAGGAAGCGCTGGCGTGGGCACGAGACCGACCCGGCGACGGCCGCGTGCGCGTGCTGGACATCGGAGCCGGCAGCGGCTGCCTGGCCATCACCCTGGCCCTGGAGCTCCCTGGCGCCAGCGTCACGGCTACGGACGTCTCCGACGTCGCCCTGTCGGCCGCGCGCGCAAATGCAGAGCGGCTTGGCGCAACGGTCGGCTTCCACCCGGGCGCATATCTCGCATCCAGTGCCGGACCGTTCGACCTCATCGTGTCGAACCCACCCTATGTGGCTGCGCCGGCGCACGCCGACCTCGCCCCCGAAGTGCGCGACCACGAGCCGGTGACGGCGTTGGTCGCGGGCGCCGCTGGACTGGATGTCATCAGGGAGGTGGTGCGGAGGGCGGCGCCGGTGCTCGCGCCTGTCGGGCTGCTCCTGATCGAGATCGGGTACGACCAGGCGGATGCGGTGACGGGGATTGTCGCGGACACGGCGGGCCTTCGGCTCCTCCGCATCGGTGAGGACCTGCAGGGCATCCCGCGCGTGGCGGTGATCGCGCCCGCCTGACGGCGCGAATCCGTCGGAATGACCTGCTCCAGCCGGAGTGGATGAGGCCGGGGTTTGTGCGCACGCGTTGCCTGATCAAGGATGTGTCGCATGTCCTGCCTCTTCTGCCGCATTGTCGCCGGCGAGATCCCCGCATCCAGGGTCTACGAGGACGATCAGATCCTGGCGTTCAACGACATCAACCCGCAGGCGCCCATGCACGTCCTGATTGTGCCGAAAACGCACGTCGCCACGGTGAACGACCTGGCCGAGGGGCACGATGCGCTGGTGGGTGCGATGCTGCGCCGGGCGGCGGCCATTGCACGAGAGCGGGGCTACGACGCCAGCGGCTATCGCACCATCTTCAACTGCAATGCCCAGGCCGGCCAGACGGTGTTCCACCTGCACCTGCACGTGCTGGGCGGGCGACCGATGGGCTGGCCGCCCGGTTGAGGATGACGCGGATGGGGCAGCCGCGCATCAGGCGGCTCCCGCGGAATCAGTCTTCGCCAGCAAGTACCGCCCGAAGCCAGCCGGCCGGTCGAGGGCGAAATCCACCACGCGGTAGCCGCGGGCGAAGTAGGTCTCGAAGATCTCGCGCGTGTGCATGCGCCACGCCAGCGCCAGCTCCGGCACTTCGTGCTGCATCTCGGTGAATCCGGTCGGAATCTCCAGCCAGAAGCGTCGATCGTCGAGGTTCAGGTCAATGCTCGCGCACGTCCGCCACCCGCCCGCCATCGCTGTGCGGTTCACCAGCGGCGCATCGGCCACTTCGTGGGTCCTGAAGCGCAGCTCGGGCACCGACTCCAGCCGGCGCACGACGTGCGGTTCGGCGATGTGCCACTGCGCCACCAGCCGGTCGGTGGGCGTGCCCTTGTGGAGCGTGCTCGTGGAGTCGCCGTAGACGTTCCGGTGATATTCCTCGGCCACGCACCCCAGCTTGGTCATGTTGAAGTGCGCGTTCATCGCCTGCAACGGGTCGAACGTCCACTCGATGAGATCGTACCCGAGCGCCAGGGCCCGCTGGCGCTGCTCCAGCTTCAGCCGGTGGCCGAGCCCGCCTCGGTACTCCGGGAGCACCCCGGTCATGTGCGACCACTGCAGGACCTTGCCGGGCTTCATGCCCACCAGCGAGTACGAGAAGCCCACCATGCGGTCGCGCTCGTCGAAGGCGCCCAGCAGGATGGCCCCGCGCTTGACGGTGATCCGGAAGACGACCGGCGGCACCATGTCGAGGATGTCCGAGAACCCCCACACCTGGCGCTCGAGCTCCATCACCTGCTTGAACTCGTCGAGGGTGGTCAGATTGCGAATCGTGATGGTTGACATAGACACGGGAGCACGGCGGACACGAAGACACGAAGTATTTCACAAGTGCGCGGCGAGCTCGGTGAGCGCCCTGATCACCGGCACACCCGAGGGCACGTCGCCAGGCACATCGCCCGAGCGCCGCAGGAGGATGGCGCGCATCCCGGCCGCCAGGGCGCCGTGCACGTCGGCTTTCAGGCTGTCGCCCACCATCACCGACGACGATCGGTCGGCGCGGGCCCGGTCGAGCGCCTCGTCGAAGATGCTGCGATGCGGCTTCAGGTAGCCGTGCTCGTAGGACGACACGGCCGCGTGGATGAGACCGCCCAGCGCGAAGTGCTCGCGGAAGGCGTCCAGGCTGCGGTGGCTGTTCGAGATGACACCCACCGTCAGGCCCCGGTCCACCAGGGTCCGCAGCACCGGTTCCACGTCGGTATACATCTCGAAGTGGTGGTTGCCCGCCCACTGCTCGTAGATTTCGCGCGCGGCCCGCACCACGTTGGGCCCCCTGCCACCCATGTGCTCGATGATCGACGCCGTGTAGTGGATGAACAGCCCGTCGTCGTACAACGGCTCCTCCACGTCGTCCAGGATGAACGACGCGGCTTTGACGGCGTCTTCGAACCGGGCGGTGTCGACGGCGATGCCGTGCGCGTGACAGAAGCGCCGGTAGCCCTCGCCCTGGAAGGTGGGGCCGGGGTAGATGAGGGTGAAGTCCACGTCGAAGAAGACCGCCGTGACGCGGGGGGGCGCGTTCAAGGACGGGGCTCCTCCGAGGAAGGCCCGGCAACCACCACGGTGGCGCACCGGGGATCGAACAGGCGCCGGGCCGCGTCCACGGCCGCGTCGCGGGTGACGCCCCGAATGAGGTCTGGCAGCCGCTGGTCGTAATCGGGCCCCAGGTCGAACAGCTCCGCGTTCAGCAGGAACGCGGCGATCCCGGCGTTGGTCTCGAGCTGGCGGGGCAGCGATCCGGCCAGGTACTGCTTCGACTCGGCGATCTCCTTCTCGCTGAACCCGTCCGACCGGATGATATCGAGCTCGGTGTCAATCGAGGCTATGGTGCGGGCGACGTTCTCGGCCGCTACACCCGCCCGGATCATCAGCGGCCCGGGGCCGTGTCCGGCGTCGAGCGCGCTGAAGACGTAGTAGGCCATGCCTTGTCGCTCGCGGATGCTGTCGCCCAGTCGCCCGCCCAGGGCGTACTGCCCGAGCGCGTTGTTCATGACCGACGCTGCCATGAAACCGGGGTCGGTCCGGCGGATGCCCACAAACCCGTAGGCCACGTCCGATTGCGACTTATCAGGCATCGCAATCGCGAACTGACGCCGCGCCGCGGTTGGTGGCGCCTCCGGGACCTGCAGCCGGGACATGGCGGGACCGGCGGGCCACGCGCCGAACGCGGCCGCCACCTGGTCCAGCATGTCGCCGGCCTGCAGGCCGCCCACGGCGACGACCGTGAGGCCTGCCGGCGGGAAGTGACCCTGGTGGAAGCGCACGAGGTCGTCTCGCGTGAGACGCTCGACCGACTCCACGGTGCCGCGCACACGGCGCCCGTACGGATGCGCGCCGTAGAGCTCGCGGAACAATCGATTCACCGCCACCGATGCGGGATCGTCCTCTTCCTGCCTGATGGTGGTGACGATCTCGCTGCGCCGCGTCGCCACGTCGTGTTCAGGGAACACCGGGCTGCGCAGCACGTCGGCGACGATGGCCAGGACGGGAACGAAGTCGTCCACGAGGCAGGTGGCCGACACGCCAACCTGGTGGCGCCCCGCGGACACGGAGAGCGACGCCCCGCGGCCATCCAGGTCGTCGGCAATCTCGTCCGCGGTTCGCGTCGTCGTCCCGCGGTCGAGCACGCGGGCCAGGAGCGCCGCGGTCCCCTCACGTCCGTCGGGATCGTTGTAGCCTCCCGCGCGCTGGGCCGCCACGAGCGACACCGCCGGCATGGGGTGGTTCTCCTGAACGACGACGGTGACGCCGTTGGCGAGCACCTTCCGGAGCGGGGTCAGCGGCATGGATCGGCCTGCGGTTCGAACCAGCCCACGGTGCGATTCGAGGAGACGAAGGTTTGGCTCGCTGCCTTCTGCACATCGGCGAGGCTGACGGCCGCGAGGCGGGCGCCCATGTCCAGCGCGTCGCGCCACGAACCGATCGTCTCGAAGTAGCCCAGTTGATGGGCCATGTCGGTGACCCCGTCCATGTCGAACACGAACCGCGCGCGGAGCTGCGCGCGCGCCTTGTCGAGCTCCCGCGGGGTGATCCCTGCGCGCGACAGGCGATCGAGCTCGCGCAGGATCGCATCCTCGACGGCCGCGAGCGACTGTCCCTCCGCCACGGTGGCGCTCAACTCGTAGAGGAACGGCTGCGCCGTGGGCATCAGGGCGCCTCCGACGGATGAGGCCAGCCCGGTGTCCACCAGCGCGCGGTAGAGCCGCGCGCTCCGCTGCGGCCGCGGCACCCGGCCGGCCGACCAGATGTTGAGGCCGGCAGCGCCACTCAGCACTGCGTCGGCCACGAGCAACGGGAAGAACCCCGCGTCCCCGAAGGCCGGCGCGTGGAACGCGGCCTTCCAGTAGGCCGTGGTGCCCTCCTTCCGGAGGGTGACACGGCGCTCGGCCCCCTGCGGCGGCTCGACGCAACGGCGCCGCTCGGGGGCCGGGCCGCCCGAGATGCCGCCAAACTCGCGCTCCACCCGCCGGAGCACGTCATCGGTGTCCACGTCGCCGACGATCACCAGGGTGGCGTTGGACGGGGTGTAATAGCGCCGGTAGTGGCCGTAGAGGTCCTCGCGGGTCATGGTTTCGACGTCGGACTGCCAGCCGATGGTCGGGTGCCGGTACGGGTGCATCTTGAAGGCCGTGGCCGTCACCTCCATGTCGAGCAACTGCTCGGGATCGTTCTCGCCGCCCTGCAACTCCGAGATGATGACGGTTCGCTCCGACTCGCACTCGGAAGGCTCGTAGAGGCACCGATCCATGCGTTCGGCCTCGATGAACAGCATCCGGTCGAGGGCCTCTGTGGATGCCGTCTCGAGATAGGTGGTCTGGTCGATCCACGTGTAGCCGTTCCAGCTCCCGCCGAACTGCTCGATGATGCCCTTCACCTGGTCGCGTGGGATGTTGGTGGTGCCCTTGAAATTCATGTGCTCCACCCAGTGGGAGACACCGGTCACCCCGGGGCCCTCGTCTCGGGACCCCACCCGGTACCAGCACCACACCGACGCCAGGGGCGACGTGTGCACCTCCTGGACCAGCACCTTCAGCCCGTTGTCGAGTACCGCTTCCCTCACCTGCATCCCATTACAATAGTCAAATCGCCATGCCCGAGTGGAAGGACACCTGTAACCTGCCGCGCACGGCCTTCTCGATGAAGGCCAATCTCCAGACCGCCGAGCCCGAAACCATCGCCCGGTGGGACGCGATGGACCTCTATGGCCAGATTCGCGCGGCCCGGAAGGGGGCC
This sequence comes from Vicinamibacterales bacterium, assembly GCA_036795065.1. GTDB lineage: Bacteria > Acidobacteriota > Vicinamibacteria > Vicinamibacterales > UBA2999 > VFZN01. The sequence goes on from DAIRFN010000001.1 coordinate 31,648, forward strand.
CCGCTCTTCCTGCTCCACGATGGCCCGCCTTATGCCAATGGCGACATCCACATCGGGACCGCCCTGAACAAGATCCTGAAGGACCTGGTGGTGAAGTCGCACAACATGGCCGGCTTCGACGCCCCCTACCTGCCTGGATGGGACTGCCACGGCCTGCCCATCGAGCTGAAGGTCGATCGCGAGCTCGGCCCGAAGAAGAAGCAGATGAGCACGGCGGACTTCCGCCGCGCGTGCCGCGCCTACGCCGACAAGTACGTGGACATCCAGCGCCGCGGCTTCAAGCGGCTGGGCATCATCGGCCTGTGGGACGACCCCTACAAGACGATGGCGTTCCGCTACCAGGCCTCCATCGTCCGGGCGCTCGGCAAGTTCGTCGAGCAGGACATGGTCTACAAGGGAAAGAAGCCGGTCCACTGGTGCACCCACTGCCGCACCGCGCTCGCCGAGGCCGAGGTCGAGTACGAGCCCCACACCTCGCCCTCCATCTACGTCGAGTTCCCGCTGGCCGAATCGAGCCGGACGGAACTGGTCCGCCGCGTCCCATCGCTGGCCTCCCGGTTATCTGCGCCGTGTGCGGCCTCGGTGTCTGTCCTGATCTGGACCACGACGCCCTGGACGATTCCCTCGAACCTGGCCGTCGCCTTTCACCCGGATTTTCAGTACGGGGCCTACGACGTGGGTGGCACGGTGGTCATTGTCGCGAGAGACCTGGCGGCGTCCGTGGCGGCGAAAACGGGCCGCGCGCTCGGCGAGCCGCTGGCGGTGTTCGACGGCACGATGATGGAGCGGCTGGTGTTCCGGCACCCGCTGTACGAGCGCGATTCGCTGGGCGTGCTCGCCGACTACGTGACGCTCGAAGCCGGCACCGGTGCCGTGCACACGGCTCCCGGGCACGGCGCGGACGACTACAAGACGGGCGTGAAGTACGGCCTCGAGATCCTGGCGCCGCTCGACGCGGGCGGCCATTTCGTCGAGACCGTGGGACTCTTCGCCGGCCTGCAGGTGTTCGACGCCAACGCCAAGGTGGAGGCGGCGCTGGCCGAGCGCGGACGCCTGTGGCACCGGGAGGACTACGACCACTCGTACCCGCATTGCTGGCGCTGCCACAACCCGGTGATCTTCCTGGCCACCTCCCAGTGGTTCATCGCGATGGAGTCGCACGATCTCCGGGCGCGGGCGCTGGCGGAGATCGAGCGCGTGCGGTGGATCCCGTCCTGGGGGAAGGCGCGCATCGAGGGCATGATCGCCAACCGCCCGGACTGGTGCATCTCGCGCCAGCGCGCGTGGGGTGTGCCTATCCCGGCCATGGACTGCGCGAAGTGCGGCCAGGCCGTGCTGACCACGGCGCTCGTCGAGCGCGCCGCAACCATCTTCGACGAGTACGGTGCCGACGCGTGGTACGAGCGCCCGATCGAGGAGTTCGTCCCCGAGGGACTGTCGTGCCCGTCGTGCGGGGGCACGTCATTCGAGCGCGAGAACAACATCCTCGACGTGTGGTTCGACTCGGGGTCGAGTCACGAGGCGGTGCTGCCGTTCCGCGAGCACCACCGCTGGCCGGCCGACATCTACCTGGAGGGCAGCGACCAGCATCGGGGCTGGTTCCACAGCTCGCTCCTCGTGGGCATCGGCACGCGCGGGCGCGCGCCGTTCGACCAGGTGCTGACGCACGGGTTCGTCGTGGACGAGCAGGGACGCAAGATGTCCAAGTCGCTCGGCAACTCCGTCGCGCCCCAGGACGTGATCAAGCAGAGCGGCTCCGAGATCCTGCGGCTGTGGGTCTCGATGGTCGACTATCGCGAGGACATCCGCCTCGGCAACGAGATCCTCGCCCGCACGGTGGAGGCCTACCGCAAGATCCGCAACGTCATCCGCGTGCTGGTTGCGAACCTGTACGACTTCGACCCCGCGGTGAACACCGTCCCCTACGATCGGCTGCTCGAGATCGACCGGTGGGCGCTGGCGAAGTACGCCGAGTGCGCGGACCGGATCGTCAAGGCCTACGACGACTACGACTACCCCGCCATCTTCCAGGCCGCCACGACGTTCATCACCGTGGACCTGAGCGCGTTCTACGTGGACGTCACCAAGGACCGGATGTACACCTTCGGCGCGAACTCCGAGGCGCGCAGGTCGGGCCAGACGGCGATGCTCGCCATCGTGGACGGCCTGGCCCGGCTGCTCGCGCCCATCCTGTCGGTGACGATGGACGAGCTGTGGTTGGGGTTGCCGGGCGAGCGGGTGCCCTCGGTGCACATGGCCCTGTTCCCCATGGGCGAGGAGACCGCGAGGTTGAAGGACGCCACCCTCCTCGACCGCTTCGCTACCCTGGGCGCCGTGCGAGACGAGGTCAACCTGGCTCTCGAGCAGAAGCGGCAGGAGCAGGAGATCAAGGCCAGCCTCTCCGCGCAGGTGCGGCTCGAGTCCAGCGGTGACGAGGCGCGACTGCTCGCGGAGTACCGCGACTTCCTGCCCACCCTGTTCGGGGTGTCACACGTGGAACTGGCCGAGCCGGCGGCGCCAGGGCCCGAGCCCCGGCGCATCACCGTCTCACGCGCGGACGGTGTGAAGTGCGAACGCTGCTGGCGCTACGTGCCGGAAGTGAGCAGGGAGTCGGCCACCGAGGGCCTGTGTCCACGGTGCGTGGAAGCGCTGGCGCCGGTGGCGGGCCGTTGAGCGGCATGCTCCGGGAACGACGGCTGGAGGTTGGCATCGTGCTGCTCGTGATCGTGCTGGATCAGGTCACGAAGGCGCTGGTCCGCAACGCGCTGGCCCTGCACGAGAGCATCGACGTCATTCCGCACCTGGTGAGCCTCACCCGCGTCCACAACACGGGCGCGGCGTTCGGGATGTTGAACAGTGTGGACTTTGCTTTCAAGGCCGTCGTGATGTCGATGGTGGCCGTGGCGGCACTGGGCGGCGTCGCCTGGTACGCCTTCAGCGTTCCCTTGTCCGATCGCCTCGCGCGGGTCGGCATCGCCGGGGTGGCCGGCGGGGCCATCGGCAACCTGATCGACCGCGCGACGGCGGGTTACGTGCTCGACTTCGTGGACGCGTACTGGGACGGGTGGCATTTCTGGGCATTCAACGTGGCGGACGCGGCCATCACCCTTGGCGTCTGCTGCATGATTCTCGATATTCTGGGGCTGGGCCGCCGTGCATCCAATCCTGTTTAGTCTCGGGCCGATCACCATCTACTCGTACGGCGTGCTGCTCGCCGCGGCCTACCTGCTCGGTCTGGGCATGGCCGTCCGCCGGGCGCGTGCGGCGGGCCTCGACGGCAACCGGGTGCTCGACCTGGGCATCTGGGTCATCATCGCCGCCCTGGTCGGCGCCAAGGCCCTGCTGTTCGTCGTCGATTTCGAGCATTTCACCAGCAGCTGGGACGAGTTCACCACGCTGCTGAGGTCCGGCGGCGTGTTCTACGGCGGGCTGATCGCCGCGGTCGCCGTCTGCATCCACCAGTTGCGCAAGCACAAGCTGCCGCTGTGGCAGTCGGGCGACCTCTTCGCACCGGGCATCGCCCTCGGCTACATGGTCGGCCGGCTCGGCTGCCTCCTGGCCGGTTGCTGCTATGGCCGCCCGACCGATGTGGCATGGGCCATCACGTTCACCGACCCGGCGGCCAACCTGAACGTCGGCACCCCGCTCAACGTGGCGCTGCACCCCACACAGGCGTACGAATCGATCGCGGGGCTGGTGATTCTCGTCGCGTTGCTCGCCTTCGAGCGGCGTGGCCGTCACTTCCCCGGCCGGACCTTCTGGATGTTCGTCCTGCTCTACTCGGTCTCGCGCTTCATCATCGAGTTCTATCGCGGCGACGATCGCGGGTTCGTCTTCGACATGGTCTCGACCTCGCAGGCCATCTCGCTGGTGCTCGCGCCGCTCAGCCTGTTCATGTTGTGGTACCTGGGCCGGCCGGAGCAGCCACCCGCCGCGGAAGCGCCGCGAGGGCCGCGAAAGCCCCGGTTCGCCTAGGAGGCCGTCGGTCGCGCGGGCGAAGGGGTGCGGAGCAAAGCTCCCGACTCCCGACTCCCGACTCCCGACTCTCGACAGTGTCATGACCACCCTCTCCCTCACCGTCCCGGCGGATGCCGAAGGCGAGCGTCTCGATCGCTACCTTGCGGGCGAGGTGCCGAGCTACTCGCGCTCGCAGATCCAGCGGCTGATCGACGCGGGACATGTTCGCGTCCCGCGCGTGAAGGTGACCAAGGCCAACGTCCAGTTGCGCGTCGGCGACGTCATCGAGGTGATGCTGCCGGACGCCACGCGGGCGGTCGCCACCGCGCAGGACATCCCGCTCGAGATCCTGCACGACGATGAGGACGTGGTGGTGGTGAACAAGCCGGCGGGCATGGTCGTCCACCCGGCGGCGGGAAATCCCGACGGCACGCTGGTCAATGCACTGCTGCATCACGTGAAGGACCTGAGCGGCATCGGCGGCGAACTGCGCCCCGGCATCGTTCATCGGCTGGACAAGGGCACGAGCGGCGTCATGGTGGTGGCCAAGAACGATACGGCTCACCAGGAGCTGTCGCGCCAGTTCCACGACCGCGAGGTCGAGAAGGAGTACGTCGCCCTGGTCTGGGGACTGGTCCAGCAGCGCAAGCGCATCGACGCCTCCATCGGGCGCGACCCGAAGCACCGCCAGAAGATGTCGACGCGCGCGACGCGGGCGCGCGAGGCGGTGACGCGGGTCACCTGGGCCCGCGACCTGCGCGGCCTGACGCTGCTGCGGGTGGCCATCTCGACGGGCCGCACGCACCAGATTCGCGTGCACTTGCACGCC
>DAIRFN010000001.1:36443-63306 GCA_036795065.1 Vicinamibacterales bacterium
CTCGGGTGTCGCCGAAACATATAAACGCCCGGACCCCGATCAGGGTTGGGTGATCCGCGACCGCGCATTGGACACCGGCCGGATGTGGCTGTTGGCGCACACGGCCTATTGGAGTCACCCCATCGTCGGCGACGCGCTCTACGGCGGCGTCCACCGGCGCGTGCCGGGACAGTTCCGTGCCGTGCAGCGGCTGACGCGCCCGTTCCTGCACGCCGAGCGCCTGTCGTTCACGCACCCGCGGACCGGCGAGCGGCTGACGTTCGTCGCGCCGCTGCCGGCCGATCTCGAAGAGGTGCTGCGGGACGTCACGCCCCTGGCGCTGCGGGCCAGCCTGTTTGGGGAGGGTGCGGATGATCCCGAAGACGACAGTCACACGCGTTAGCCGGCGGGAGATCTACCCGGGCCGGATCTTCCGCGTCGAAGTGGACCGGGTGACACTGCCGACGGGCCACACGCTGGACATGGAGGTGATTCGGCATCCCGGGTCGGTGGTGCTGCTGCCCCAACCCTCACCCGCGCAGATCATCCTGATCCGCCAGTATCGCTACACCATCGATCGCTACATCTGGGAGCTTCCGGCCGGCAGCCTCAAGCCCGGGGAAGACCCCGACGTGGCCGCGGCCCGCGAGTGTGAGGAGGAAATCGGCCTGGCGCCTGCACGGGTGGAACGCCTGCAGGGGTTCTATCCGACCCCGGGATTCTGCGACGAGCTGATGATCTACTACCGGTGCACGGAGCTCGGCCCACCGGCGCCCGGCTCCACCGCGCGGCAGGACGAAGACGAGGACATCGAGCCGCGCACGTTCACGCTGGCCGAGGCGCGGGCGCTCGTCGCCTCGGGCGAGATCGTGGACCTGAAGACGGTGGCGGGATTGTCGCTCATCTAGAGCCGAAGGCCCATTACTGAGACACGAAGCCCTGCTGGTCAATCCAGAGGACTGCGTGCCGCCCTTCCGTGTCCCTCGTGTCCTTCGTGTTCCCGTGGACGGCTACTGCAGGCCCGCGTGGGCGCGGCGGCTTGGTGCAGCCTTGGCCTTGGCCGCCCCGCCGCGCGTGGCCGGCAGCAGCGCCAGCAAAAGCACTTCGTCGATGGTGCTGACCAGGTGAATCGTGAGCCCGCGCCGGAGCTCCTCGTTGAGGTCCTCCTTCACGTTCTTCTCGTTCATCTTGGGCAGGATCACTTCCTTGATACCGGCGCGTTTCGCCGCCAGCACCTTCTCCTTGATGCCGCCGACGGGCAGTACCTTGCCCGAGAGCGTGATCTCGCCGGTCATCGACACGTCGCTGCGCACCGGCCGGCGCGACAACGCCGACACGAGCGAGGTCACCATGGTGACGCCCGCCGACGGCCCGTCCTTGGGGATGGCGCCCGAGGGCACGTGGAGGTGGATTTCGGATGACTTGAAGAAGTCGGGATCGATGTTCCACTCGGTCGCGTGCGCACGCACCCATGACAGCGCCGCGCGGGCCGACTCCTTCATCACGTCACCGAGCTGGCCGGTGAGCGTCAGCGATCCGCCTCCCGCCATCCGCGAGGTCTCCACGAAGAGCACCTCGCCGCCCACGGGCGTCCAGGCCATGCCGGTGGCCACGCCGGGCTGCTTCGTGCGCAGCTCCACTTCCTCGTCCATGAACCTCGGCGCGCCCAACAGCTCGTGCACCAGGTCGGTCGTCACCCGAATCTTCGACTCGTCCCCTTCCGCCCGACGACGCGCGATCTTCCGGCAGATGGCCCCGATTTCGCGCTCGAGGTTGCGAACGCCGGCCTCGCGCGTGTACCCGCGAATGACCGTGCGCAGCCCCGGGTCGGTGAAGGTCACGTGCTTCGAGGTGAGCCCGTGGTTCTGCACCTGCTTGGCCACCAGGTGCTCCCGCGCGATCGCGAGCTTCTCCTCCTCGGTGTAGCCCGCCAGCTCCAGCACCTCCATGCGGTCGCGCAGGGGCCCCGGAATCGTGTCGAGCACGTTGGCCGTCGTGATGAAGAGCACTTCGGACAGGTCGAAGGGCACGTCGAGATAGTGATCGCGGAACGTGTTGTTCTGCTCGGGGTCGAGCACCTCGAGCAGCGCCGACGAGGGGTCGCCCCGGAAGTCGGACCCCAGCTTGTCGATCTCGTCGAGGATGAACACGGGGTTCTTCGACTCGGCCCGGCGCAATCCCTGGATGATCTGGCCCGGCAGCGCGCCGATGTAAGTGCGCCGGTGCCCGCGAATCTCGGCCTCGTCGCGCACGCCACCAAGCGAGATGCGGACGAACTTGCGGCCGAGCGCGGTGGCGATGGAGCGCGCGAGCGATGTCTTGCCGACCCCGGGCGGGCCCACGAAGCACAGGATGGGCCCCTTGAGGGCAGGGTTCAGCTTGCGGACGGCAAGGTATTCGAGGATGCGATCCTTGAGCTTCTCCAGCCCCGAGTGCTCGTCGTCCAGCACGTCCTTCGTGCGCTTGAGATCGATGATCTCTTCGGTCCGCGTCGACCACGGCAACGCGACGATCCAGTCGAGATAGGTGCGGGCGACGGTGAACTCCGCGGCCGCCGGCGGCATCTTCGAGAGCCGATCCAGCTCGCGCATCGCCTCCTTCTTCACCGCCTCGGGCAGCCCGGCCGCCTCGATCTTCTCGCGCAGTTCGTCGATCTCCCGGGTCTGGTCGTCGCCTTCGCCCAGCTCCTTCTGGATGGCCTTGAGCTGCTCGCGCAGGAAGTAGTCTCGCTGGTTCTTGCCCACCTCCGACTGCACCTGCGACTGGATCTTCGACCCGAGTTCCAGAACTTCCAGCTCCTTGATGAGCAGCCGGTTGAGCAGGTCGAGGCGCGCGCGCACGTCGAGCGTGGCCAGCACGTCCTGCTTGGTCTCGGTGCCGATCGTGCTCAGGCTCGACGCGATGAAGTCGGCCAGGCGCCCTGGCTCGGTGATGTTGATGGCCAACGTCTGCAGGTCGTCGGACATCAGCGGCGAGAGCGAGACGATCTGCTGGAAGTTGGTCTTGATGTTCCGCTGGAGCGCGTCGATCTCGAGCTTGTCCTTGTCGGCCAGGACTTCCGGCAGTTCGCTCACCCGGGCGCGCAGGTAGGGGCGCACCCCCGTCATCTCGTCCAGCCGCACGCGCGCGAGGCCCTGCACGATGATGCGCAGGCTGCCGTCGGGCAACTTGAACATCTTGTGGATGTGCGTGGCCGTGCCGATGGGGTGCAGGTCCTGCTGCTGGGGGTCGTCTTCGGCGGCCTCTTTCTGGGCGAAGACCGCGATCATCTTCCCGCCGGTCACCGCTTCGTCGATGAGCCGGACGGAGCTCTCGCGAGCCACCGCTAGTGGCATGAACGCCTGCGGAAACAGCACCGTATCGCGCAGCGGCAGCACCGCGATTTCCTCCGGCACCGGGGCCGAGAGGCGGGCTTGCTCTTCGGAGACGACAGGTTCGATGTGATCGCTCATGCGACCCCCCGGGAAACTCTACGTCGATATTGCCTGCGTCGGAACTGGAAGCCCGAACCGGGCCACTGAGGGGCGCAGGCCCCGCCACCGGCGGGGCCTGCTGTCAGGAAGGACGCCGGGTATTACCCCTGGAACTCGTAGAAGAGGCTGGAGGCGCCTCGGCGCTGAGCCATCCGCTCGCGCTTCTGGGCCATCTCGCGCGCTTCCTCGCAGTCCTTGCAGCGGACCGCGAAGGGCAGCGCACGCAACCGCTGCTCGGCAATCTCCTCGCCACACTCGAAGCAGCGACCGTAGGTCCCTTCCTCGAGCCGCGAGAGCGCCTCGTTGATCTTGTTGAGGGTCTCGGCCTTCATCTGGATCAGGGCGAACTCGATATCCTCCTGGATATCGACCTCGCTGGTCTCACCCTGGTCCATCACCTCATGCGGCTTCTCGGAACCCTCAGCCCGCACGCCGCGAATCCGGCCCTGGACCTCGTTCATGATGTCGCGCTGACGATCCTCGAGGATCGTCCGCAACTCGTCGTACCGTGCCCCCTTGGACGCCATCGCGACGGCCGTGCTGCGCTTCGTAACCTTGGCCATGACAGCCACTCCTTCCTCTCCCCCCTCCACAGCCGTTTGTCTGGGAGGCGTATGATGCCCGCCTTCCTTGCAAAGGCGGTGCCTATGAACCCGGCCAGAACCCGTGGGCCGGAAACGGTCGGTTGTCCTGCGAGTAATTGAACGAGCGTATGAATCGATGGGGTAAACCGTCCCGCACGCCGCAAACCCCAACGTGCGTCCTGCCTCGCTCAACCTACTGCAAACTACTCATTTGTAAAGAGTTAACTGACCACTTCCAGACTGACGATGATCCGTCGAACACCGTTTACTGCCTATTAGACGCCGGAGTGGTCAATCGGGTTCGTGGACAAGTGTCCGCTCTGTGTGTCCTTTCATGGGGACACCAATAAACCGCGAAACGGTAGCATGAATCCCAATGTGTGGCAAGCCGTCCACACCGTCTGGCTGAACTGCCGGGTGCCGGATTCCAGTCGGCGGACTCCCGGCACCCGTGCGCAAGGGCGACTTGCCGCTGTAATCTCTACACGGTGACCTGTCCCCTGTGCTCCCGCCGACCTGCGAAGCGCGGCTGCCCGGCCCTCGGCCAGCAGATCTGCGCAACGTGCTGCGCCACGAAGCGACTGGTGGAGATTCGCTGTCCGGCCGACTGCCCGTACCTGGCGAGCGCCCAGAAGCATCCAGCGGCGGTCGTGCGGCGCCAGCAGGAGCTCGATCTGTCGACCCTCATCGCCTCGATGGGACGCCGGCTCAGCGAACCGCAGCTGCAGATCTTCTTCCTCCTGGCCAGCGTCATCGTCCGCTACAGACCCGAGGGCCTCGTCACGCTGGCCGACTCGGATGTCGCTGATGCGGCCGGCGCGATGGCGGGCACGCTCGAGGCTGCCGGCCGTGGGTTGATCGCCGAGATCGCCGGGGCGTCGCCGGTCAGCGAGGGTCTCCGGCGCCAGATCGACGGGCTGCTGGCCGAGTTGGGGAAGGGCGCTGGCGCCAGGTATGCGCGCGACGCCACCGAAGTGCTCCGCGGCATCGAGCGGGGCGCCCGACACGAGTCCTCTGGTATCGCTGAGGGCAGCGGGGACTATCTGACCTTGCTGCGACGGGTGCTGCCACCGCCGCCAGGCGACGAGCCGGCTCCTGCGGCGTCGCCCATCATCATTCCCTAGGCGGGGCTGCGGCCTTTGCCTTCGACCCCGGTCTGCACTATCATTGGGGTTTGTCTCAGGAGTCCTGAACGATGGCTATGCGCTGCGAAATCTGCGGTAAGGGTCCGGTGGTCGGCCGCCGCGTGTCCCACGCCCACAATGTCCGTCCACGTCGGTTCGAGCCCAATCTGCAGAGCGTGCGGGCCGTCGTGAACGGCGCGACGAAGCGGATGCGCGTCTGCACGCGCTGCATCCGGTCCAGGAAGATCGTCAAGGCCGCCTAGCCATGCGCGAGGTGGTCAGCTCGCCTGGCGCGCCGGCGGCCATCGGCCCCTACTCCGCCGGGGTTCGTGTCGGGAACCTGCTGTTCCTGTCGGGTTCGATTCCCCTCGATCCGGCGACGGGCCAGATCGTGCCCGGCGACATCACGGCGCAGGCGACCAGGGTGATGGAGAACATCAAGGCCCTGCTCTCCGCCGCAGGCGCGGACTTCGGCCACGTCGCAAAGAGCACCGTGTTTCTCGCCGACCTGAACGAGTTCGCCGCGATGAACGAGGTCTACGCGACGTACTTCACGGCCCCGTTCCCCGCCCGCTCTACTGTCCAGGTCGCGCGCCTGCCTCGTGACGTGCGGCTCGAGGTCGAAGTCGTCGCCGTCCTCGATTAAAGAGACCACGAAGACACGAAGGACACCAACACCGGCACGAAGACCTCCTGATTCCCTTCGTGCCTTTCCGCCAGGGCTGCGGCGAGACTCGCCGAAGCGGCGTCGCCGCGAAGGCGGCGTGGTTTCTTTCTATCTGCTGGGGGCGCGCTCGACGTCCAGCACGCCTTGCACGCCCCGCAGCGACTTGATCACCTTCTCCAGGTGCTTCATGTCCTTGATCTCCACCGTCATGCCGATGGTGGCGTGCGCGGAGTCGCCGGTCGTCGCTTCCAGGTTCGTGATGTTGGTGTTGATTTCGGCCACGCGCGCGCTGAGCGCCGCCAGCATCCCCTTCCGATCCTCCACGGCCATCGTGAGGCGCACGGTGTAGGGCGCCTGATCGCTCCCCTTGTCCCACTCGACGTCGATACGCCGCTCGGGGTCGAACTGCAGATTGACCACGTTCGGACAGTTGGCGGAGTGCACCGATACGCCCTTGCCCCGGGTGATGTAGCCGACGATCTTCTCGCCGCGAATCGGGTTGCAGCACCGCGCACGGAAGACCATCAACTCGTCGGCGCCGCTCACCTTGATGCGATCGGCCCCGGCGCTCCCGGGGCTGAGCACGCGCTTGACGGCCGAGAGCACCGGGTGCTCGGCGGGCTTCTCCTTCAGCTGCTCGTGCGGGACCAGCTTGTCGAGCACCTGCTTGGCCGATACCTTGCCGTAACCGATCTGCGCGAGCAGGTCTTCCGCCCTCTGCGCGCCGAACTCCGCGGCGACCGCGGCGAGTTTGTCGCCCTCGAGCAGCTTCGTGGCGTTCAAGTCGTAGCGGCGCGCGTCCTTTTCGAAGACCTTGCGCCCGAGCTCCACGGCGCGGGTCTTCTCCTCCTCCTGGATGAGGTGTTTGATCTTGTTGCGGGCCCGCGACGTGCCGACGAAGTTGAGCCAGTCGCGGCTGGGTTTGGTGCCGGCGTTGGTCAACACCTCGACGATGTCGCCGTTCTTGAGCTTGGTCCGCAGCGGAACCATCCGCCCGTTGACGCGCGCGCCGACGCACTGGTGGCCGACGTCCGTGTGGATGGTGTAGGCGAAGTCCACCGGCGTCGCGCCCTTGGGCAGCACCTTCACCTGCCCGCGCGGGGTGAAGATGTAGACCTCCTCGGGATAGAGGTCGATCTTGAGGTTGGTGAGGAACTCCTGGGGATCCCGCACCTCCTGCTGCCATTCGAGCAACTGCCGGAGCCATTGGAAGTACTGCTCATCGCGGCCGGCGCCCACGCGGCCTTCCTTGTACTTCCAGTGGGCGGCGATGCCCTCCTCGGCACGCCGGTGCATCTCCTCGGTGCGGATCTGCACCTCGAACGCCAGCCCCCGCTCGCTGACCACGGATGTATGGAGTGACTGGTAGCCGTTGGGCCGCGGCATCGCGATGAAGTCCTTGATGCGTCCGGGCACGGGCGACCACGTCTGGTGGATGATGCCGAGGGCCGCGTAGCAGTCCTTCACCGACGGCGTGACGATCCGCAGGGCAATCAGGTCGTACACCTGGTCGATGTCGATCTTCTGTTTCTTGAGCTTGAGCCAGATGCTGTAAAGGCGCTTGATGCGCCCGTCGATCTCGACCACCGGTACCTGCGCGTCGGCGAGCTTGGCGCTGATGCGGGCCTTGAGCTCGTCGATGCTGTCCTCGGCGGCGCGGCGCTTCGCGTCCACGCGCGTCTTCAGCGACTCGTACGCGACCGGCTCGAGGTACTTGAAGGACAGCTCCTCGAGCTCGTTCTTGATCTTCGACATGCCCAGCCGGTTGGCGATGGGGGCATAGATGTCCAGCGTCTCCTGGGCGATCCGGATGCGCCGGTCCTCGGGCATGTGCTGCAGGGTCCGCATGTTGTGCAGGCGGTCCGCGAGCTTGACGAGGATGACCCGGATGTCGTCCACCATCGCCAGGAGCATCTTGCGGAAGTTCTCGACCTGCCGTTCCTCGCTGGTGGAGAAGGGAATGGCGCCGATCTTCGTCACCCCCTCGACGATGTGCGCGACATCCTCGCCGAAGCGCTCGCGAATCTTCTCCGGGGTCGTGAGGGTGTCCTCGACGACGTCGTGCAGGAGACCGGCGGCGACGCAGACGGCATCGAGCTTCATGCCGGCCAGAATGTCGGCGACCTCGAGCGGGTGGACGAGGTAGGGCTCGCCCGAGTGGCGGACCTGGCCCTTATGTTCGAGGGCCGAGAAGACGTACGCCCGGCGCAACAGCTCCAGGTCGGCGTCCGGACTGTAGGTCCGGACCCGGTCGAGCAAATCTTCGAAGCGAATCATCGCGGGCGGTGTCTAAGACAGGCAGAGGGAGAATCCGCCTTTCCGAACCCATCATAGGGTCGGGGTTGCAGGGGGTCAAGAAACGGGACTATACTCCCGGTCTTCCCGCCCGACGCGGAGCGGATGTTTGTAAGCGCTTGTAACGGCGCGACTTGGAACCACCACAGCACTACAGGGGGACACGATGAGGATTCGGTCAGCGGGGGCGTACCTGGCTCTGGTCGCCGGAATGGGCGTGGCGCTCGCCGGGTGCGGACAAATCGGCCAAGTCCGCGCCATGAAGGCATTCAAGGACGGGAACAAGCTGTACGCCTCGAACGACTTCCGGGGCGCGGCCGCCAAGTACGAGGAAGCGGTGGCCGCCGATCCCAACGGCGAGCTGAACTCGTGCGGAAACAGCCCGGGCTGCGTGTACTTCTTCCTCGCCAACTCCTACGACAACATGTTCCGCCCCGCGCGCAAGGGCGAGGCCACCAACGACGCCTATCTGACCAAGGCTGTCGAATATTACAAGCTGGCGTCCGAGAAAATCGTCGACCCGACGTTCAAGACCCGGTCGCTCGAGTACCTGGTCGCGGCCTACGGGCCCGACAAGCTGAACGACCCGACCATGGCCGAGCCGATCATCAAAGAGATGATCCGGATCACGCCGAACGAGCCTTCCAACTACTTCGCGCTGGCCCGCCTGTACCAGGACTCGGGCGAGTACGAACTGGCCGAGCAGACCTTCCTGCAGGCACGTGACGCCCGGCCCAACGACCCGTCGGTCTACCTGCAGCTCGCCAACTTCTACAACACCCAGGGCGACTTCGCGAAGACCATCGAGTACCTGAACGAGCGCATCAAGATCGAGCCGAACAATCCCGAGGCTCACTACACCGTGGCCACCTATTACTGGGACAAGGCCAACCGCGACTTCCGCCTCACCGACAAGGAGAAGATCCAGTACGTCATGGACGGTCTCGGGTCGGTCGACAAGGCCATCGCCATCAAGGGCGACTACATGGAGGCCATTGCCTACAAGAACCTCCTGCTCCGCCTCCAGGCGAACCTCGAAAAGGATCCGAAGAAGCAGCAGGCGCTGCTCAAGGAAGCCGACACGCTGCGCGACAGGGCCACCGAACTGCGAAAGCAGAAGGCGGCCGGCACCGAGTAAGTCAGGACGGCCCACAGGGCCGACTCGATTCTGGCGTTCGACCGAATCCAGGCCGTTCCGCAGCTGCGGGCGGCCTGGTTTTTTTTGCGCAAGCGTGTCCAAGCGCGGCCGGTTTCCTTTACCGTCCCGTAACAATTGGATGGTAGGTTTGGTGGCTTCAGGAGAGATGCATGAGGACGGCCATGCCTTTGTCTTTTCGACGATTCCAGTTTCTGCTGCTTGCATGGTGCCTGCTCGCCTGGCCCCTCTCGAAGGCTGCCGCGCAGGGCGTGACCACCGGCTCGCTGACCGGCGTGGTCACCGACTCCCAGCTGGCCCCCGTGTCGGGTGCCAGCGTCATTGCCATTCACACCCCGTCGGGCACGACCTACGAGGCTGCGACGCGCCCTGACGGTCGGTTCACCATCCTGGGCATGCGCGTCGGCGGGCCCTACGTCGTTACCGTGGCCTACGTCGGCACGGGCACGGCCTTCGAACCGGAAACGGTCGAGGACATCGCCGTGAACCTGGGCGTCGCCACCGACGTGAACATCTCGGTCCGCGCGATCTCGGTGCAGGAGACCGTCACGGTCGTCGGCCAGTCGGACACGGTCTTCAGCTCGAATCGCACCGGCGCCGCCACGGCCGTCAGCCGCGAGCAGATTGCCACGCTGCCCAACCTGAGCAACCGCCTCGACAACTACACGCGGCTCACGCCGCAGGCCAGCGGCCTGTCGGTGGCGGGGCAGGACAGCCGCATGAACAACATCACGGTGGACGGGTCGTACTTCAACAACTCGTTCGGCCTGGCCAACACCCCTGGCGACCGCACCGGTGTCGCCCCGATTTCGCCGCAGGCAATCGAACAGATCCAGGTGAACGTGGCGCCCTACGACGTGCGGCAGGGCAACTTCGTCGGCGCCGGCATCAACTCGGTCACACGCAGCGGCACCAACCAGTTCACCGGATCGGTCTACCGCCAGTTCCGCACCGAGGACCAGGTAGGCACCAAGGCCAAGGACCTCGCCGTGAACCCGGGCACGTTCGAGTTCGCCAACACCGGCGTGTGGGTCGGCGGGCCCATCGTCCGGAACAAGGCCTTCTTCTTCGGCAACTTCGAGGACGAGTCCCTGACCCGCCCGGGCACGGTCTTTCAGGCCAACCCCGGGGGCCAGCCAGCGGCCGGCTCGGTGACACGCGTGCTCGCGTCGGACCTGCAGGGGGTCAGCAGCCTGATGCAGTCGGCCTTCGGCTACGAGACAGGGCCCTACGAGGGGTACGACTTCGCGACGCCGGCCCGCCGGTACCTGATCAAGGGCGACTACAACGTGAATGCCTCCAACAAGATCACGTTCCGCTACACGCAGCTCGACTCGAACACCGACGTCATCATGTCGAACTCGAGCTCGCTCGGGTTCGGCGGCCGGAACAACAACCTGTTCTCGATGAGCTTCGACAACTCGAACTACCGGATTCTCGAGAACATCAAGTCGGGCATCGGCGAGTGGAACTCGGTCATCGGCAACAGCATGTCGAACTCGCTCATCGTCGGGTACACCTACCAGGACGAGAGCCGCGAGGCGCGTGGCACGTTCTTCCCGATGATCGACATCCTCGGCGGCGACAACACCACGTACATGTCGCTCGGGTTCGAGCCGTTCACGCCGAACAACGAGCTGCGGTACAAGACGTTCCAGATCCAGAACAACTTCACGAAGTTCAGCAACAAGCACACGCTCACCTTCGGCGGCACGATCGAACGGTATGAGTCGGAGAACGTGTTCTTCCCCGGCTCGCAGAGCGCCTATGTGTACAACACGCTCGACGATTTCTATGCCGACCTCAATGGCTACCTGGCCAATCCGAATCGGACCACTTCGCCGGTCACCCTGCGCCGGTTCCAGGTCCGCTACAACAACATCCCCGGACAGGAGAAGCCCATCCAGCCCCTGGAGGTGCTCTACAGCGGCGCCTACGCGCAGGACGAATGGAGTGTCTCGGACAACCTCAAGCTCACGCTGGGCCTGCGCTTCGACGTGCCCGTCTTCGGAGACACGGGATACCGGAACGAGCTGGCCGACGCGCGGACCTTCCGCGACGAGGATGGCCAGCCGGTCCAGTACGACACGGCCAAGCTGCCGGATCCGGCCTTCCTCTGGTCGCCGCGCGCGGGCTTCAACTGGAACCTGGATGCCGAGCGCAGGACGCAGGTGCGCGGCGGCACGGGCGTGTTCACGGGTCGCCCGGCCTACGTGTGGATCTCAAACCAGATCGGCAACACGGGCGTGCTCACCGGGTTCGAGCAGCAGGACAACACGACGAACCGGCCGTTCAATCCCGACCCGAACCGCTACAAGCCCACGAACGTCACGGGCGCCCCGGCGGCGGCCTACGAGCTGGCGCTCACCAACGAGGACTTCAAGTTCCCGCAGGTGTGGCGCAGCAACATCGCCGTCGACCGGCGGCTGCCGTGGGGGATCACCGGCACGGCCGAGTTCCTCTACAACAAGGACGTGAACGGCGTCTACTACATCAACGCGAACCTGCCCGCTCCGCAGACCAGCTTCGCGGGCGCGGACAACCGCCCGCGGTACACCAGCAACCGTATCTACTCGAACATCTCGAACGCCATCGTGCTGAAGAACCAGAACGTGGGCGACTCGTGGAACCTGGCGTTCTCGGGAAACAAGAACTTCACCGGCGGATTCGTGAAGGCCGCCTACAGCTACGGCGAAGCGAAGAACACGGTGGACCCGGGCTCGATTGCGTTCGGATCGTGGAACAACAACCAGCATCCCGGTGATCCGAATAACCCCGGCCTCGGCTACGCGGCCGGCTCGCCCGGTCACCGTTTCTTCCTCGCCGGGTCGTACACGAAGGAGTACTTCGGGTTCGGCGGCACGACATTCTCCGCGTTCTTCGAGGCCCGGACCATCGGAAACACCAGCTACGTGTTCTCGGGCGACCTCAACGGCGATGGCGGGACATCGAACGACCTGATCTACATCCCCCGCGACAGCTCAGAGATGAACTTCCAGACGTTCACCGCGAGCGGCCGGAGCTACACGGCCGCGGAGCAGACCGCGGCCTGGGAGGCCTACATCCAGCAGGATGACTACCTGAGCGAGCACCGGGGCGAGTATGCGCAGCGCGGGGCGGTGTTCCTGCCCCTGGTGAAGCGGCTTGACTTCAGTGTCTCGCAGGACCTGTTCGCGTCCTTGAAGGGACGGCGCCATTCCTTCCAGTTCCGTGCCGATTTCATCAACTTCGGCAACCTGCTGAACGAGAACTGGGGCGTGGCCCAGCGCCTGGTGTCCACCTCGCCGCTCGTCCTGCCGACGACTGCGCAGGGCGGCGTCGCGGACGCTGCTGGCCGCGTGCAGTACCGCATGCGAGTGGTTGACGGGGCACTGATGTCCCGGTCCCTACAGCAGACGGCGGACCTCAACGACGTGTGGCGCATCCAGTTCATGCTGCGCTACACGTTCAACTGACACGGAGGGGCCGCAGACGCAGAGGGGCCCCAGCAGATGACGCAAGAGGGCCGCAAGATGACGCAGCCGGCCGCACCCGCCGGACCCGCCTCGCACCCGACGCGTACGCTAGACTGCGCCGAGGGAGGTTTCTCTGTCCATGTCCCGCCGCGTCCTCACGCCCCTTGCCCTCGCTGTGGTGCTTGCGCTGGCCCTGTCAGCGGCCCCGCGGGCTCAGCCCGCTTCGCTCGGCCAGGTCGACTTTCCCACCTCGGCTTCGGGCGAGGCCCAGGACGCCTTCATCCGTGGCGTGCTGCTGCTGCACAGCTTCGAGTACGAGGATGCCAGGGAAGCGTTCCAGGGGGCGCAGAAAGCCGAGCCCGGGTTCGCGATGGCGTACTGGGGGGAGGCCATGACCCACAACCACCCCTTGTGGGCTCAGACGGCGCCCGAAGCCGCGCGGGCGGCCCTGGCTCGCCTGGCGCCGACACCGGAGGAACGCCAGGCGAAAGCCGGGTCGGACAAGGAACGGGCATGGCTGCAGGCAGTGGAGGCCCTCTTCGGCCCCGGCGAGAAGCTGGCGCGCGATACGGCCTACGCCAGCCGGATGCGGCAGATGCATCAGCGCTTCCCCGACGACCTCGAGGTGGAGGCGTTCTACGCGCTGGCCATCCTCGGTACCAGCCACGGCGGCCGTGATGCCGCCACCTACATGCGGGCGGCCGCGCTGGCCGAGGACGTCTACCGGCAGAATCCGCAGCATCCCGGGGCAGCGCACTACCTGATTCACGCGTATGACGATCCCATCCACGCGCCGCTCGGTCTCCGCTATGCCGAGGCCTACGCGAGGATCGCGCCCGCCGCGTCGCACGCCCTCCATATGCCCTCGCACATCTACTTCGCGCTCGGCATGTGGGACGAGGCGAGCGACTTGAACGAGCGCTCGTACAAGGCGGCCGACGAGCGCGTCGCCCGCAAGGCCCTCGGCGTGGACGACCGCGGGTTCCACGCCTTGTTGTGGCTCACCTACAGCTACCTGCAGCAGGGACGCCAGCAGGAGGCGAAGGGCGTGCTCGACCAGATCGAGCAGGCCGCCGCGAAGAGCGGTTCGGTGCGCACGCGCAGCCACCTGGCACTGGCGCGGGCGGCGTGGCTGATGGAAACGCGGCGGTGGATGGACGTGAAGCCGGCGGTGAACCCGGAGGGCCTCGGCGCAGACGCGACGGCGGCCGACCTGTTCGCCATCGGCATGGCGGCGTTCAGAAGCGGCAACCGCATGGGGGGCAGCGACGCGCTGCAGCGCATCGCGCAACTGGTGGGCGACGGTGACCGTCCGCTCCGCAGTGTCACCACCGCGCGTCCGACGCCGGCGCCGCGCACCGGGCCGCTGCGTCCGGGGGTCACGCCCATTCCGACGCCCCGCCCGGCGCGGCCCGAGGCCCCTGCCGCGACGGGGGCGAGCGGGCAGCCGCAAACAGGTCTGCCGGCGGCCGGCGGGGGCAGCGATAAGCGCGTCGCCGCGGTGATGGCGCAGCAACTGGAGGCCGTGTTGATCTTCACCGAGGGCCGGCGAGACGAGGCCATCGTCCTCGCGCGGCAGGCGGCAGCGGTAGAGGACGGGCTCAGCTTCGAGTTCGGCCCTCCCGTGCCGGTCAAACCCGGGCACGAGCTGGTGGGCGACCTGCTGATGGACGTGCGGCGCCCGGGCCAGGCCTTGCCCGAATACGAAGCCGCGCTGAAGCGGACGCCGGGCCGGGCGCTGTCCCTCCTGGGGCTCTACCGGGCCGCCACCGCCACCCGGAACGCCGAGAAGGCGCAGGCGGCGGTCACCGAGCTTCGCCGGATCTGGCATCGTGCGGACAAGGCACTACCCGAACTGCGGGAAGTGATGGCCACCGCTCCGACGTCGAGTTCCCGGTGAAGACGAGCGGGGCGGCCGGACGCGCGTAGCACGGTCGCCACCCGCGGGCGCTACCGCCACTGGCGCACCAAAAGAAAAGGGCCGCCCGGAGCAATCCGGACGGCCCTTGGCCCTTCGTCCACCCCCCGAGGGGTTCTAGTCGGTGCCGGTAGCACCCGCGGCGCGGCGCATGGCCTCGGTGACGATGCCGACCTTCTCGACCCCGGCACCCTTTGCGGCGTCGATGACCTCGACGATGTCGCCGTAGCGCAGCGTGCCGGCGCCGGCGATGAACATCGTCTTGTCCTTGCGGGATTCGAAGATGGTGCGCAGGCGGCTCTCGAGCTCCTGAACGGTGACGTCCTGCTTGTTGACCGAGATGCGGCGGTCAGCGGTGTACTCGAGCACGATCTGCGAGATGTCGACCTGCTGCTGCTCGGCCTGCTGCGTTTCGGCGGGCAGGTTGATGTCGAGTCCCTTCTGCGAGAGAGGGAGGGCGGCCATGAAGATGACGAGCAGCACGAGGAGCACGTCGATCATGGGGGTGATGTTCATGTCGCCCGACACTTCGAGCTTCTTGCCCATGAACACTCGTTCGGCGCCGAAGTGCTGATGCGCGTGGGCCATGACTAGTTCCCTCCCGCCTG
Source organism: Vicinamibacterales bacterium (assembly GCA_036795065.1). Lineage (GTDB taxonomy): Bacteria > Acidobacteriota > Vicinamibacteria > Vicinamibacterales > UBA2999 > VFZN01. Next base: position 51,703 of record DAIRFN010000001.1, read on the forward strand.
GCCCGGCCGCTGCTTCGGGTCGGTGATGAGGCCCATGTCCTCGATCCCGGCCGAGCGCAGCTGGTCCATGGCGTCCATGATGGCGCTGTACTGGGCGTCTTCATCGGCCTTGATCAGGACGATGCGCTCGGACTTGCCCTCGAGGATGTCCTCGACCCGCTGGCGGAGTTCCTCTTCGCGCACCGGCACGCCGTTGACGAAGAACCGGCCTTGCGAGTCGATGGCGACGACGGTTTGATCCTGAGTCTCGGGCTTGTCCGCACTGTAGGCTGCGACGGGCAGCTTGACGTCTGCGCCCTTCTGCAGCAGCGGTGCCACGATCATCATGATGATGAGCAGCACCAGCATCACGTCCACGAGCGGGGTGACATTGATGTCGGATTTGACTCCGCCTTTTGCCCCCCCCATGTCCATTGCCATGTCGGTTCTCCTTGAATTGCTGTCGCACGGGGGAGGTGCCGGAGGAACCCCCGGTGCCTCCCCCCGTGGTGAGAGCTAGGCGGCGGTCTTCTTGATGAAGTAGTCCACCATCTCCGACGAGGAGTTGTCCATCTCGACGTTGAAGTACTCGAGGCGGCCCGACAGATAGTTGTAGAACCACACCGCCGGGATGGCGACGAACAGGCCGAGCGCGGTTTCGACGAGCGCTTCGGCAATACCGGCCGAGACGGCGCCGATGCCGCCCGAGCCCGTGGAGGCGATACCGACGAACGCGTTGATGACGCCGACCACCGTGCCGAGCAGGCCCACGAACGGCGCGGTGGCGCCGATGGTGGCCAGGCCCGAGACGCCCTTCTTCAGGTCGTTCGAGGTGAGCGCGGTCGCGCGCTGAATGGAGCGGCGCACGGTGTCGAGGATGTCCTCACGCGAGAGGTTGGAGCCGCTCTCCTGCTGGAACTGATATTCCTGGAGGCCGGCGAGCACGACCTTGGCGAGGTGGCTGTAGCGGTATTCCTTGGCTGAGGAGAGCGCGATGGCTTCCTTCAGGCGGCCTTCCTTGAGGTGCTTGGCCACCTGCGGGGCGTAGAGCTTCGACTGCTTCTTCGCCTGGCTGAAGGTGTAGATGCGCTCGATGGCGACGCCCACCGACCAGAACGACATGATGAAGAGCACCACGGCGATGGCCATGGCGACCATGCCCATCTGCTCGAACATCTCGATGAAGTCCAGGCCGCCACCTTCCTGCGCGAAGGCAGGGGTACTGACCAGCGCCATTGCAAGCCCGGCATATGCGATCCGCCCGATCTGTCCCATCTTCCGACCTTCCATCGCATTCCTCCCGAAAAAATCCGTGTTACCGGTTGAAAACATGGCCAACTCCTACTGCAGCGTGAACTGCACCGTGACGGTCATGATGACCGGCACCGGCACGCCGTTGAGGAGCGTCGGCGTGAACTGCCACTGACGGACGGCGTCGAGCGCCGCCTGGTCCAGCAAGGGAATCGAGCGCAGCACCTTCGCGTCCTTCACCGCACCGTCGGGGCCGATGGTGGCCTCGATGATGACGACACCCTGGACCCGAGCCGACTGCGCGATCGGCGGGTAGAGCGGGTTGATGTGCTTGACCTTCTGCGGAGCCTTGATGTTGCCACCTACGCGAACCGGCGCGGCCGGCGGCGGCGGGGGCGGCGGGGGCTCGGGGATGCCGCCGGTGATGCCACCCGCGACGCCACCGACGATGCCGCCGTCAATACCGCCGACGTTGGCTTCGAATCCGGCCTCGAGACCCGTCTCCGGCTTGATCTCGGACGGCGCTTCCACGGGAGCCGCGTTCGGGTTCACGTCCACCGGCGGGGGCGGCGGCGTGTCGGCAGCCGGCGGCGGCGGTGGGGGCGGCGGTGGCGGCGGCGGCGGCGGTGCCGCCACGAACGCCATCATCGATGGAGTCGTCGGCAGCGCACCCACGGCCATCAACGGCACGATGACGATGGCCGCCAGGACGGAGGCCTGGAGCAACATCGTGAGTGGCACGGTGTACCACATCTTGTTGCCCATCTTGATGGAAGGGTCGACGACATCGCCGAACATGTCGCGTGGCACGTATCCTCCTAGAGTCCCCGCAGCAGCCGCGAGGGCTGCCGATTATAGCCAGCACGAAAAACGAGTGTCAACGAACGCGTGACAGGTCTTTTTCGCCCAGTTACCGGGTTAGACACCGGTTTCGGGAAAGTGCTCCCGAAGGAGCGAACGCCTCCCCTCGATTCCCGGCCCCGGCACCTCCGCCCTCGGGCCAACTGACAAACGCCCGCCGATTCTAGTCGGCGGATGGGGCGAAATCAACGGTTCGATCGAGAATGACCCATCGATTTTCCAAATGTTACAAACGATGACACCGATTAGGGCGGATGACGCCGAGGAGGTCGATCCGCGGATCAACTCTCCTGCGTCATCAACGCCCTTCGTGCGTCATCCCACCCGCGGCACCTAGCTCTCGATCCGCATGCCGTAGAACGACCGGTACACGAATACCATGCTCGCCACGAAGAACGCGGCCGCCAGGCCGCCGGTGAGCACCGCACCCTGCTCGGCCGCGATGTAGACCCCCAGCTCGACGGCAAGGAGCCCGAACAGCGTCGTGAACTTGATGACCGGGTTCATGGCCACCGACGAGGTGTCCTTGAACGGGTCGCCCACCGTGTCGCCCACGACCGTCGCCGCGTGCAGCTCCGTGCCCTTCATCTTGAGCTCGGTCTCGACGATCTTCTTGGCGTTGTCCCACGCGCCGCCCGCGTTGGCCATGAAGATGGCCTGGAACAACCCGAACAGCGCGATGGAGATGAGGTAGCCGATGAAGAAGAACGGCTCCACGAACGCGAAGGCCAGCGTCGAGAAGAACACGCCCAGGAAGATGTTGAACATGCCCTTCTGCGCGTACTGCGTGCAGATCTCCACCACCTTGCGGCTGTCCTCGACCGATGCCTTGGTCGAGCCCTCGAGCTTGATGTTCGCCTTGATGAACTCCACCGCGCGGTAGGCGCCCGTCGTCACGGCCTGCATCGACGCCCCGGTGAACCAGTAGATGACCGCGCCGCCGGTGATCAGCCCGAGCAGGAACGGCGGGTGCAGGATCGAGAGCTTTGCGATGGCCGACTGATCCGAGAGGCCCTGGGTGAGCGCCATGATGATGGCGAAGATCATCGTGGTGGCGCCGACGACCGCCGTGCCGATGAGCACCGGCTTGGCCGTGGCCTTGAACGTGTTGCCCGCGCCGTCGTTCTCCTCGAGCAGGTCCTTGCCCACGTGGAAGTTCGGCTTGAAGCCGAAGCTCTTCTGGATGTCGCTCTCGATGTTCGGCAGGCTCTCGATCATCGACAGCTCGTACACCGACTGCGCGTTGTCGGTCACCGGCCCGTACGAATCCACCGCGATGGTCACCGGACCCATGCCGAGGAAGCCGAAGGCGACGAGGCCGAACGCGAAAATGGCCGGCGCCTGCATGATCCCGCCGAGCCCGAAGCCCGACACGTAGTACGCGACCGCCATCAGGCCCATGATGGCCAGGCCCAGCCAATAGGCGCTGAAGTTGCCCGCCACCAGGCCGGAGAGGATGTTGAGCGACGCCCCGCCCTCGCGCGACGAGGAGACCACCTCGCGCACGTGCGCCGAGTTGGTCGAGGTGAACACCTTCACGAACTCCGGGATGATGGCGCCGGCCAGCGTGCCGCAGGTGATGACCGTGGAGAGCTGCCACCAGAGCGATGCACTGCCGCCGAGCGACGGGATGAGCAGGTAGCTGAGCACGTAGGTGAGCACCACCGAGACGATGGAGGTGAGCCAGACGAGCGAGGTGAGCGGCGCCTCGAAGTCCATCTTCTCGACGCCCGCGTAGCGGCCCTTCGCGATGGCATTGTTCACCAGGTAGGAGCCAGCCGAGGCCAGCACCATCATGACGCGCATCATGAAGATCCACACGAGCAGCTGGACCTGCACCGCCTGGTCGGTGACCGCGAGCATGATGAACGAGATGAGCGCCACGCCGGTGACGCCGTAGGTTTCGAACCCGTCGGCCGTCGGGCCCACCGAGTCGCCGGCGTTGTCACCCGTGCAGTCCGCGATGACGCCGGGGTTGCGCGCGTCGTCTTCCTTGATTTTGAAGACGACCTTCATGAGGTCCGAGCCGATGTCGGCGATCTTGGTGAAGATGCCGCCCGCGATGCGCAGCGCCGCCGCGCCCAGCGACTCGCCGATGGCGAAGCCGAGGAAGCAGACGCCCGCGTACTCGCCCGGAATGAAGAGCAGGATGGCCAGCATGAAGAGCAGCTCGACCGAGATGAGCATCATGCCGACGCTCATCCCCGAGCGCAGCGGGATGTCGCACACCGGGAACGCGTGGCCCTTGAGGCTGGCAAACGCCGTCCGCGAGTTGGCCAGCGTGTTGATCCGGATGCCGTACCACGCCACCCCGTAGCTGCCGCCGATGCCGATGAGGCTGAAGATCAGCACGATGGCGATCTTGTAGGCCTCCAGGCCGATCAACGCGAAGTAGGCGACCATGATCGCGCCGATGAACAGCTCGAGGATCAGCAGGAACTTGCCCTGCTGAATCAGGTAGGCCTTGCATGTCTCGTAGATGAGCGCGGATACCTCCGCCATCGAGGAGTGCACGGGCAGGTTCTTGACGCCCACGTAGGTCCAGGCGCCGAACAGCAGGCCGAGCACGCAGACGACCAGGCCGCTCAGCAGGATCTGGTGGCCGGTCATACCCAGGAAGTCGCCCTGGTTCAGGTCGGGCAGCTGGATGTTGATCTCGCCCCCCGGCGCGTGCCCGCCGCCCTGGGCCGCGGCCCCGGTCTGCTCCGGCTGCGCGGCCGTCACGCCCGGCGCGGCCACGATCGCCAGGGCCAGGGCCAGCACCGCCGCCCCCGCCGCCCGGCGCCACATCACGTGCTCGCTTAGTCTCGTCAGCATGTTCTCCAGTCCTCGTTAAGCCCGACCACCCTCGCCACCGTCCCGACCTGCAGCGTCGGCAGGCACGGCACGCGAATCCATCAGCCCCCGGATCCTCTCCGGCAGCGCCATGCCGCCCGTGAGGAAGATCCGGATGCCGTCCTCCACCGTCAAGTCCGGGTACAACAACTGCTCGCGCGGGCAGACCACCACGTCACCGAGATACAGGTGGTTCGTCGGCACGTAAATGGCCGCCAGCGCTTCCGGCCCCTGTCCGCGATCGAGCGTGAACTCGCGGGTCAGGAATCCCAACAGCATCCCGCGCCGCGGATCCGCCACCAGGACCACCTTCTTGAAGCCCGCGTCGTTGTCGGGCGAGAAGGCCGTGACCAGCTGCTTCACCGGCGCGTAGATTGTCTTGAAGACGGGCACGTGGAGCAACCAGCTTTCGGCCCGCTGCAGCACCCGCCGTCCGAACACGTTGGTGGCGATCACGCCCACCAGCATCACCACGAGCGCGGTGATGAGCACGCCCAGCCCCGGCACTTCGCGCCCCAGGACCTGCGTGGACACGGGCCTGGCGACTCCGTCCACGAACCGGAAGATCCAGACCAGCGTCACGAGGCTCACGATGAGCGGCACCGTGACGACAATGCCCGTCAGGAACGTGCGTCGGAGCCAGGCCACCTCCCCCTACCCCCCGTGGACCGTCAGCCAGACGAGCGTCACCACCGCCAGGGCGAGCCGGTAGGCGGCAAACCCGTGCAGGGAATGGCCCGCCAGGTAGCGGATGAAGTACTTCACCGTGACGTACCCGACCACCCCCGACACCACCAGGCCGACCAGGAACATCGTCACGGGCAACCCTTCGACGCCGGCCTTTGTGAACTCGAGCGTTTCCTTGCCCGCGGCCGCCAGCACCGCCGGCAGGCTGAGGAGGAACACGAACCTGGCCGCGGCCTCTCGCCTGAGGCCGAGCAGCATTGCCACCGTCAGCGTCGCGCCGGATCGCGAGATGCCCGGCACGAGCGCCGAGGCCTGGGCTACGCCAATCGCGAACGCCTCGCCGTAGCCGATCGTCTCGTCACCGCGGCGCTTGGCTCCGAACCACTCGCCGGCGATGAGCCCGAAGCCGCCCACGGCCAGTGCCACGGCCACGACCGCGGGCGACCGCAGCGTGGTTTCAATCGCATCCGCGAACAGCAGGCCCACGATCACCACCGGCACAGTGCCGACGATGATGAGGCGGCCCAGCCGCTCCCACGATCCGTCGCGCCCCGCGAGCGCCCCGGGTGCCGCCACCGTCAAGCGCACGATCTCCCCGCGGAAGTAGGCGACCACCGCGAGCAGCGTGCCCACGTGACAGGCCACATCGAAGGCCAGCCCGAACCGCCCGGCATCCCAGCCGAAGAACGCGCGCGCCAGGATGAGGTGGCCCGAGCTCGACACCGGCAGGAACTCGGTCAGCCCCTGGACCACGCCGAGCAGTGCCGCCGCGACGAGATCCACGCGCGCCTACGAGGCCTTGCGTGCCGTCTGCGTCCGCCCCTGGGCCTGCTTGCCGCTCAGAAGGATGGCAATCGCCGCGGCGATGAACACGGTGGAATAGGTGCCGCTGACGATGCCGACCAGCATCGTGAACGCGAAGCCCTCGAGCACCTCGCCGCCGAACAGGTACAGCGAGAGCACCGCCATGAAGGTCGTGCCGGCGGTGATGAGGGTGCGGCTGAGCGTCTGGTTGACGCTGGTGTTCACCACCGTCTCGAGCGACTCGCGCCGCTTGCTGCGCAGGTTCTCGCGCACGCGGTCGAAGATGACGATGGTGTCGTTGACCGAGTAGCCGGTGATGGTGAGGATGGCCGCGACGATGTTGAGCGACAGGTCGTAGCCGAAGAACGTGAGGAAGGCCAGCGTGACCAGGATGTCGTGCAGCGTGGCGGCAATCGCGCCGATGGCGAACGCGAACCGGAAGCGGATGCCGATGTAGATGGTGATGCCGACGATGGAGGCGAGCGTGGCGTAGATGCCCTTGCGCTGCAGGTCGGCGCCGATGACGGGACCGACGATCTCCTGGCTGATCACCTCGAACTGGCCGAGGTTGGCCTTCGTCACCGCGTCGACGACCGCGCGAGCGCCCTGCTCGAGGCTGGCGCCCTCCTCGGTGGTGATCTCGGGAAGGCGGACCAGCCACTCGTTGGCGCCGGCGTCGCCGAACTGCTGCACCACCTTCTCGCCGGGCACGGCGTCGAGCGACCTGCGCAGCGCGTCTTCGCCGACAGGCTGCTGGAACTTCAGGACGACGATGGTGCCGCCCGAGAAGTCGATGCCGAGCGGGAGCCCCCGCGTGACCATCACGCCGAAGCCGGCCAGGATGACGACCACCGACAGGGCGATGGCATGCCACCGCCACTGGATGAAGTTGTAGTTGGGGTTGTCGAAGATGCGCATACGGCTAGATGCTCAGTTTCGCCACCTGGCGGCGTGACAGCACCAGCTCGAACATGGTGCGCGACACGAACACGGCGGTGAACACGTTCGACAGCAGGCCAATGGTCAGCGTGGTGGCAAACCCGCGGATCGGGCCGGTGCCGAACTGGAACAGGAACGCCGCCGCGATGAGCGAGGCGACGTGAGTGTCGAGAATGGTGAGGAACACGCGGTCGAAGCCCGCGGCCACGGCCTGCTTCACGCCCCGGGCCGTGGCGAGCTCCTCCTTGATGCGCTCGAAGATGAGCACGTTCGAGTCGACGCCCATACCGATGGTGAGGATGAAGCCGGCGATGCCGGGCAGCGTCATCGTCGCGCCCAGGTAGGCCATGAGGCCGAGCAGGATGATGAGGTTCACCACGATCGACGTCAGCGCGTTCAGGCCCGCCAGCTTGTAGTAGAAGAGGAGGAAGAGCACCACGATCAGCAGCCCGCCTGCCGCGGCCGTGACACCCGCGCGAATGGACGCGGCGCCGAGCGACGGGCCGACCGTCCGCTCCTCGAGGTAAGTGAGCGAGGCCGGCAGCGCGCCCGAGCGCAGCGTGAGGGCGAGATCCGCCGCCTCCTGCGACGAGAAGGTGCCGGTGATGCGGCCCTCGTAGTCGATGCGGCTCTCGATGCGCGGGGCCGTCTGCACGCGGCCGTCGAGCACGACGGCGAGCTGCCGACCGATGTTCGCGCTGGTGAACGCGCCGAACTTCTGCGCGCCCTCGCTGTTGAAGCTGAACCCGACCGCGGGACGGTTGTACTCGTCGAGCTGCGGGCTGGCGCTGCGCAGGTCGCGACCCGTCACCGCCGGCACGCGTCGTAGCGCGTAGTACACGGCACCGGCCGGCTGCCCGGGGGCCACGGCCTCGACGCGGCCCGGCAGAATCTGGATGTCCGGTGGCACGTTCCCGCCATACGCCTGGCGGGCGCCGTTCTCGTCCGGGAACGGCCCCTGCTCGACCAGCCTCAGCTCGAGCAGCGCCGTTGACCGGATGATCTCCTTCGCGCGGTTCACGTCGGTGACGCCCGGCAGCTGCACCAGGATCTGATCCGCCGCGCTGTGGCGCGCCACGATGGGCTCGGCGACGCCCAACTCGTTGACGCGGCGCTCGATGGTCTGCAGCGCCTGGTTCACCGTGCTCTCGCGGTTGTCCACCGTGATGTTCGGCTTCATCTCGAACGTGTAGCTTCCCGGCCCGCTCGACGAGCGATCGTAGGAGAGCTCGACGGTCGACAGCGCGCTGCGGAAGACCGCATCCTGCTCGGGTGGCACGCCGGTGACGGTGAAGGTGGTCGTGCCGGTGGCCGTGGCCGTCACCCCGGTGAGGCCCGCCGTCCGCAGCTGCTCGCGCAGCTGGTCGGCCGTGCCCTCGGTGAGCAGCCGCAGCGCATCGTCGGTCTGCACCCGCAGCACCATGTGCACGCCGCCCTTGAGGTCGAGGCCGAGGCGGACCTTCTGACCGGGCGGATAGAACGCGAAGACCGCGAGCGCGACAACGCCCAGGATGACGAGAAGCTTCCAGCGCAGGTTCTTACTCATGGCTCATGCGTTCTGATCGGCCACCGGGGCCTGCCCCTGGTAGCCGACGATGGCCGCCCGTGATACCTCCACGCGGACGTTGGGCGCAATCTGGAGTTGGATGGCCTGGTCGGAGATCTTCGTGACCGAGCCGAAGATGCCGCCGGTAGTGACGACGCGGTCGCCCACCTTGAGCGCGGCGAGAAATTCCTGGACCTTCTTCTGGCGCCGCTTCATCGGCAGCAGGATGACGAAGTAGAAGATGCCCAGGACGAGCGCGAAGGGCACGAGCTGGACCCAGGGGCTCACCGCCTGATCGGTCGGCGCGGCCATGGCCAGCAGTCCGGCTGCGAAAGGTCCTGTCGGGGTCATGCGGTCAGGGGGCGGGAGGAAAAGGTCCGGTGGAAATCCTGCCTGAACTTTTCGAACATCCCAAACGCAATAGCCTCCCTCACCCTCCGCATGGTGTCAAGGTAAAAGAACAGGTTATGCAACGTGTTAAGGGCGCCTCCCGTCATCTCGCCGGCCATGAACAGGTGCCGCAGGTAGGCCCGCGAAAAGGTCCGGCAGGTGTAGCAGCCGCACGCCGGATCCACGGGACCGTCGTCCTCGGCGTGGCAGGCATTCTTGATGTTGATCGCCCCCTCACTGGTGAAGAGGCGCCCGTTCCGGGCGTTCCTCGTAGGCATCACGCAGTCGAACATGTCCACACCCCGGGCGACGGCCTCGATCAGGTCGAGGGGCGTGCCGACACCCATCAGGTAGCGGGGATGGTCGGGCGGGAGCAGCGGTGCCGTGCCCTCGATCACCTTATACATAGCGTCGCTGGTCTCGCCGACGCTGAGGCCCCCGATGGCGTAGCCGTCGAACCCCACCCCGATCGTCAGTTCTGCACTCTTTTGCCGGAGGTCGAGTTCGGTTCCGCCCTGGACGATGCCGAACTGGAGTTGGCCGCGGCCGGTGTCCGAATGCCGGCGCCGGTCCAGGAAGTGCGCGCGGCAGCGGCGAGCCCAACGCGCGGTTAGGTCGACCGACCGATCGAGAACGTCGTGGGCGGCCGGCAGGGCCGGACACTCGTCGAGGACCATGGCGATGTCCGAGCCGAGGTTCAGCTGGATGTCCACCGCGGACTCGGGCGTGAGCAGGTGTCGGCTGCCATCGAGGTGGGACTGGAACTCGACGCCCGTCTCGGTGAGCTTCCGGCGATCGGCGAGGCTGAACACCTGGTAGCCGCCGCTGTCCGTCAGGATGGGCCGGTCCCACCCGATGAAGCGGTGCAAGCCGCCCCGGCGGCGGACCAGCTCGTCTCCGGGCCTCAGGTGCAAGTGATAGGTGTTGCCGAGGATGATGCTCGCGCCCACCTCGGTGAGATCGCGGGGCGTCATGGCCTTCACCACGCCCTGCGTCCCCACCGGCATGAACACCGGCGTCTCCACGACGCCGTGCGCGGTGGTCAGCAGGCCACGGCGCGCGGCACCGTCGCAGTGGGTGAGGGTGAAGGACATCGGGTGTGGTCGTGGGTCTTGGGTCCTGGGTCCTGGGTCTTGGGTCTTGGGTCTGTCCGCGCACCGCCCAGACTCGGCGACACAAGCCATGCGCCACCATCCAAGTCCCAAGTCCCAAGACCCAGGACCTCTGTATTATCCCTAACGTGAACAAACTGCGCGTGGGCGTGATCTACGGCGGCCGGTCGGGCGAGCACGAAATCTCCGTCGCGTCGGCGGCCTCCATCCTCAAGCATCTCGATCGCGAAAAGTACGAGCCGGTGGCCGTGCGCATCGAGAAGGACGGCCGGTGGACGCTGCCGGATCGGGCGCCGACGGCGCTGTCGGCGGCGGATGTGATCGAGGGCGCGCGCGCCGCAGCCGCGACACCCCTGCTTGGCGGCCGCGACGCGATCATGCCGGCTCACCCCGGCGCGGACACCCTGCTGACCATCGAGCGCGGCGGGGCGGCCGGCGGCGGCGACACCGGGACGCCTGCTGTGGTCACCGGCCTCGGCCTCGACGTGGTCTTCCCGGTGCTGCACGGGCCCTTCGGTGAAGACGGGACGGTGCAGGGACTGCTCGAGCTGGCGAACGTGCCCTACGTGGGGCCCGGCGTGATGGCGTCGGCCGTCGGCATGGACAAGGCCACCATGAAGATCCTCTTCGAGGCGCGCGGCCTGCCCGTGACGCCCTGGTACGCCTTCGTCGCGGGCGACTGGGCCCGCCGGCGGGCCGAGGTGCTGGCGCGGTCGCTGGCGCTGGGGCTGCCGCTCTTCGTGAAGCCGTCGAACCTGGGATCGAGCGTGGGCATCTCGAAGGTGAAGACGGCCGACATGCTCGCCCCCGCCATCGAAGACGCGCTGTCGTTCGATCGCAAGGTCATCGTCGAGGCCGGGGTGCCCGACCCGCGCGAGATCGAATGCGCCGTGCTCGGCAACGACGATCCGCTGGCCTCGACGGCGGGTGAGGTGATCCCCTCGCGTGAGTTCTACGACTACGAGGCCAAGTACCTGGACGAGGGATCGCGGACCATCATCCCCGCCGATCTGCCGGCCGCACAGGTGGCCGAGGTGCAGCGCCTGGCCATCGAGGCCTTCCGGGCCATTGACGCCTGCGGCATGTCGCGCGTGGACTTCCTGCTGTCGCGCACGACGGGGGCGCTGGTCGTGAACGAGATCAACACCATCCCGGGGTTCACCACAATCAGCATGTTCGCGAAGCTGTGGGAAGCGAGCG
>DAIRFN010000210.1:0-10210 GCA_036795065.1 Vicinamibacterales bacterium
CAGCCCCGCCAGGCCCTCACGACCCTCCGCGGGGCCGAGCGCGACGCGAGTCGCAGCCGACGCGCTGGCGGTGGCCAGCGCCTCGAGCGCCAGCACCGCGTCGAGCGCGGTGTGCGCCCACACGCCGGCCTGCTCCAGTTGCTGCAGGACGTCATCTGGTACACGGCCCGTGGCATCGATGTCGGCGGCCGCGGGCGCCAGGAGGCGCGCGGCGAGCGCGCGGAAGTCGGATAGTCGCTGGGTTTGCGCGGGGGTCAGGTCGAATGTCATGAGCGCGACGGTATAAGCCCGACAGCATGCCGGGATAACGCCTGATTATACCGTCACCGGCGACCCGAGAGGAGCGCGGGAAGGACTCAGCGGCCCGCGAACAGGCGTGCGAAGACGGGGCGCAGCCGCCCGGCCGTCTGGGCGATCTCTTCGGGCAGCACACGGACCTCGCCGACGACCGTCATGAAGTTGGTGTCGCCCGTCCAGCGAGGTACCAGGTGGGTGTGGATGTGATCGGCCACCCCCGCGCCCGCCGGGCGGCCCACGTTCATGCCGACGTTGATGCCCTGCGGCCGGTACACATCGGTGAGCACGCGTTCCGCGGCCTGCGTGAGCTCGGCCATCTCCACGAGCTCGTCGTGCGTGAGCGCGGTCATCGAGGCGAGGTGCCGGCGGGGCACCACCATCAGGTGGCCCGAGTTGTAGGGAAACAGATTGAGGATGACGAAGGCGGCGACGCCCTGGTGGACGATCAGCGCGTCAGCCTCGGGTGTGGCCTGCGCGCGGCAGAAGACGCAGTCGTCCGCGTGCGTGTCGCGCGTGACGTAGGCGTGCCGCCACGACGCGTAGAGCCGCTCCACGTGCGTCAGGCGGCCGGTTCGGGCGACAGGGGCACGTCGCCGTCCACCGGGCCGTCGGGATCCTGGTTGATGAGATCCTTCAGTTCCTTGCCGGGCTTGAAGTAGGGCACGCTCTTGGGCGGCACGTCCACCTTGTCGCCGGTCTTGGGGTTGCGGCCCTTGCGGGGCTCGCGCTTGCGGAGCCGGAAGCTGCCGAACCCGCGCAGCTCGATCTTCTCGCCGCGGTGCAGCGCATCGATGATGCTCTGGAACACCGTGTCGACGATGACCTCCGAGTGCTTCTTCGTGAGGTCCGAGACGCGCGAGACTTCTTCGACGAGTTCCGCTTTCGTCATAGCGATCGAGTCGGGAGTCGGGAGTCGGAAGTCGGAAGTCGGAAGTCGGAAGAGCAAGTGTCGTAACGACTCCCGCTTCCCGCCTCCCGACTCCGATCTCGTCGTTACTTGATCCGCAGCCGCTCGCCGAGGGTGGCGCTGCCATCCCCCTGCGTGGACGAATAGCTGTCCCAATCGGAACGAATCTCGTCGGACTTGAGCGCGCGGATACTCAGGCCGATCTTCCGTTCCGACGGGCTCAGCTTGATGATCTTCATCGGCGTGGTCTGGCCGACCTCGAGCGAGATCTTCTCCCCGCCCTGGGTGTCGTCGAACTCGCTGACGTGGATGAGGCCCTCGATGCCCTCGTCCAGCTCGACGAAGGCGCCGAAGTTGGTCATGCGCACCACCTTGCCCTCGATGGTGTCACCCACCTTGTGGCGCGAGAAGAAGTCCTCCCAGATGTCGGTGGCGAGCTGCTTGAGGCCGAGCGACAGGCGCTGGTTCTCGGCGTCGATGCTGAGCACCATCGCCTCGACCACATCGCCCTTCTTCAGCACTTCGCTCGGGTGCTTGACGCGCTTGCTCCACGACATGTCCGAGATGTGGATCAGGCCGTCGATGTCTTCCTCCACCTCGACGAACGCGCCGAACTCGGTGAGGTTGCGCACCTTGCCCTTGATCCGCGTGCCCACCGGGTACTTCTCGGTGAGCTCGTTCCACGGGTTGCTCTCGACCTGCTTGAGGCCGAGCGAGATGCGCCGCGCCGCCGGGTCCACGCCCAGGACCATGGCCTCGACCGAGTCGCCGACGTTGAGGATCTTCGACGGGTGCTTCACCCGCTTGCTCCACGACATCTCGCTGACGTGGATGAGGCCCTCGACCCCGGGTTCGAGCTCGACGAAGGCGCCGTAGTCGGTGAGGCTGACCACCTTGCCGCTGACGCGCGCGCCCGCCGGGAAGCGGTCCATCACGGTCGTCCACGGATCCACGATCAGCTGCTTGTGGCCGAGCGAGACGCGCTCGGTGGCGGCGTCGTACTTGAGGACCACCACGTCGATCTCGTCGTTCACCTTGAAGAGCTCGGAGGGATGGCCCACCCGGCCCCACGACATGTCGGTGATGTGCAGCAGGCCGTCGATGCCGCCCAGGTCGATGAAGGCGCCGTAGTCGGTGATGTTCTTGACCACGCCGCGCAGCACCTTGCCCTCGGCCAGCGTTTCGAGCGTGGACTTCTTCTTCTCGGCGTTCTCCTCCTCGAGGAGCACCTTGCGCGAAAGCACGATGTTGCCGCGCTTCTTGTTGACCTTGATGACGCGCATCCGGAGCTCCTGCCCCTTCAGCGCGTCGAGGTTGCGGACCGGGCGGACGTCGATCTGGCTGCCGGGCAGGAAGGCACGGACGCCGATGTCCACGGCGAGGCCGCCCTTGATGCGCTCGACGACGCGGCCGATGACGACCTTGCGCTCGGCGAAGGCCCGCTCGACCTCGTCCCAGATCTTCATCTTCTCGGCCTTCTCGCGCGAGAGCACGATGTGGCCGTCGCGGTCCTCGGTGCGTTCGAGCAGCACGTCGACCACGTCGCCTTCACGCACGATGACGGCGCCGGTCTCGTCGAGGAACTCGTCCACGGGGATCACCCCTTCGGACTTGTAGCCGACGTCGATCACGACCTCGTTCGCGGTGACCTTCAGTACGGTCCCCTTGACGACTTCTCCTTCCGCGATGTTACGGAAGCTGTTATCGTAAAGGTCGAGCAGGCGGGCAAACTCCTCGGGGTTGATGGACTCGTCGTCCTTGGCCCAGAGAGGGGTGGTCTTGGGAGCCTGCCGCCCCGCGGCCGCAGCCGTCGGGGTGGTAGCGCCCTTCGGCTCGGTGGCCGGGTTGTGCTCGTCTTGCGAAATTGCCATTGCGGTGCGCGTCCTCCTACTTGCAGATTTGCCGGTCGTCCCCTTGGATCGTGATCGGGGTACGTTAGGCGGGGGCCGGCGCCCCGCGTAACCAACAGACGTTACGATACTTAGCGCCTACTGTCAAGGAGCCGAAAGGACACCGCCATGGCCAAGAGGAAGCCTGCCCGTCCCGCCACCGCGCGGGCGCAGAAGACTGCCAGAAAAGCCGTCCGAAAGGTTTCGAAGGCCGCCGCCGGTGCCAGGGCCGCCGCCACCCGGGCGATGAAGGATGCCCGCAAGCAGGCTACCCGCAGGGTGGCCAGTGCCCGGGCCACCGCCACACGGGCGGTGAAGGATGCCCGCAAGCAGACCACCCGCAAGGTGGCGGTCGCCAGGACCTCAGCCTCGAAGCTGATCAAGAAGGCTTCACGCCTCGCCACCAGGGAGCGGACCCAGCTCGAGCGCGCGCTGAAGTCCGCAAAGGCGAAGGCCGCGCGCAAGGCCGTGGGGGTCACCCGCAGGGCCGCGGACGCGGCCCGGAAGATGGCCGCGCCCAAGACCAAAGTGGCCGCCCGAAAGGCGACCAGCCGCAAGGTGACGAGCCGCAAGGTGACGAGCAAGGCCCGGCCGAAGATGGCCGCCAGGCCGGCGCCGGCCGCGAAGGCGTCCAAGCCGGCCGCTCTCAAGCCATCCACGAAGACGGGCGAGCCCAAGCCGCGCCTGATCACCCAGCCCGCCGCGCCGGCCGCGAAAGCGAAGGCCGCCCCGGCCCGGAAAGCCAATCTCGACCGCCCGCGCCGGACCGTGGCCGACATCCACGGCGTGCCCTCGAGCCTCGACATGGGCGCCATCGCCTCGTCCGCCCGCACGGGCCGCGCCGAGATGGAGCAGAAGCTGCACGAGCACACCTCGTCGAGCCCGGCCCTCACGGCCGGCGACGTGGACGCCGACTGGGCGTCCGCCGAGGCCGTCGGCGACGAGGCCCCGGGCGGCGACAACCCCACCCCGGATCAGGACGTGGTCGAGGAAATCGGCCGCGCGCTGGGCGTGGAGTACGAGGACGGCGAGGAACTGCAGGGGGGCGACGAGATCGCCGAGCGCGACCGCCACCGCTGGGAACTCGACCCCGGGTCGTCGGACGACTTCGAAGAGCGTTAGTGAGACGCGTCTATTGATGATTGGCGATTGCAGATTGAGCGATTGATGGAGGATTGGTGATTGGGTGATTGATGATTGATTGAGGGATTGGCGATTGGGTGATTGAGTGATTCGGCCGTCACGCGTTTCAACGGCTGCGGCGGACCAGCGACCGAATCGCGCAATCCCCAATCACACAATCATCAATCCAATCCCGCAATCGTCAATCGCTCAATCCCCACTCAATCGCTCAATCTGCAATCGTCAATCATCAATGGACGCCCTCACCCTCCCCTGCACCAGCCCCAGCACGCGTTCGAACACCTGCTGCGCGTCCAACCCCGTCGTGTCCACGTAGGCAGCGTCCGGTGCCATCTGCAGCGGCGCCACCGTGCGCGTGGTGTCGCTTTCGTCGCGCGCGGCCATCTGGCTCTTGAGCCGATCCACGCTCGCCTGCCGTCCTCCCGTGTGCGCCTCGTCGTGCGCGCGGCGGCGCGCGCGTTCCTCGGCGGCGGCGTCCAGGTACACCTTCACGTCGGCGGCCGGGAACACGACGGTGCCGATGTCGCGGCCTTCCATCACCACGCCGCCTTCCTGCCCCATGGCGCGCTGGCGGGCAACCAGCACGGCGCGCACCGCCGCCAGTCGGGCCACCCGTGCGGCGGACTGATCCATGTCGGGCGTGCGGATGGCGCGCGTGACGTCGTGGCCGTCGATCGTGATGATCCCGGCATCCTGGCCGAACACGGCGCGTTCGGCCAGCGCGGCCAGCGCGGGCTCGTCGTCCAGGGGCAGGCCCTCCTGATGGGCCTTCCAGGCCACGGCGCGGTACATCGCGCCCGTGTCCACGTGGCGATAGCCCAGCTCCTGCGCCAGGCGGCGCGCGAGGGTGCCCTTCCCCGCTCCGGAGGGCCCGTCGATGGCGATGATGAGTGGTGTCACCAGCCGGCCAGTGTAACATTCGGAACGTGCCCCGTTCCCTGCGCTGGCTGCTTGGCGTGGCGGTCGTCGCGGCAGCAGGCACCTTCACCGCCGGCCCCTATGTGAGCGCTGCCGCGTTCATCGCGCGCGCCGCCGATCTGCCCGGCGCTCCGGCCACGCTGGCGGCATGGACTGCCAGTCCCGTCACTGCTCCCGCGACCGCGATCGTGCCCACTCGCTACGGCGAAGTGCCGGGCCGGGTCTATCGGCCGGCCAACGGATTCAGCCGCACCATCGTCCTCGTGCCCGGAGTGCACCGCGACGGCATAGACGAGGCGCGGCTGGTCGGCCTGGCGCAGGACCTGGCCGCGACGGGTTACGGCGTGCTGACCGTGGCAGCGCCAGACCTGCAGCGCTATCGCATCACGCCGCTCGTCACCGATGTCATCGAGGATGCGGTGTATTGGGCGTCCGAGCAACGCGAGCTGGCGCCGGATGGCCGCGTGGGCGTGCTGGGCGTCAGCTTCTCGGGCGGGCTGTCGATCGTCGCCGCGGGACGGGACAGCATCCGCGACCGGGTGGCGTTCCTGCTGTCGTTCGGCGGGCACGGGGACCTCGCGCGGGTGATGCACTACCTCTGCTCGGGCGAGGTGGTGGGCGACATGGCGAGGGCACGGGCCAGCCGCGTGGTGATGGGCGCGGGCAACGTGGAGGTGCACCCTCCTCACGACTACGGTGTGGCCATCGTGCTGCTCACGATGGCCGAGCGGCTGGTGCCCCCCGAGCAACTGGGACCGCTCCTGGCGGGCATCGAAGGGTTCCTCCTGGCCTCGTCGCTCGACATGGTGGACAAGCCGCGCGCGACCGCGGAGTTCGCGCGCATGCGCACCTACGCGGACGCGTTGGCCGAGCCCTCACGCACGCTGATGCGGTTCGTCAACGATCGATCGGTGAAGGAACTGGGGGCACGCCTGCTGCCCGTGGTGGACGCCCTCACGAACCACCCGGCGATGCCGGCGCTGTCGCCCGAACAGGCGCCCGTCGCGCCCGCGGCCCCGGTGTTCCTCCTCCACGGGGCGGATGACAACGTCATTCCCTCCATCGAAACAGTGCTGCTCGGCGAGTACCTGCAGGGGCGGACCCCGGTGACGGGACTGCTGAGCGGGCTCATCACGCACGCCGAAGTGGACCGCGCCCCCACGGCGTCCGAAGCCTGGCGGCTGGCATCGTTCTGGCGGCAGGTGCTCGCGAATTGAAGAAGTGAGAAGTGAGAAGTGAAAAGTGAAGAGTGAGAAGGCAGACGCCGGCGGCGTGAGGCTGCAGAAGATCCTGTCCACGGCGGGCGTCGCGTCGCGGCGCGCGTCCGAGCAGCTCATTGTCGAGGGACGCGTCACGGTGAACGGCGCCGTGGTCCGCGAGCTCGGCAGCAAGGCCAACCCCGCGCGTGACGACATTCGCGTGGATGGCCGGCGCATCCGCGCCGACGTGCGGCATCGCTACGTCCTGCTCTACAAGCCTCGCGGCTACGTCACGACGCGCAGCGATCCCGAAGGACGGCCCACCGTCCTCGATCTCATGGGCCGCCACGTCGGCTACATCTACCCCGTCGGCCGGCTCGACTACGACAGCGAGGGCCTGCTCTTGATGACCACCGACGGCGCGCTCGCCGAGGAACTCACGCACCCCCGGCACGAAGTGGAGCGCGTCTACGAGGTGATCGTCGCCGGGGCGCCCGACGAGGGCGCCATCGAGAGGCTGCGTCGTGGCGTGTACCTGGACGGGCGCCGCACCAGCGCCGCCGAGATCCGGCGGGGACAGACGGTGAAGTCCGGCGGGATCACGACGAAGCTCACCATCACGCTGTACGAAGGCCGCAACCGGCAGGTGCGGAGGATGTGCCAGGCCGTGGGCCACCCGGTGCGGTCGTTGACGCGCGTCAGCATGGGCCCGCTGTCGCTGGGTCGCCTGCGACCCGGCGAGTGGCGGGAACTGACGGCGGACGAGGTCGCGGCACTGCGAAACCGGGACCGCCCAGACAAGGACCGCCGCTCGCAGGCATCCCACTCGCGACGGCAGGAGCACGGATCAACGACCGCCGCCTCCGGCGGCGCGAGGACTCGCGGCCGCTTCCGCCCGAAGGGTGATCCCTCGCCCTTCCGCCCGAAGGGCGGTCCGTCGCGCTGGAGCGGCGGAGCCGCGAAAGCGCGTCCTCCCGCGAGCCGGAGCGAGCGGTCCCCCCGCCCGAAGGGCAGTCCTGCGTCGCCCCGCCCGAAAGGCGGCCCGTCCTCCACCCGTCCGAGGGGGCCTCGCCCGCCGAAGCGGCGATAACCCCCGAGGGCGGGGCCTACTGCTGATCTTCGTCGAGCGGCAGCATGTCCTCGGGCACGGCCTGCTCCATCAACACGGCCGGGGGCTCGAAGCCGAGCTGCTGCGCCATGTCCTCGATCTTCGGCAGGTCGTTCACGTCCTTCAACCCGAAGCGGATGAGGAACTCCTTCGTCGTGCCGTACACGAACGGCCGTCCGACGACGTTCTTCCGGCCGACAATCTTGATGAGGTGCCGCTCGAGCAGGGTGGACAGCACGCCGGAGGTATTCACGCCGCGGATCTCGCCGATCTCCGCCTGGGTGATGGGTTGCTTGTAGGCAATCACCGACAGGGTCTCGAGCGACGCGACGGAGAGCCTCTGCGTGGTGCGCTCGTGGAACAGTCGGCGCACCCAGTCGTGCAGCTCGGGCCGTGTGGTGATCTGGTAGCCGCCCGCCACTTCCGCCATGTGCAGGCCGGATCGGCTTTCGTAGTCCTGCCGTAGCGCCTCGATGGCCGCCAGCACGTCTTCCTTCGGCTCGTCGGACAGCAGCTTCAACAGCATCTTCGGCGTGAGCGGTTCCGGCGAGGCGTAGACCAGGGCCTCGACGATGGCCATCAGCTGCCTGAGGTCCATGGGCGGCTTCTCGCCTTCCCCCACGGCGTCGCCCTCCGCCACGGCCGCGGCTTCGGCGGACGCAGCCGCCTCCTCCGGGGCGTCACTCGCGGCCTGAGCCGGGGGCTCCGCCTCGGTCTGAACCTGCTCCCGGGCGGGGCGGCCGGCCTCGCCGGCCGGCGTGTGGTCCGTCTCGGCGTCGATCGGGGTCTCCTCGTGCTCGCTCATTCCGTTGTGCCCTTGTCTGTCGGCGGTTCCTCATCGCCGGCCGTGCGATGGTGCGCCTTGTACTCGTCTTCGGGATCGTGGATGGGATGCGGCGCATCCTGCGGCCGCGCGCGCTTGTAGATGCGGATGGCGCCCATCTGGGCGCTCTGGAACACCCGCACCAGCTTCAGCCGGATCATCTCCAGCAGCGCCAGGAACGTGACGATCATGTCGGGCCGCGTGGCCACGTCCTGGAAGAGATCCTCGAAGCCGCAGGCGTCGGTCTCGGACAGCCGCTCGAGCAGCTGCTCGATGCGGGCCTCGATGGAGATCTGCTCGGGCGGCAGGGGCACCGGCGGGCGCTCGCGCGCGCGCTCGAGGACCGTCTTGAAAGCGGCGAGCAGGCTGAAGAGATCCACCTCGAACTCGGGCTCGTATTCGTCGCCGGCAATGGCCTCGACGTGGGCGTCGGGGCGCGTCCACTGCGCGCTGCGAAGGGTCTCGCGCTCGTGCAGCAACTCGGCGGCGGCCTTGAAGCGCTCGTGCTCGAGCAGCCGGCGAACGAGCGCGTCGCGCGGATCTTCCTCCTCGGTGATCTCCCCGGCGGCGGTCTCGGGCCGAGGCAGCAGCAGGCGGCTCTTGATGTGGATGAGCGTCGCCGCCATCACCAGGAACTCGCTGGCGACGTCGAGGTTCAGCTCCTGCATCAGGTCGAGGTAATCGAGGTACTGCCTCGTGATCAGCGCAATGGGAATGTCATAGACATCCACCTTGTTCTTCCGGATCAGGTGCACCAGCAGGTCGAGCGGTCCCTCGAAGGACTGCAGCTTGATCCTGATGGCGTCGAGTTGCGACTCGAACGTCTCGTCCGGCGCTCCCGGGCCTGTGTGCTCGTCGCTCATGAGCCTAGTACTGCAGTTTGACGGCGGCGCGAACCCGCTCCATCGTCTCCCGGGCGATGAGCCGCGCGCGCTTGGAGCCTTCGACCAGCACCTCGCGCAGGTAGCCGGGCCGCCCCAGCGCCGCCGCCCGCCGCTCGCGGATCGGGTCGAGCAGGGCATTGACGGCGACGGCCAGCTTCGTCTTCACCTCGACGTCGCCGACCTTGCCCGCGCGGTACCGGGCCTTCAGCTCTTCCACCTCGGCAACATTCGGGTTGAAGGCGTCGTGATACGTGAAGACCGGGTTGCCCTCGACCGTGCCGGGAATGTCGGCGCGCACGCGCTTCGGGTCCGTGTACATCTGACGGACCTTCTGCTTTACCGTCTCGGCATCGTCGGACAGGTCGATCGTGTTCTGGTAGCTCTTGCTCATCTTCCGATTGTCGAGCCCGGGCAGGCGCGACACGGGGGTCAGCATTTCCTGCGGTTCGACCAGCCCGCGCGGCGGCGCGCCCTCGGGCACCGGAAAGTAGAAGTTGTTGAAGCGCCGCACCACCTCGCGCGAGAGCTCCAGGTGCGCCACCTGATCCTCGCCCACCGGCACCCAGTGCGCCCCGTAGATGACCACGTCGGCCGTCTGCAGCAGCGGGTAGCCGAGGAAGCCGATGCTGGAGAGGTCCTTCTCTGCGAGCTGCTGCATCTGCTCCTTGTAGGTGGGGACGCGCTCGAGCCATGGGATGGGCGTCACCATCTGCAGCAGCAGGTAGAGTTCGGCGTGCTCGGGCACCATCGACTGGACGAAGAAGACGCTCTTCTCGGGATCCAGGCCCGCGCCAATCCAGTCGGCCACGTTGTCGAGGGCGTTCTCGACGATGTCGCCCGGGTCGGCGTAGTTGCTGGTGAGCGCGTGCCAGTCGGCGATGAAGTAGAAGCAGTCGTAGACCGACTGCAGCCTCTCCCAGTTCTGGAGGGCGCCGACGAGATGGCCGAGATGGAGCTTCCCTGTCGGGCGCATGCCCGACACCACGCGTTGCCGTTCAGTCACAGTAACCAACCCAGGACGAAACGCTGCACGGGCCGCATG
>DAIRFN010000211.1:0-10195 GCA_036795065.1 Vicinamibacterales bacterium
CGATGCCGGCGCCGACGAACGTGCTCTCCGACAGGGGCGTGTCGCGAATGCGCTCGGGGCCGAACTCGGCGAGCAGGCCCTTGCTGACGGCGTAGGCCCCGCCATAGCGGCCGACGTCCTCGCCCATCAGGAACACGCGCGGATCCCGTTGCAGGGCGTCGCGGATGGCTGCGCGCGCGGCATCGCGATAGGTCATGCGGACGGTGGTGGGAGCGGGAGCCACGTCAGGCATGATGCACCTCCGGCACGCGGGGCGTGTAGACATCGGCCGTGAGGTGTTCGACGGGCTCCCACGTGCCCGCCTCCGCGAAGGCGACGGCCTCGCGAACCTCGCGGAGCGCCGCGTCGTCGATCTGCCGATGCTCATCGGGAGTGAGACCCGCATCGCGCACAAGCCGCGCGGCGAACGTCGCGACGGGATCCCGCTCCTTCCAGGTGTCGACCTCGGCCTTGTCTCGATAGAGCTCGGCGTCGAACATCGAGTGCGCGCGGAAGCGGTAGGTGTGGAACTCGAGGAACACCGGACCCTTGCCGCCTCGCACCTCCGTCGCGGCACGCGCGACGGCAGCTTCGACGGCCACGACATCCATGCCGTCCACCACGTCGGCCTGGATGCGGTAGCTACGCGCCTTCGTGGCGATGTCGGTTTGCGCCAGCGCGCGTTCGATGCGCGTGCCCATCGCGTACAGGTTGTTCTCGCACAGGAACAGCACCGGCAGCCGCCAGAGCGCGGCCAGGTTCAACGATTCGTGGAACTCGCCCTCCGCCACCGCGCCATCGCCGAAGAAGCAGGCCGTCACGCGGCGCCGGTTGCTCATGCGATCCGCGAGCGCCAGGCCGACAGCCACCGGCAGGCCGCCGCCGACGATGGCGTTGCCGCCGTAGAACCGCGTGGCCGCATCGAAGACGTGCATCGAGCCCCCTCGTCCGCGGCTGCAGCCTTCCTGCTTGCCGAACATCTCCGCCATCAGCGCCGTGGCCGGAATGCCGCGCGCCAGCGCGTGCCCGTGCTCGCGGTACGTCGCTACGATGGCATCGTCCGGCGTCAGGGCCTGCATGGCGCCGACGGCCACGGCTTCCTCGCCGATGTACAGGTGCAGGAACCCGCGAATGTGGCCGGCGCTGTAGAGCTCGGCGCAGCGCTCCTCGAAACGGCGGATGCGCAGCATCTCGCGCAGCAGGCGGCGACCGTGCTCACGATCGATGACCGCGGGCTCGCTCATGACGATCCTCCGGGAGGTGTGGGGCTGGCGGCGGGCTCGGGCTCGAGCGTCGAGAGATCGCCTTCCGGCAGGCCCAGCTCGCGCGCCTTCAGCAGGCGCCGCATGATCTTGCCGGAGCGCGTCTTCGGGAGCCCCGGCAGGAAATCGAGTTCCTTGGGCGCCACGGCGGCGCCAAGCCGTGTCCGCGCGAAGCCGATCAGCTCGAGGCGCAGGGCCTCGTCCGCGGCGTGGCCGGGCTTGAGCGCCACGAAGGCCTTCACGCTCTCATAGGCGATCGGATCGGGCTTGCCGATGACGGCGGCCTCGGCCACGGCGGGGTGCTCCATCAGCGCGCTCTCCACTTCGAATGGGCCGATCAGGTGGCCGGACGATTTGATGACGTCGTTGTCGCGTCCGACGAACCAGCAGTATCCGTCCGCGTCCATGCGGACGAGATCGCCGGTGAGATAGTAGCCGCCCGCAAATGATCGGCGATAGCGCGTCTCGTCGTTCAGGTAGCCGCGAAACATGGACGGCCAGCCCGGGACGATGCCCAGCTCGCCCACGGTGTCGGGCTCGGATACCACGTCCACCGTGTCGTCGCCCGTGCGGCGAACCACGGCGATGTCCACGCCGGGCAGCGGCCGGCCCATCGAGCCAGGCCGCACGTCCATGCTCGCGAAGTTGGCGATCATGATGCCGCCCGTCTCGGTCTGCCACCAGTTGTCGTGGAAGGGCAGGCCAAAGGCCTCGACCCCCCACACCACGGCTTCGGGGTTCAGGGGCTCGCCGACGCTCGCAAGGAACCGCAGACCTGGAGCCGGGTAGCGCCTGGCGAGATCCACGCCCGCCTTCATCAGCATGCGGATGGCCGTGGGCGCCGTGTACCAGACCGTGATCTGCTCCTGCTGGAGGATGCGGTACCAGCGCTCGGCGTCGAAGTCCGCTTCGTCCACGATGCTCGTGGCGCCGACCGTGAGCGGGCCGATGATGCCGTACGACGTGCCGGTCACCCACCCGGGATCGGCGGTGCACCAGAATCGATCGTCCGGGTGCAGATCGAGCGCGAACCGGGTGGTCACGTGATGCGCCACGACGGCCTCGTGGACGTGCATGGCACCCTTCGGCTGTCCGGTAGTGCCGCTGGTGAAGTGGAGGAGCGCCATCGACTCGGCCGGTGTGGGGGGAATGACGAAGCGGTCGTCGGTCTCGTCCAGCCACGCGCGAAGGTTCAGCGTGCCGGCCGGCACGTCGAGGCTGTCGCCCGGTACCACGAGCACGTGCTCCAGGTGGGGAAGGGTGGTCCGGAGGTTCACCACCTTGCGCCGGTAGAGCGCGGGCGTCGTCACGAGCACGCGCGCGCGCGACATCTCGAGCCGCGTGCGAATCGGTTCCGGCCCGAACGCCGAGAAGAGCGGGGAGAACACGGCGCCGCACTTCACCGTGCCGAGTGCCGCGATGTAGAGCTCGGGGATGCGCCCGGCGAGGCTGGCCACCACGTCGCCCGGCTGGATGCCGAGTCGGGTGAGGACCCCCGCGAAGCGGGACGTCTCGCGCCTGAGATCGTCGTAGGAGTAGTCGTGGACCTCACCCGCGCGCCCCAGCCAGCGCAGGGCGAGCTTCCCGGCCAGGGGCCCGGCCGCGTGGCGGTCCACCGCCTCGTGCGCGATGTTCAACCCGCGCCCCTCGGGCAAACCGTCGAGCATCTGTCGGGCATCGCTCCACGCGAACCGCCGCCGAACCTCGTCGTAGTTGATCAGGTTTGCCGTCCGGCGCCCCGCCATCGGCTTCTGGATTACATCCCACGCCACGGCTGCACCTCTTCCAGTGTCCGGTATCTGGTATCCGCTGTCCGGGTTCCGACTCCCGACTCCCGACCCCCGACTCCCGACTCCCGACTCCCGACTCCCGACAATGTCCTACCACGCAAGCCACGTGCCGTGTTCTGCCGCCTCCGCACGCTCGCAGGGCCATGGCAGACGCGCTTCGTCGTCGGGATTTCCGCACCTGTCGTGCGCTGAGTGGCGGCTTCTCGGCACTGGCGGTGCACTGTGTGGCTGGTGGTGGGCGCCGCGCGCATGCAGTGATCGGTACGGGAGTTGCGTCTGGGAAAGGGCAGGCTTTACGTGTCAGCTCGAGTCGCGCCTGACGGACGAGCCGGCGACGGTGGAGCCTCCCTGGAGGTCACCATGAAGGTCAAGGACGTGATGACGGCGACGGCACGGACATGCGCTCCGGGTACCAACCTCGCCGAGGCCGCTGCCCTGATGCTGGACGGCGACTGTGGCTTCTTGCCGGTCGTGGACCGCGGCCACCTCGTGGGTGTGGTGACCGATCGGGACTTGTACATCGCCCTCGCCACGCGCAATCAACGGGCGTCCGAGCTCGCGGTTGGCGACGTGATCCAGGCGCCGGTCTGGAGTTGCGCGCCTGATGACGATGTGCACGACGCCCTCGCGCTGATGAAAGAGCACCATGTGCGGCGTTTGCCGGTGGCCGGTTTCGGCGAGACCGTGCTGGGTGTAATCTCGATGAACGACATCCTGCTGGTGGCGGGTGCGAAGAAGCCCGTGAACGCGGCGGAGGTCATGGACGCGCTGCAGGAGATTTGCGCCCACCATCATCCGACCCCGCACGTGGCCGTGGCGTGAGCACGATGGACGAGTGACCCCATGGCCTACACCTGGGACACCCCGGAACGGTTCGCCGATCGCCGCGAAGCCGGCCAGATGCTCGGCCGCCAACTGAAAGCCTACGGCAACCGCGACGACGTCGTCGTGCTCGGCCTGCCGCGCGGCGGTGTTCCCGTGGCCTTCGAAGTCGCCGCGGCGCTGCACGCGCCCCTCGACGTGTTCGTGGTGCGCAAGCTGGGCTTTCCGGGGCACGCCGAGTTCGCGATGGGGGCCATCGCGAGCGGTGGAGTCCGCGTGATGAATGAAGACATCGGCGCGGCCGACATGCCGTCACCTGACGTCATCGATCGGATTGCCCGCACCGAGAGCCTCGAGCTCGCGCGTCGCGAGCATGCCTATCGAGACGGCCGGCCGGCCGTCCCCATCGAGGGTCGCGTCGCCATCCTCGTGGACGATGGCCTCGCCACGGGATCGACGATGCGTGCCGCCGTGATGGCGGTGCGGCGCCTGAAGCCCGCGCGCATTGTCGTGGCCGTGCCCGTGGGAGCCGTGGAGGCCCGCGACACGCTGGCCGCCCTCGCTGACGAGATGGTCTGCCTGCGGACACCAGAGCCCTTCTCGGCGGTCGGCTTGTGGTACGCCGAATTCGGGCAGACCACGGACGAAGAAGTCCGGGAATTGCTCGCCGCGGGCATCACCGTTCGGGCGGACACACCGAGAGCCGGAGGAGGATGAGCCCATGGCGACCCACGACATTGCCGGGCGCATGCCGGTCCAGATTCGCGCGGGCAGCGACCTGCTGGACGGCGACCTGGTAGTGCCGCCTCGGGCCACCGGCCTGGTGGTCTTCGCCCACGGCAGCGGCAGCAGCCGTTTCAGTCACCGCAACCGTTCCGTGGCCGAGGTGCTGCAGGGGGGCGGCTTCGCGACCCTGCTGCTCGACTTGCTGACGCCCGAGGAAGAAGCCGTCGACGTGCAGACGCGCGAGTTCCGCTTCGACATCGATCGCCTCGGCCGGCGCGTGGTGGCGGCGGTGGACTGGGCGGCCACCGACACGCGCGTCGCGGGGCTGCCCATCGCGTGCTTCGGGGCCAGCACAGGCGCGGCGGCGGCCATCGTCGCCGCGGCCGAGCGCCCGGAGCAGGTGCGAGCCGTCATCTCTCGCGGGGGACGCCCCGACCTGGCCGGCGATGCCCTTGCCGTGGCGCAGGCGCCCACGCTGCTGATCGTGGGTGGCGCCGACGACGCCGTCATCGTGATCAACGAAAGCGCGATGCGCGCGATGCAGGCGCGGGCACACTTGGAGATCGTTCCCGGCGCGACCCACCTGTTCGAGGAACCCGGCACGCTCGAGCGCGTGTCGTGGTTGGCGCTCGACTGGTGCAAGCAGCACCTTGGAGAGCGGTCGTGATGGCCCCGGCCCTTCGTCCCTGGCTCCTGGTGTCGATGGTGGTGGTGACAGCGGCGCAAGGCCCGCTGGCGTCGCCAGGCGCCCCTGCTCAACAGGCCGCCCCACCGGCATCGGCGCAGGCCGAGTACATGCGCGCGCACTTCAACCAGGCGATGGTGGTGCACGCGGCGGTGACTCGGGGCGATCTTGCGGCTGTGGCGTCGGCGGCCCGCCTGCTAACCGATCAGGATGCTGCATCGCTGCCGACCGGAGCGGCTACCCACGTGGCCGCGATGAAGGAGGCCGCTCGCCAGGCCGCTGAGGCTGGCGACATCCTCGCCGCCGGACAGGCCACCGCCCGCATGCTCATCGCCTGCGGCAACTGCCACCGGGCTCTCGGCACGCGACCGGCGCTCGCGAGCCGGCCGAGCAGCACGGTCGGCGGCATCGTGGGTCACATGCTCGAGCACCAGCTGGCGGTGGACCTGATGCTCCAGGGGCTCGTCGTGCCGTCCGACTCACTCTGGCGCGAGGGCACGCGGGCGATGGCGGTCGCACCGCTGCATCCCCGAGAACTCCCCGTCGACTCGGCCGTCCGCCGGGAGCTGGCGCCCACCGAAGAACGGGTGCACCGACTGGCAACTGACGCCGTGCAGGCAAGCGATCCGTTGGCCCGTGCGGGCTTCTACGGGCAGATGCTGGCCGGCTGCGCCGACTGCCACAAGCGGCACGCGAAGCTCTGGGGCCCGAAGCCGCGGTGACGGGCGCTCAGTGGCACATGGCCGATCCGACATCGCGGAAGCTCTGTCCGGCGACCGGCACGAACTCCCAGTCGTAGCCGGCGCCCTGCAGCGTGAACTTCACCACGCCCCACACCGAGGCCCGCACCTCGCTGTTCGCGCGAGGCGCACCCACCGGGTAGAGATGCACGCCGCCGGTGCCCGCCACGAACTGGCGCACGCCGCGTGCGGCGTCGGCGCGCCCGGTCGGGTCCTGTGGCGCGAAGCGCTCGTAGTGATGATCGTGGCCGCTCACGACCAGCTCGACGCCCTCGGCGTAGAGCACATCCCAGAGGGGCCGCATCCGGGCATCCGGGCCGTTCGGGCCCGAGCTGAATAGCGGGTAGTGCACATACGCGAACGTGCACGCGGAGCGGTGTGCGGCCAAGTCGCTCCGGAGCCACGCCAGCTGCGGTGAGGCGGCGTCGATGGGGATGCTGCTGTTGAGCGCGACGACGTGCCACGAGCCCACATCGTAGCTGTAGTAACCAGGAGCGCCGGGCGCGGCAACCGCACCGAAGTACGAGTAGTAGGCACTCGCGCCGGGTGTCTCGTAGTCGTGGTTGCCGGGGATGGGACGCGTGCGCGCCTTGTGGCGCCCCCAGGTGAGATCGTAGCAGCGCTGAAACTCCTCCACGCTGCCGTGATAGTAGACGTTATCGCCGGCGGAGAACACCGTGCCCGGAAGGGCATCGAGGAGCAGCGCCGTGGCCTCGGCGCCGGGCACGCCGCATTCGGCGATGTCGCCCGCTCCGACGAGCACCGCCGGTCCGGTGACCTGGGGTGTCGGCGCCAGGGGGCTGGCCACCTGGCCGTTGTCATCGCAGCCGGCCAGTGCAACCATCACCGCGGTCACCAGTCCCATCCCGGTCCACGACCACGCGCGCCGGCGCATCGGATGTCCCTCGGTTCACCAGAGCAAGTCGCGTGCCCCGGGCCGCGCCTGGTTAATCGGGCCGAATCGCGCCCGCGCGACCGCGCCCGTGCGCGCATCGCCGGAATTTCGACGAGACATCGCTCGGGGACCTAGCGGGTGGCGAAAGTGAGGACGCTTTCGACGTACCCGAACCACAGGTGGTCGCCGCGGAACGTGCCGGTCACCACCGGGCCGCCCTTGATCCAGCCGAGGAACGCGTTCAGCGAGAATCGCGGTGTGACAGCGAGGTCGGCTGAGCCCTCGACGGACGTGCCCAGCCTGGTGCTCCCGTTCGACCGGCGCCCCGCATAGCCGAAGGTGTTGCCGGAATCGAGGGTGGCGCCGCTGCCCGCGTACCAGAGGTCCGCGGCCGACGCAAGATCGAGGCGATGCACGTCGAGGCGCAGCGCCATCGAGGTGCGCGGGCGTGCCTGCAGCGACACGAACAGGTCGTTCAGGTTCATCGTGCTGTAGACGGTGGTCTGCGAGAAGCGCCGCACGGTGGGCAGCAAGGGGAAGAACGTCCCGTGCGCCTCGTCCGTGGGTGACTCGTCACCGGAGGCGCGGAACACGCCGCCGCGCACCCAGGGCCGCCACGCGGCGCGCGTCCACTGGTAGCCGGCCTCCGCCGCCAACGCTCCAGCGCGATGATCCTGTCCGTACCAGTCGCCGGCCTGCCACGCCGTCCAGCCGAACACGTCCCATTCGCCGCTGCCCGCCGGATAGGCGCCGATGACGACGCCGCCGAGCGTGGCCATGTCGATGTCGGCCTCGACGGCGCCCTGTCCGGAGTTGTCGGGCCGCTGCGTCACCGGCCGATGGTCCGAGTAGTAGAGCCCGAAGCCTTGTACCTGCGTGCGCCGCGGCGACTGGCTGTCCCCGCGCGAGCTGAGTGTGACGCCGCCGACGAACGTGTCGGTGATGGTGGGGCCGGCCACGCGCGCGAACCCGCCCTGCGTGGGCATGAACGCGATGCCCGTGGCGCGCCAGGCGGGCCGGGTGAGGTCCACGCGCACGCCGTCGAAGCCGCGTTGAACGATGGACCACTCGAACTCGCCGACCAGCCGCGCGTCGAGCCGCTGCCGCGTCACCGACTCGATCTTCGGCACGCCGCTCGGCGCCTCCGCCCCCGAGGTGTACGCCATGCGGCCCACTTGCAGGTCCACGCCCGGGAAGAGGTCGGGAAATCGCACGTTGGCGTAACGCAGGTAGAGCTGCTGCTGGTTGGCATGGCGTCCGCCCTGATCGAAATAGAGCGAGCCGGTGCCGAAGGGGCCGGGGTTCGACGCGTTCTCCGGAAGGCCCACGAAGCCAACGTATTGTGCCGCCAGGGTGGTCTGGACGCGCGGCCAGCGGCCGCGCAACTCCACCCGCAGCCGATTACCCAGGAAGACGTAATCGGGATCGCCGCCGGTGGGCGGCGGCTCGAAGAAGCGCCACGACTCGACACGAGTCAGATTCGCGATCGACGCCTGCCACGTGGGCGCCGGCGTCTGTCCGGCTTCCACGATACCGGCCGCCAGGCTCACGCCAACCAGCGCCACCAGGGCGGCCCGCGCGAGGCCGCAGCCCGGCGTGGCCGCCGGGGCGGTCACGGCTTCCTCGGGTGCACGTGATGGCTGGTCGTCGGGGAACCGGGGCCCACCAGCACGGTGCCCATCAACCCACCCTCGGCGTGGTCGAGGATGTGGCAGTGGAACATCCACTCGCCCGGCCGCTCGTCGAAGTGCACCAGGAAGCGCATCGTCGTCTTCATGGGGATGTTGAGCGTGTCCTTCCAGGCCAGCGGCTTCACCGGCTGATCCTTCTCGTCCAGCTGCATGAAGAAATAGCCGTGCAGGTGGAAGGGATGATCCCAGTCGGTGTCGTTGTTGATCACCCAGATCTGCTTTTCGCCCAGCGACGCGAGGAACGGCTTCGCCTCCCAATAGGGCACGCCGTTCACGCGGAACTCGGAAACGCCGTCCTTGCCCTGGGGCGGCAGCGTGAGGACCACGGGCACGTGCGTGGCGCCCTCGGCGCTCGTGGGTGTGATGGTCCTCCGGACGGTCGGCAGGGGGACCTTCTTCACGGGCGGTTCGTTGCTGAACTCGATCGTGAGGATCTCCTCGACGTCGCGGTATTGCACGCTGCCATAGCCGCGGTTGTAGAGCATCGCGCGCAACACCAGCTTGCTGCCGGGCGCGCCGGTCGGGGCGACGAGCACGTCCAGGCGCTCACCCGTCGTCACGAGCACGGTGCCGCTCGTGACCGACTCCTCCTGGATCCCGCCGTCCCCACCAATCGTGGTGAAGGGCTGCCCGTCCATGTCGAGCAGGAAGAAGCGGCTCTTGGCCGCGTTCACGATGCGCCAGCGCTGGGGCGCGCCCGCGCGCGCCTTCAACGTGGGGTGCGTGCGGCCGTTCACCAGCACGTAGGCGCCTTCGCGCCCGAACACCATGCCGGCGGGCCCTCCGCTGTCGGCGGGCTCGAGCTCGCCCCGCTTGTCGAATCCGATGTCGCTCAGCACCAGCGTCAACTGGTCGGTCACGCCCACGCCGTCCGCAGGATCTTCGACGAGGAGCGCGCCGTAGAGCCCGAAGCCCACCTGCGCGGCCGACATCACGTGCGGGTGATACCAGTAGAGCGAGGCGTCAGGCGTGGTGAAGTCGTAGGTGAAGGTCTCGCCCTTCTTCACCGGCGGCTGGGAGATGCCGGGCACGCCGTCCATCTCGATCGGGACGCGGACGCCGTGCCAGTGGATGGTGGTCTCCTCGTCCAGGTTGTTGGTGAAGTGCACGATCAGCCGGTCGCCCACCTTGGTGCGGATGAGCGGCCCGGGCAGCCCGCCGTCGTAGGTCCAGGCCTTCACGACCTTGCCCGGCGCGACCTCGACTTCCGCGAGGCGCGCCTCAAGGTCGATCTCGACGATGTTCGGATCCGGGTTCTTGTCGACGGCTTCCCGGAGCTTGATGGTCTCGTCCCATCCGGCCGGCGCCAGCGACGGGCCGGGTTGCGCGAGGGCCGCGGCTGCCGGACACAGCAGGACGCCCGCGGCGAACCCGGCGAGCGTGAAGGAGCGGAGAGTCGTCAGCATGACATCAGCAACGTGCGGGCGCATCACGCGGCCAGCGCCCGGCGGAAGAGAACGTTGTTCTCGAGATGAATGTGCTCCATCAGCTCCTGTTCGAGTTGCTGCAGCCCCAGGTACAGTGCCCGCCACGTGGTGCACGCCTCGGCGGGCGGCGTGAGGTCGTCGGTCAGGGCGCGCAGCGCGAGCAGGTGCTCGCGGTGAT
>DAIRFN010000212.1:0-10174 GCA_036795065.1 Vicinamibacterales bacterium
GGTCGATCGTCTCGCTCTTCGACAAGCAGCACTCCCGCGCGCTGGTGCTCGAATGGGCCGCCCTCAGCCTGCTGCTGCAGAGTGCGTTCATGGTGCTGTGGGTGAGCGTGATGCTGGTCGCGTTGGCGCGCGGCGCGTCGTGGCTGTGGCCCGACCCGCTTCGGCGCCCGCGATACAGGGGGCTGGCGGCGCTCTATGCCGGCGCCTTGGTCCTGTGGCTCGCCGTGGCCCGCTTCGCGGAGGTCGGCACCGCGCTCTATGCCGGTGTGGCCATGCCCGTCGCGCTGTGGGTGGTCACCTACGTCGTGCTCGCGAGGCGGCCGCCGGGCGTGGAGCGCGTCGAGGGCTGGTCCGAGCTCCATCGCGACTACCGCGTCACCGGTGCGCTGTTCCTGGCACTCACGGCCGCGGTGCCGGGCGCCGCGTTCTTCGCCTACTCCTACGACGTGCACATCGAGGGCTATCTGAAACATCGCCAGATTGCGCTCGCGCGAGCGGTGGACGCGCGTGCCCGGTGCGCGTCCGCGTCTCCGGCAGACGTCGCGATTGCGACTATCCGGTACGACGATGTGTTCTATGGCAGCCATGTGCGGTGTGTGCCGGCGTCGCTGGCCCTGTCGTCGTCGGGCGGGGCGCCGTCGTCGGCAGCGGCCCACGTGGTGCACGCCGCGGTCGAGGACTACCTGCCGTACTACACCTCAGCGTCCGTCGACCTGCGCGAGTTGCGCCACGCGCGATCCGAGGATGGCACGTGGTCCAGTCGGCGCGAGAAGGCCGGCCAGCTGGCCGTGGACGTGGCGGCGCGGACCCCTGGCTATCGCCTCGAGGCGCTCACGCCCATCCCGCCCCTGGTCGCGGTGCGGGCGTTGGCCGACGACGCGCGACTGGTGTGGATGGCGCTGGTGGCCGTATTGCTGCTCGGCGGCGTAGGCGTCTGCGCCTATTGGGTTGTCGGATACCTGCTGCGTCGCGTGCTGCTGTCGGACGTGGTGGAGCCCGTGTGGGCGAAGGGGCGGTTGGTGGCGACGGTGGGGCAGCATCTGCTGATGACGTGCGAGGATCCCGACGGGATGGCCGACCAGCTGACGGGCGCGTTCATCCTGAGGGTGACGCCCATCGTGACCTCGGCAAGCCCGGCGGTTGAGTGGCGCAAGGCACGCGTGGCCATCGGCGAGGCTGGCCCGGGGCGGGCCATTGTCATTCCCGACGTGGACGAGGCCCGCGACCAGGTGGAGGTGATGCACGCCAAGATGTGCCTCATCGAAGAGCTCGCGGCCGACCCGGTGCAGACGGTCGTGCTGCTGTCCAGGTTCTCGCCCCAGGTGCTGGCAGCCAGCGTGTGGGGCGCGTCCGAGAACCAGACCAACGCCGAGCGCTGGCAGGAGCTCTTCAGCCGCTTCGTGCCGGTCGATCGGCGCGAGAGCCCCGAGACGGTTCGCGGCGCGTATGTCGTCACGGTGGATCCGGCGCCGTCCGGGTGGCGGCACCGGCTCACGCACATGATGTCCCGTTGGGTGGGGGTGGAGCGCCCCACCGGGTGGAGGCACGCGCTGCTGGTCGAGGAGGGACGGCCCAACCGGGCCCTCCGGCGAATCTGCGCGGACCTGTACGAGTCGGAGGCATTTCAATCCGGCTCGCTGACCTACGAGCAGATCCTCGACGAGGTGGAGGAGCGTGCCGCTCCAATCTACCGGCGCGAGTGGCAGAACTGCACCAGCGAAGAGCGCGTGGTGCTGGAGCACATCGCGCAGCACGGCCTGGCCAACGCCGCCTGCCGGCGCGTGGTGCGCCGGCTGCTGGTGAAGGGCCTGCTCCGCAAGGACCCCGACCTGCGCCTGATGAACCAGACGTTCCAGCGCTTCGTGCTGGGCCCCGATCGGCGGAGGGAAGTGATGCGCCTGGAGGGCGCGGCCGAGCCGAGCCTCTGGGATCGGCTTCGTGTGCCCCTGGGCCTGGGCGCGACGGGGGCGCTGGTGTTCCTGGTGATGACGCAGCGCGAAGCCTTCGACGCCACGGTGACCGTGGCCGCCGGCGTGACCACGGCCGTGCCGACGCTGCTGCGGCTGACGTCGATGCTGGCCCAACTTGGCCAAAAGGGGCCGGCCGAGCCGAAGGTCAACGGCTGACGCGCCGGGCCGGTGACGAGGACGGCAAAGAAGGCTGGCACGAGCGGGTCGACGTTGACGCAGTCTCCGCGTCTGGCCCCGTCGGCTGAGTCGGGCGATGACTGCCTCAGGGCTCCGGCGGTCCTCGAGGGACTCGGCGGTGACGTCCAGCTTCGAGTTCAGGGCGTCCAGCCGATCCTCGAGGCGGTCCATCCGCAGCTCGAGGCGGTCCATCCGCCGTCCGAGATCCGAAAAGCCGTTGGCGACCGTGACCTCGAGCCTTGCCAGCCGTTCGTCCACCGCCATCACGTCGTCGGCCTTTCTACCATCGTCCTCCTGCGCGTGAGCTGCTACGCTTTCCCCGATGCGCTTCGTCTCCGACTCGCTGCTCCTGGCTCCGACCGACCTCGCCACCTTCGTCGGCTGCCGCCACAAGACCGGGCTCGACCTGGCCGTGGCGCGGCACGTGCTGACCCGGCCGCGATACGAAGACCCCTTCGCGGCCATCCTGCAGCGGCGCGGCGAAGAGCACGAGCAACGCTACGTGGAGTCGCTCCGCGCGCAGAAGCTGGGCGTGGTGACCGTCGCGCGCGAGGACGGCCCGGCGACGGCCGCCTCGCTGGCGCGCCAGACCGCCGACACGCTGGCCGCCATGCGCGACGGCGCCGACGTCATCGTCCAGGCGCGGCTGGCGGACGACCACATGGCCGGCTACGCCGACGTCCTGATTCGCGTGGAGCAGCCGAGCGGCCTGGGCGGCTGGTCCTACGAGGCGCACGACACCAAGCTTGCCCGCGAGACGAAGGGCGGCGCCATCCTGCAGCTCTGCGCCTACTCGGACATGCTCACGCACATGCAGGGGCGCGCGCCCGAGCGCTTCCATGTGGTGACGCCCGACCCCGTGCAGCCGATCCACACCTATCGCGTGAACGACTACCTGGCGTACTACCGCATGGTCCGCACGGCGCTCGTCGACACGCTGGCTCAGGGGCACGACGCGCTGCTCGACGCGCACTATCCCGAGCCCGTCGAGCACTGCGGCGTCTGCGCGTGGGAGGCGCGATGCATGGCGCGGCGTCGCAAGGACGATCACCTGTCGTTCATCGCAGGCGCGGGCCGCGTGCATCGCCAGGAGCTGACCGCGCAGGGACATCCCACGCTCACTTCGGCGGCGAGGATGGCGGTGCCCGTGACGTTCAGGCCGTCACGAGGCGCGCGGGAGACGTACGACCGACTGGGCGATCAGGCCCGCGTGCAGCATCAGCAGCGCACCGAGAAGCACCCGGTGTTCGAGCAGCTGCCCGTGATGGCGGGCGAGGGTCTTACCCGGCTGCCCGCGCCGTCGCCGGGCGACCTCTTCCTGGATCTCGAAGGCGCCCGCTTCGCGCGCGAGGGCGGTCGCGAGTTCCTGTTCGGCGTGTACGAGCACGGCGGCTATCGATCGTGGTGGGCGATGAACGACGCCGAGGAGAAGGCCGCGTTCGAGGCGGTGATGAACCTCATCCTCGCCGCGTGGCAGGCCGACCTCGGCATGCACGTCTATCACTTCAACCACTACGAGCCCACCGCGTTCAAGAAACTGGTGGGCCGGCACGTCACGCGCGGTGAGACCCTCGACCAACTGCTGCGTGCCGATCGCTTCGTGGACCTCTATCCCATCGTCCGGCAGGCGGCGCGGTGCGGCGTGGAGAGCTACTCCATCAAGCAGCTGGAGCAGTACTCCGGGTATCAGCGGCGCGTGGCCCTGGCCAACGCGTCGCAGCCGCTGATGGCCGTGGAGCTGTCGCTCGAGGCGGGCGCGCCCGGGGACATCACCGACGAGATTCGCGATGCGGTGCAGGGCTACAACGAAGACGACTGTCGATCCACGGAGGCGCTGCGCGACTGGCTGGAGATGTTGCGCGCGCAGGCGCTGCGCGAGGGCGCGGATATCCCGCGGCCCACGCCCGCGAGTGGTGAACCGTCCGCGGCAGTCTCCGCGTTGCAGCAGGACGTGGAGAGGTTGCGCGCACAGTTGCACGAGGGGCTGCCGCCAGAGGCGGCTGAGCCTGCGCACGCCGAGCATGCGCGATGGCTGCTGGCCTATCTCATCGACTGGCACA
Source organism: Vicinamibacterales bacterium (assembly GCA_036795065.1). Taxonomy (GTDB): domain Bacteria; phylum Acidobacteriota; class Vicinamibacteria; order Vicinamibacterales; family UBA2999; genus VFZN01. The sequence continues at coordinate 4,208 of DAIRFN010000212.1, forward strand.
AGCGCGAGGAGAACGCGGATTGGTGGGAGTACTTCCGCTTGAAGGACATGCCAGCCGAAGATCTGCTCGACGAGCGTGACGCGATCGCCGGCCTCACGTTCGTCGAGCGCGTTGGCTTCGTGCCGGGGAAGAACGGGAAGCCGACGAGGTCCGTGGTGGACCGCTACACCTATCCGCCGCAGGAGGTGGAGATTGGCGGCAAGGGCAAGCTGAACGCCCGCGACGGAAAGGCGTTCGGCAGGGTCGTCGCGCACGATCGCCTCGCGCGCGTCATCGACATCCAGAAGGGACCGGCGCGCGCCGAGTCCCATCCGTCGGAGGTGTTTGCCTTCGACGTCTACTCCACGAGGGGCCAGCAGGAGTCGGTGATGCGTTTCGCCACGCGCGTGCTGCAGGGCGACGCGGACGAGTGCGGGCTGGCGCTGCTGCGCCGCGAGCCACCCCGATTGAAGGCGGGGACGTTTGCACCTCGACCTGGCGAGAGCGCCAGCGACTTCGCCGTGCGCATCGCTCCGGCACTCCGTCGCACCACGCTCGCCATCCAGGGGCCGCCCGGCGCCGGGAAGACCCACGTGGGCGCGACGATGATCCGCGAGCTGGTGAAGGCCGGGCGCCGCGTGGGCGTGACGGCCACGAGCCACAAGGTGATCCGCAACCTGCTGCACGAGGTGGCCTCACAGGCCGCGAACGCCGGCGAGCGCGTGCGCGTGGCCGCGAAGGTGAGTGAGGCCGAGGAGCACGGCGACGGCGCGGGCGTGCGCGAGTTCGGGGAGAACGAGGAAGCGCTGGCCGCGATTGGCCGGGAAGTGGACGTGCTGGGCGGTACCGCGTGGCTCTGGTCGTGCGAGGATGCGGCCGGTACTGTGGACGTGCTGTTCGTAGACGAGGCGGGGCAGATGTCGCTCGCCAACGTGCTGGCGGTGTCGCAGGCGGCGGTCAGCCTGGTGCTGCTGGGCGATCCGCGTCAGCTGGATCAACCGCAGAAGGCCAGCCACCCGGACGGCGTGGGCATCTCGGCGCTGGAGCACGTGCTGAACGGAGCCGAGACGATGCCGGAGGCGCTGGGGATCTTCCTGCCGACGACGTGGCGGATGTCGCCGGCGATCACGCGGTTCACCTCCGAGCTGTTCTACGAGGGCAAGCTCGAGGCGAGGGCGGGCCTCGAGGCGCAGGCCCTGCGGGGGACGGGCCGCTACGACGGCTCGGGGCTATGGTTGATTCCGGTGGTGCACGACGGGAACCAGAACGCGTCGGCGGAAGAGGTGAACGCCGTTGCTGATCTGGTGCAGGAGCTGCTCGCGCCCGGCGCGGACTGGGTGGACGAGCGCGGCGGCGTGCACGGGCTCGCGGGGGCAGACATCAAGGTCGTGGCGCCCTTCAACGCCCAGGTGAACCGGCTGACGGAACGCCTGGCGCCGCTCGGCGTTCCCGTGGGCACAGTGGACAAGTTTCAGGGCCAGACGGCGGCGGTCATCGTCTACTCGATGACCACGTCGAGGCCCGAGGACGCGCCGCGGGGGATGGAGTTCCTCTACAGCTTGAACCGGCTGAACGTGGCCACCTCGCGGGCGCGCTGCGCGGTGTTCGTGGTGTGCTCGCCGCGGCTGCTGGAGCCGGAGTGCCGGACGCCGCGGCAGATGCACCTGGCGAACGCGCTGTGCAGATATCGCGAGCTCTGCCGGTGATCGGAGTCTGGCACTCCCAGGCCGGAATTTGACGCAGTTACTGCGATCCGACAAAGGCAGCGGCCCCTCCAGCCCTCAGGACGCGGCGGGCTAACCGGCGTGGTATCATAGGGATCCCGCCAATCGTGTTACCTGAAGTGTGAGGATCTCAGTGAGTCAGTTTCGAATCGGTTCGTACGTCACCCACGCCAACAAGCCCGAATGGGGCATGGGCAAGGTCTTCTGTTCGAGTGCCCCGTATGTCCTGGTGGCGTTCGAGCACCTGCCGCCCCCCGATCAATTCAAGCGGCTCGTGGCCCTGCCGGGCATGCTGATGCCGGCCGTTGCCAAGTCGAACCCCGTGCTGGATGGCTGGAAGCTCGAGAGCACGCACGACTGCCGCGTGGCGGGCGTGACGGAGAAGCCGAAGCGCAAGAAGAAGGGCGAGTAGCGCCTATCCTCACCGCAGCGGCAGCCGCTGCTGCGGCACATACGCCATCGGCATCTCCAACGCCAGGCGCGGGGCGTACGCGTCCCGCGCGTCCTCGATTTGCTCCAATATCTCCGTCGCCAGGATGGACGGCAATACCACGCGGGCGTGCGGGCCGAAGCTGAGGATCCAGCTGCGGAGCGCCCAGTCTCGACACACCTTCAACACCAGGCGCACGCTGCCATCCGACTGCTCCCGCAGCTGCTGCGACACGTGCCAGTCGCGTTCGCGGATGTAGCGCGCCACGCGTGGCGCGAACTCGATCTCGACGCGCTCGGGCCGCCCGTCGTTCACCCCCAATGAGGCCCCGAACGGGCTGTCCGCCACTACTCCCTGCGGCTCGAAGGCCTTCGCCGTCGGCGTGAACGTGCGAATGCGCTCCACGGCGAAATTCCGAATCTGGCGGTACTCGGGCACGTACGCCGTGAGATACAGACCGCCGTCGAAATAGGCGACGTGATAGGGATGCACCACGTAGTCCTTCTCGCGGTTGCTGGACGCGGAGAAGTAGCGCATTTCGGCCACGCGATGCCCGGACGAGGCCTCGATGAGCCGCGCGACGATCTCGCTGTAGTTCTTCTGGTGCGTCTTCAACGCCCCCGGCTTCACCTTGATCACTCCCGGCAACTGGTCCAGGAACGCGCGCACGCGCGGAGCCAGCGCTTTTTCGATCTTCTTCATCAACCCCGCGAGGCCGTCGGCAAACGCCGCGCCCGGCATGGCCGACAGCAGCGCGCGGCTCATGTAGAGCGAACACACCTCGGTCGCCGAGAGGCCAGGGTCGTTCAACGCCTTCAGGGGCATGCTGGTGAGGAACCAGGCGGTCCGGCCGTCGGCGCGCTTCTCGCTGCGGAGCGGGAAGCCGGCCTCCTGCAGCGCCACCATGTCGCGCCAGATGGTGCGCTTGCCGACGCCGGCGTCGCGGGCGAGGTCGTCCACCGACACCCCCAGGCGGCTCTTGTCGAGGGCGAGGAGGATGTGCCACTGGCGGATGACTTCGGCGTTGCGCGGCATGGGGGTAGAGGATACATGAGCCGGTCACATGACCCTCGGCCCCGACAAGCTCTTGGGCGAACTCGCCTGCATCTCCCGGCTCAGAACAGCGCCGAGTCCCTGCCTCGGGCCATGTGTCGGTGGCTTGAATCGGCTGGTCTCTACGGTCTGCCGGCGGACGACCCGCGTCTCAGCAACCTGAAACGCGGCTCCCGGTTCCCGTCGCGATCCCGACGCGATCGACCTTCCCGACACCTACCGATCGCGATACCCCGGCCCGCGGAGCGCGTGCCCGGGTCGCGCCGTCGTCAGCTGGCCGCCGTCCACGACCAGTTGCCCGTTCACCGCCACGTAGCGCACGCCTTCGGCGTACTGCCGCGGGTTCTCGAACGTCGCGCGGTCGCGGATGGTGGCCGGATCGAACACCACGAGATCCGCAAGCGCACCGGGCCGGACGATGCCACGGTCCCAGAGGCGCATGCGTTGGGCGGGGAGGGAGGTCATCTTGCGGATGGCCTCCTCGAGCGAGAGCAGGCGTTCCTCGCGGACGTACTTGCCCAGGATGCGCGCGGCGGAGCCCCACGCGCGCGGGTGCACGCCGGCCGTCGGTGGACCGCTGTCGATGGCCATGCCGCCCGAGTCGGTGCCCAGCATCACCAGCGGATGCTTCAGCGCGGCGCGCAGATCGTCTTCGTTCATGAAGAACATGATGCCGCTGCCGGTGGTGTCGTCCTGCGCAATCAGATCCATCAGCACGTCGAGCGGATCCTTCTGCTCGGCCTTCGCGATGTCGTCCAGCGTGCGGCCCTGGTATTTCTTCAGCGCCGCGCGCCCGACGGACGAGACGAGGATGCCCGCGGCACCACCCGAGCCGAGGTACTGGTTCTCCCACGCGGTGGAGGGCTGCAGGACCTCGGCCTTGATCTTCGCGCGCGTGGCGGGATCCTGCAGGCGCTTCACCATCGCGTCGCGGCCGCCCTCGCGCGCCCATACCGGCAGGCTCGCGTCCAGCGGGTTGCTGCCGGCGATGTAGGGATACTGATCCGCGGCGATGTCCAGGCCCTCGGCGCGCGCGCGTTCGATGCGTTGCAGCACGGCGGGCATGCGTCCCCAGTTCTGCTTGTAGGCCGTCTTCAGGTGATGAATCGTGGCAGGTACGCCGGCCTCGCGCGCGATGCGGAACACCTCGTCCAGGCTTTCGTCGATGGCATCAGCCTCGGAGCGCTGGTGCGTGATGTAGCTGCCGCCGAAGCGGCCCGCCACCCTCGCGAGCGCGATCAACTCCTCGGTTCGGGCGAATCGATCCGGCACGTACTGCAGCGACGTGGACACGCCGAAGGCGCCGGCTTCCATCGCCTCCGCCACCTGCGCTTCCATCTCGTTCAGCTCGGCCGCCGTGGCCGCGCGGTCCTCGCGGCCGATTACGGCATCGCGGACGCCGCCCGCGCTGATGAACGTGCCCAGGTTGATGGTGGCGGGCTGTCGGTCCAGCACGCGCAAGTAGCCGGCCAGGTTGTCCCAGCCGGGCACCTCTTCCTTGTCGAACATCGCTGAGAAGGGATGCAGCCGGCGCGCGCCCGGGTGGCCGACGCTGGTGAAGCTGGCCTCGCCGGTGAGCTCGGTGGTGATGCCCTGCATCACCTTGCTGGCCACGCGGCTGTCGCGGAGCACCCAGTACTCCGACTGGCCCAGCATGTCGATGAAGCCCGGGGCGATGACGAGGCCGGTGGCGTCGATGCGGCGGCGCGCGGACGGCGCATCGCGCGTGTCACCAGGGGCGCGAAGGGCGGTGACGCGGTCGCCGGTGACGCAGACGTCCGCGGCGAACCACGCGGCGCCGGTGCCGTCGACGACCCGGCCGCCGGTGAGGAGGAGGTCGCAGGCGGGTGCTGGCTGCACCGCCGGCAGGGGAAGGGTGGCCGCGAGGGCTAGGGCCGTTGTGAGGACGAGTCGAGAGAGCACGGCGGCATGGTAGCGCGGCGGGGGGCCATTGAGCGATTGGTGATTGCAGATTGAGCGATTGATTGAGGATTGGTGGATTGCGGGATTGGTGATTGATTGGGCGATTGAGTGATTGAATGATTGAGTGATCCGGTGTCGCGGGCGTGGTGCGTCACGGCTCACGAGCGCCCGCCGCGCGTGCCAGCGCGCGGTCCAGCGTCACGAGTTCGGCGTCCCGGGTCCTGGCGAGCCAGAGGTACGCGGCGTCGTAGGCCGTGAGGCCGGTCCCGCGCGCCACCCGCAACAGGTCCACTGTTGGAATCGGGACGCGGTCGATGGCCACGTGCGCCGCCGCGTCGAGGGCCGCCTGGATGACCGGGGCCATCTCCGGGTGTGCACGGGCCTTCTTCCACGCGATGTTCGCCAGCTCATAGTCGAACAGCGTGGGCGTGAGGAGCGTCTCGCCGGCCAGGTGCGCCGCCAGGGTCGGCCCTTCCGGCTCGCCGAACGCGATGGCGGCAATCGCCGAGGCGTCAACGACGACGGCCATCGCGATCGTCCCGGGTGAACCGGGCGGCCTCGGAGGGGGTCCGCAGCCCCACGCGCGCGGCGAACGCCGCCAGATCCTCGATGGTCAGCTGCCGGCTGGCCTCGTCCAGGATGGTCATCAGCTCGCCTTGCAGTGAGCGATGGTTGCGCGCGGCGCGGGCCTTGAGCCGCCGGGCCACGTCGGCCGGGACGTTCTTCACCGACAGGGTCACGCTCGCCATAGTTCCATTATAGATCCGTAATGGAACCATGGCGCTGGCATGGTGATCACGGCACGACGACCACCACCTCGTTCGACGCGACGCTCGCGCCCAGGGCATTCACCGCGTG
>DAIRFN010000213.1:0-10159 GCA_036795065.1 Vicinamibacterales bacterium
CGCCGGCATAGGACCAGCCGTGCGGCTTGATGAGATCCTCGTACGGCCCCTCGGTGCGGCGGACGAACGCGGCCGACACCTGGTGCTGCCCCGCCCTGACGAAGATGCGCTCGCTGCGCATCGGCGCCTGGCCGCGGCCATCCGCCCCCGCCACCTGGGTGAGCTCGTAGTTGAGCAGCGCCACGCGCTCGCCGTCGATGGAGATGTCCACGTCCTCGAAGCGCGCGTTCTCACCCGAGTTGAACGTCATGGCGAACTCGTACTCGGCGTCGGCCGGGAAGATGTGGTTCACCACCATCCCCCCGCGCGTGCCGTAGGGCGCGCCCTCGACGTGGTCCCACGGGTGCTGGGACAGGTAGCTCGGGTTGGTGTAGGTGGTGTCGATGGTGGGCGCGGTGCGATCCCCTACGGCCATTCGGCTGATGGCCGTGGCGGCGTTCAGGTACGACTCGAGCAGCGTCGGCGACAGCGACTGCGCGTCGGCGATGTTGTCGAAGTTCGCGCTCTTGGTGTCGAGCGGCAGCCAGTCGCCGGCGTTCACCTCGAGGGCCAGCAGCTCGCGGATGGCCCGCTCGTACTCCGGCCGGTTCAGGCGCTGGAACGTGCGCCGGCCGGGATTGGGCGACTTGCCGGCCGCGGTGTCGAGCGTGGTTTCGAGCGCGTTGATGAGCGCCACGTGCGTGGCGGGGTCGGGGCGCTGCGCCCCACGCGGCGGCATCATGCCCGCTTGCAGCTTCACGATGATCTTCTCGGCCACCTCGGCGTGCTCGACGGCGTTGGCCACGTCGAACGACGCGAGGGACAGCCCCGCGGCGGGGCGGCGATCGTTGTGGCAGCCGGCGCAGTACTTCTTGATGACCGCGTTGTGATCCTGGTTGGTCGGGCCAGCCGTGGAGCGCATCGGCGCGGGCAGGCTGGGCCGCGGCGGCTGCGCGTCGGGAGCGGCGGCGGCCTGGCGGGCTGTGCCGGACTGTGCAGACTGCGCGGACAGCGGGGACCGCTCGGCCAGCACGGCGCTGACCATCAAGCCGAGGCACGCGACACCGGTGCCGAGAACTGCCTTCGTACCACGCCTCATGTCTGCTCCGGCGAAAAGTTAGCTCTACCGCCTCCGAAATCTGCGCCCCGCGATTATACGCTCGACATCGGGGAATTGATGCGTCCCGCCCCCCCGCAAAGCGCGTCAGAAGTCGTCACAAATCGTCTCTGAACGTCACGGGAAAGGGGCCCGGCGCGCGAGCGAAGGCGGGACCTACTCCCGCAGACGGCGAAGGGTGAGGCGGAAGGCGCGGTAGCCGGCCTCGGGGTCGTAGACGATGACGGGCATCAGCCGGCCGCGGATCTTGTGCGGGTTGGTGCGCGCGTAAGCCATCAGGGTCGTCGCCAGCGTCTCGCGCGAGCGGTCGGCCGGCTCGTCCATGGGGGCGCCCGTCAGCAGGTCGTTCAATGACACCGTCCAGGGCGCGCTCCAGAGCAGCGTGTCCACCACCTGGCCCTTCACCACGTTGTGCGAGAAATTGAAGAAGAACGAGAGCGGCGAGTAGGCGTCGGGGGCGGGCCGGAAGGCCTCGAACTCGGCGACCAGGTCGTCCTGGTAGTGCAGGAAGTGATCGCGGAAGCGCCGGCGCTCCACCTCGTGCGCGGCCAGCGACTGCGGGCCCGCTCCGATGAACGCCCGCGCGTCGCCCGACAGCCCGTTGAGCATCGACTCGACCGCGTCTCGCCGCGCCAGGACGGCGTCGCCACCCTGACGCATCAGGTGGTACTCGTCCATCAGCGTCGCCACGGCAAAGCACAGCCACGGGTAGTCGGCCACGTTGTCGTTCCGCATCAGCGACGTGTCGCGGCCATAGGTGGCCTCGAATCCAAAGCGCAGGTGACAGCCCATGCTCGCCCCGTGGCCGAGCGCGATGGCGGCGCGGTGCCGATGGCTGAGCCCGCGCGTGCGATCCAGCAGCAGGTCGTAGCCCCGCTCCTCGCGCTCGTAGTGCGCGGTGGCGATGAGCAGCAGCGTCTCGGCATCCCTGCAGAACCGTTGCCCGCTCCCCTGCGGCCCCTGCAACCGGTGCAGCAAGGCGTCCACACGATCCAGGTCCTCGTCCGCGTCGTCCTCATCCCACGCGCGCAGCGTGAGGAGCGACAGCACGTGCATGAAGTAGTAGTCGATGAGGACGAAGGGGACGACCGGGTCGAAGGCGTCGCCGCCGCGCTGGTCGATCAGGTAGTTGAGGACGTCGGTCGGGATGGTGTCGGGGTTGACGTGGTCGGCCACGCCATCCCAGTCGTGCAGCGCGTGGAAGCCCTCCGCGCGGGTCAGGCGATCGAAGTCGCGCACGGGCCGCGCGAGGTCCATCGTGGCGTCGCCGAACCTCCAGATGTTCGACCGGAACGCCTCACGCAGGCGGACCAGCGACGCCTCGACCGTGGGCGAAGTGGACAACTCGCGGATGACGTCCTGCCGGAACGAGCCCGCCAGCGCCCGCTCGATGATGGCGCAGACTTCGGTGAATGGGACCTGGCGGGACGTGGCGGTGCGGGGCTTCAAATGCGCGGGGGTGCGAGGGCAAGCTGCGGGAGTGGAAGCGTGCCGAGATCAACGTCGATGCTGCGTGCCGTGTGGCGGCGTGGGAAAGGAACGCCTCCAGGCCGGGCACGCAGCCACGTTGAACCTTGAACTCTGGAACGTTGAACTTACTTCGCCTGCATCGTCGAGAGGTGCTCCACCAGCGCCTCGATGCGGTCACTCACGGCCTTTGGGCCGGCGTCGGCCGAGCGCTCGAAGGCATCGCCCCACACCGGCATGTCGCCGCCGCCGTGGCCCTTGACGCCTTCACGGCCGTCGATGATCTTGGCCACCATTTCGCGCGGGTAAGTACCGCCGTTGTTCTTCGCCAGCAGCGTCAGGTCAGCCGGACGGCGCTTCAAGGAATCGGCCAGGGGACCGGTGCCCTTGCCGTCGGCGCCGTGGCACACAACGCAGTAGGTGGAGAAGAGGCCGGAGCCCGCCGGGACGGACTTGGAGCCGGCTGTCTGCTGCGAGGCCGAAACAGGGACGACCCAGGGAAGGGTGATGGCCACTACCGCAAGCGCGGTGAGGGTCCAGAAAAGCCGGCGTGACATGACGTAACCTCCAGAAGGAGTCCAGCGAGCCGCCGGGCATCGGCTCCGGCGCGCGCGGCTCGGTGCCCAGTGTAAAGGCAAATCGGGTGCCACGCACGAACGTCTCGAAATTTGCCCGCCTGCGGGAGTCCGGCGCCCAGGGGTTGCCGGGATCCCGGCGGCACCCTCTCGCCTGCGGTCCTTTTCCGTCGAACGCGAGCGCACCCCTCGCATCGTCTCAGTAACCCGCAAACTCCTCCGTGCGGATATTGTCAGGGTCGGCGCCGATCTCGCCCAGGGCGGCCCGCATGCCCTGGACGAATGCCGGCGGGCCGGCCACGTAGTAAATGGCCGCGTTCACGTCGCGTACACGCGGCCCGATGAACGCCGCGTCCATCATCCCCGTGTCGTGCGTCCAGGGTTGCCCGTCCGGCTCGGTGATCGTGGCGACCAGCCGGAAGTTCGGGTTCTGCCGCTCCCACGCTTCGAGATCCGCAAGGAACGCCGTCGAGGCGGCAGTCCGGTTCGAATAGAACAGTGTCACGGTGTGCGGAAGCCGCCGCTCGGTGGCATCCTTGACGATGCTGCGGAACGGCGTGATGCCGATGCCACCCGCCATCAGCACCGCGGGCTTTGTCACGTTCCTGTGCAGGGTGAGCGAACCGTAGGGTGCGTCGATCTCCACCTCGAGCCCGGGGGCGGCCTCGACGAGGCTCCGCTTGAAGGCGCTTCCTGTGAGCCGTGTGGCCACCATCAGCCGGGGGAGGTCGGCGGGCGACGACGCAATCGAGAACGTCCGCGCGGTGCCGTGCTCGTCGTGGTGCTTCGGCGCGGGAATCGTCACGTCGCAGGTCTGGCCGGGCTCGAAGGCCAGGGCCTCGGCAAGCTCGAAGGTGAAGGCGGCACTCCCCTCGGCGATGTGGTCGATGGCGCTCAGTCGTGCCTGCATGGGCGGGTCCTCCTACAACGATCACCCCGACAGCCATCGCGACAGAACGCGACGCAGGGGACGTGGACGGCTACTGGATGAGGCTGGACGAGACGCGGTACTTCGAGGCGCCGCTCGAGTTGTTGGTCACCTTGATGTGCACCATCTGCCCGGCGGTGACGTTGATGGTCACCGACTCGTTGGAGGAGTTGCCCTGCATGTCCTGGTCCGAGCGGTCCACCGCTTCCGCGAAGTTGCGGTCCACGAACACCTCGAGCACGAGGTCGGCCTCGGTGTTGGCCAGGGGCCGGGTGATGATGGCCAGCGCGCCGGCGGCGTTCGCCTTGAACGAGAACCAGTCCCACGTATCGCCCGCGCTCGAGTCGAGCGAGTCGTCGTGGGGTTTGCCCACCTGCAGCGCACGCGCCTGGGCGGGGCGGCGATCCGGGTCGGCCGGTCGAGCGAACGGCGGGAACGCCAGGAACGCGCCCGCGATCTGGAAGGTGCTCGAATCACCGCCCTGCACGCGGACGCGGACCTTATAGGTGCCCGCTTCGCCGATGGTGGCCGACAGCAGCTCGGTCCCGGACGAACCGCCCATGTCCCGATCGCTGGTGCCGTCCGGCACCGTCTGACCGTCCTCGTCCACGAGCTGCAGCACGAGATCTCCGCTCCCCTGCACCGCCGCCGACAACACGCCAGCGGACTTGGCCACGAAGGTGTACTCGGCCGGGACATCGTCGGCGGCCTTGCCCTGGACGGGCACACCCATCGGCAGAGGCGTCTGGGCCAGGGCGGGCGTGGCCATCAGGGCCAGGGCCGCAGCGGGAAGCAGCATTCGCGGGAAACCGAACGTCATGAGCACTCTCCTGATGAGGGGATATCGGCTCAACGCTATCGCCGCTGCAGGTGTCGGCCCCGCCCGCCGTCCCTCACCGCCGAGCAGTCCCGGGCATCCAGGCAGGGCCCGGCACTCATGGCCTCGCGCTCGAACGCGTTGTCGAAATAGAAGTGACCGCCGCGCATCACGGCCCAGATGCTGGCAGCAACGTAGGCCGGCACGAACAGCGGTCCCCATCGCTCGTACTGCCGGACGTGCACGCGCTCGTGCGCCCGGGTTTCGTCCAGGGCGCGGGCGTCGCGGCCGAGGACCACGTGGCCCAGCGTGATGGCGATGGCCCCGCCGCGGAGTGGCACGAGGTGCCTGAGCGCCCAGCGCACCAGGGGACCGCTCACCTCGAGCACGCCGCCGACCGCCAGCACGCGTCCCCGGTGAAGGGCCATCAGGGCAAGGGCAAGGCCCAGGAGCGTCGTGGGTGACGCCCAGAGATAGCGCACCATGCGGTCAGCCCTTGAACCGCTCGAGCCGGTACGCCGCCAGCGCATCCACGCGCAGACCGTCGAGGATCTCGGTCGCGGCGAGCCGCCCGACGAGTGGGCCCAGCGTGACGCCGCTGTGCATCACGGCCAGGTAGAGATCCGCGCGCCTGGGCGCGAAGCCCACGATGGGCATGCCATCGGCCGGCATCGGCCTGAAGCCCCGCGTCATCTTCTCGACTCCGGCCTTCGCCAGCCCTGGCAGCACCGCCGCCATCGTCTCGAGGTGCCGCTCCCCGGCCTCGCGGCTGGTGTTGCCGCCGCCGCTCGCGAAATCGCTGCCCGTGACGATCCGGCCGTCCGGCTTCTGTTTGATGTTGCCCATGGGCGCTAACGCCACGCGATCGATCAGACGCGGGCCGGGCGGCACGTGCACGAGCACGCCTGGTGCGTCCTTCAACGGCACGCGCACGTCGGCCAACGCGGCCACGCGCGGCGTGTCGGTGCCGCACGCCACCACCAATACGTCTGCCGCGATCTCCCCCTTCGTGGTGCGCACTGCGCGCAGCGTGCCGTGACCGAGGTCCAGCCCGGTCACCTCCGCGGGATACTCGACGCGCGCGCCGTTCATCTGCGCCTTCTTCACGACCATCTCGGTGACTCCCACCGGATCGATGTGCGCCTCGTCTTCCCAGTGTGCCGCAGCCACCAGCGGCCCGGGCATCAGGCGCGGCTCGAGCGCGCGGATTCCCACGGTATCGATCTCGCGGACTCCGTAGCCCCACTGCCGGAAGTCGCGAACCTGCGCGCGGAGCTCGGCGCCGCGCGTTTCCTCGGCCCGCCACTCGACGCTCCCGCCCCACACCAGTGGCAGCGTGCCGCTGAACTCGCGGTCCAGCTGGTGCCAGGCCTGGAGGCCCATCCGGCTCAGGTTGAAGTAGTCGAGCGGACGCTTCCTGGCGTTGATCCACGCGAACGAGTTGGCCGTGGCGCCGGCGCCCGGCCGCGCGCGCTCGACGAGCGTGACCTCGGCGCCGCGGGCCGCGAGCTGATACGCGATGTTGGCGCCGATGATCCCGCCGCCCGCCACAACGACTCGGCGGGGCGCGGCGGGCTGCAGGGATGGGACGCCGGCGACGGCCAGGCCGGCAAACAGCTCGAGCACGGTGCGTCGGTGCATGGGTGAACCCTTCGGGCGTATCATGCCCCGATGAGCGCCACCAATCCACTGCTCGCGCCCGTCAACGGCGCCTCGCATCACGAAGTGGCCGGCGTCCGCATCGACATCGCGCCGGCCGGCGCCGGCCGCATCAAGCGCGTCATCTACCCCGCCGGCTTCCGCTGGTCGCGCGACATGAAGCCGGTCAGCGGCACCGAAAGATGCATGTTCGCGCACGTCGGCTTCCTGCTGCAGGGGCAGGTCCACGTGGACTACCCGGATGGTTGCACGGTCGAGTTCCGCGCCCCGCAGGTGGTCACCATCGAGCCCGGACACGACGCGTGGGTCGCGGGCAGCGAGCCAGCCGTCCTGGTGGAGTTCGACTTCAAGGACGAAACAGCCCGGCGCTTCGGATTGGCGGGGCAGCATGTGCACCTGCCGGATCCGATCGATTGAGACGGTGAGAAGTGAGAAGTGAAACGTGAGAAGCTGAGGGCAGGGAGGAGTGCGTGCGTTCCTGCGCGTGGACGGCCCTGCTGCTCACCCTGCCGCTCCTGACAGCGACGTCGGCGCAGGATCGGACCGGCGTCGACCCGTTTGCCGCCTTTCGTCCGTGGATTGACGTCACGCCCGACGACCGCGCGCGTGCCGATCGCGGCGAAACGGTGGTCCGCATCCTGCCGTCCCGCGGCAGGGAGGTGGCCGTGCTGGCCCTGGCCGCCATCACCGTCGCGCCCGAGACCTTCGCGGCCCGCTTCCACGCCATCGAGGAACTCCGCACCAGCGCGCGCTCGCCCGCCACGCGTCGGTTCTCCAACCCACCCACCCGTGCCGACCTGGACGCGATGCGGCTCACGCCGGACGATCTCGCGTCGATCCGCCGCTGCCGGCCCGGCGACTGCGGGGTGAAGCTGACCGTTGCCGAGATCCAGCGTCTGCGCCGGGCGGCCGGCACCACTGGCCCGGAGGGCGACGAAGCCCTTCAACAGGCGTTCCGCGACCTCGTCTTCGAGCGCGTCAACACGTACCTGGCGGAGGGGCTGACCGGCCTGGCGCCCTACGCGGACAAGGCACAGGGCGTGCGCACGGCGGACGCCCTTGCGCGGCTCGTGGAACGCTCGCCCTACCTGGCTGCCCATGCCCCCACGCTGGTGCGAATCCTCCTCGACTTCCCACGCGTGCCCGTGGACTCACGCGACTCGTTCCTCTACTGGGCCGAGGAGCGGTTCAACGGCCGACCCGTCCTCAGCGTCTCGCACGTGAGCATCGTCCGGAACGACCCCGCGTCGGGCCTCCCCCTCGTGATGGTGGCCGGCAAGCAGTTGTTCGCCACGCACTACAACAACGCATCGCTCGGCCTCACGTGCCTGGTGGGCCAGGGCCCGCAGTATCTGCTCTACGTGAACCGCACGGAGGTGGACTTGCTCGGCGGCTTCTTCGGCGCCTTCAAGCGCGCCATCCTCGAGGGGCGGGTCGAGCGGGAGGCGGTCGCGCTGGTGGGGGGCCTTCGCACGCGGATCGAGGCAAGGCCGAAGGAGGTCTCGCCATGACGGCCCAGGCCGATCGCGGTGAGCGCGTCACGCTCTGCCTCGCCGGCGACGTGATGACGGGGCGCGGCGTGGACCAGCTGTTCGCGCGCGCGTCGAGCCCGGTGCTCTTCGAGCCCTTCGTGCCGGACGCACGGGAGTACGTTGCGCTGGCGGAGCGTCGGAACGGCCGCATCCCCAGGCCGGTGGCGCCCGACTACATCTGGGGCGATGCGCTGGACGAGTGGCGGCGCGTCGCGCCCGCGGCCCGCATCATCAACCTCGAGACATCGATCACCACCAGCGGCGATCACGACCGCGGGAAGGACATCCACTACCGCATGCACCCCGTCAACGTGGCGTGCCTTCAGGCCGCCGCCATCGATGTGTGCGTCCTGGCCAACAACCACGTGCTCGATTGGGGCCCGGCGGGCCTCGAGGAGACGCTCGACACGCTGGCGGGCGCGGGCCTGCGAATCACGGGTTCGGGTCGGGACCAGGCTGCAGCCGCGGCCCCGGCCATTGTCGGGCGGCCCGGAGGGGGTCGCGTGCTCGTGTACGCCTGCGGGAGCAGCGACAGCGGCATCCCCGCGTCGTGGGCAGCCGGCGCCCGGCGGCCAGGCGTCAACCTGCTGCCCGATCTCTCGCCGGACACGGCACGCGCGCTGGGCGCGCGCATCGCACGCGATCGGCGGGCGGGAGACGTGGCGGTCGTGTCGGTGCACTGGGGCAGCAACTGGGGCTACGACGTGCCCCGGTCGAACGTGGCCTTCGCGCACGCGCTCGTGGACGCCGGGGTGGACGTCGTGCACGGCCACTCGTCACACCACGCGCGGCCGATCGAGATCTACCGCGAGCGGTTGATTCTCTACGGCTGCGGCGACTTCATCAACGATTACGAGGGCATCGAGGGGTACGAGCAGTACCGCGGCGACCTCCCGCTGATGTACTTCGCCACGCTGGACGCTCGGACCGGTGCCCTGGTGGGCCTCGGCCTCACCCCCCTGCGCATCTCGCGCATGCGCCTCGCGCGGGCATCGCAGCTCGAAGCGGCCTGGTTGCGCGACACACTGGACCGCATCAGCGCGCCCTTCGGCACGCGTGTGGCCCTGGACGCGGACAACCGCCTGACCGTCGCCGGAAACCCGGCAGGCCGCGGCCCGCTCAGGCCCGACGCCCGCTGATTTGCTGGCGGAACCGGCTGGCAAGGCACTTGAATGGTATGAGGGTGGAGGGTCCGCCCATGGCCCACAAGAAGCTCTCTTTCCGTTCGGAGGCCCGCGAGAAGGTGCTGCGCGGCGCCACTGCCCTGGCCGATGCCGTGCGCGTGACCCTCGGGCCCAAGTCGAAGTCGGTGCTCATCGGCAAGCGCTGGGGCCGGCCCATCGTCTGCAACGACGGGGTGACCATCGCCAAGGAATTCGATCTCGAGGACCCCGAGGAGAACCTTGGCGCCCAGATGCTGAGAATGGCCGCCGAGCGCACGGGTGAGCTCGTGGGCGACGGCACCAGCACCGCCACGGTGCTGGCGCACGCGATGCTGGCGGACGGCATCCGGAACATCGCCGCCGGCGCCAGCGCCATCGACCTCAAGCGTGGACTGGATCGCGGCATGCGCGCGGCCGTCGAGGCCCTGCGCGAGCTGTCGCGCCCCGTCCAGAGCCTCAAAGAGAAGGCACAGGTCGCCACGATCTCCGCCCACAACGACGAGTCGATTGGCACCATGGTAGCCGACGCCATCGAGCGGGTGGGCGCCGAGGGCGCGGTCACGGTCGAAGAGGCGAAGGGCACAGAGACCGTGCTCGAGGTCGTGGAAGGCCTGCAGTTCGACCGCGGCTACCTGTCGCCATACTTCGTCACCGAGCCGGAAAAGATGCGCGCCGTGCTGGACGATCCGTACGTGCTGCTCTACGAGAAGAAGATCAGCAACCTGAAGGATATGCTCCCGCTGCTCGAGCAGGTCGTGAAGGCGGGCACACCGCTCCTGGTGGTGGCCGAGGACGTGGAAGGCGACGCGCTGGCCACGCTCGTCATCAACAAGCTGCGCGGCGTGCTCACGACCGCGGCGGTGAAGGCGCCCGGGTTCGGCGACCGGCGCAAGGCCATGCTCGAGGACATCGCCGTCCTGAC
>DAIRFN010000214.1:0-10086 GCA_036795065.1 Vicinamibacterales bacterium
GTGTCACGCAACGGCCACACCGTCCCGCCTCAGTGTCTGTCGACACCAGTGAGCCATAGAGCTGCAGCAGCGGTGCGGACTCAACCTCCCAATTATATCGATCCTTCGACAGCCGAAGGCCGTTTCCCCGCATCCGTTCACGGCGGTCCGGGTCGGCCGCGAGGCGGTTCACGGCGTCGGCAATCGGCCTGGGTGAGTCCGGGTCGACGCACAGTCCTACACCGTTGCCCTCCACGAGCGGCACCATCCCGGGGTAGTTGGCGGCAATCATCGGCAGCCCCATCATCATGTACTCGAACAGCTTGTTCGGTGCGCAGTAGTAGTTGTTCCTGCAGTCGTTGCGATAGAGCAGCACCCCGATGTCCGCGGACGCCGTGTAGGGCAACAACTCCTGGTAGGGCACTGGCGGGAGGACGACGATGCGCTCGTACCCGGCGAGCGCCGTGGCCGGGCTGGCCCACTTGCCGTACCCGCTCCCCATGACCACGAGCACGACGCCGTCATCGAAGAATCGCGTCGCTTCGGCAATCTCCTCGATGCACCGCCCTGAGTCGACGAGACCCTGGTAGAGCACGATGGTGGTGCACCGAATGCCACGCCGGTCCAATTCGTCGCGCAGCCGGCGGCTGGCGATCGGCGGACGATAGGGCGGGCAGTTCCGAACGGTGAGCGGCGGCCGCCGCGCGCCGAGTTCGACCTCGTAGATGCGCGAACGGTTCTCCTCGGGGGTCACGACGTAATCGCATCTCGGCACGAGGCGGCGTTCCATGAACCGCCAGAAGCCGGCGAAACGCACGTTGGGGCTGGCCTCGGACCACAGCTCGTGAGTGCGATACACCACCGGCTTGCCGCGCAGTTTCGCGGCGACCACCGCGGGCAGCAGCGGCGGCAGGTCGTTGGCCTCGTACACGTCGGCGCGGGATCGGAGCGCGGCCACCACTGCCTTCGTCACGAATTCGACGTACGACGACACGTACTGCACGGCCGCCAGGCCGCGCCGGGCGGTGGCGGTGCCGAAGAGGGCGTGGAACACGCGGCGCGAGCGGATGCGAAGGCGGGTGAGCCGGAGGCCGGGCGCCTGCGCCTCGGGGCTTGCGGGCGTGGAGTGCGGCGCCAGGCAGATGAGCTCGACGTCGAAGCCGGCCGCCGCGAGAGAGACGCCGTGGTTGACCATCGGCGGAAGGGCCGTTGGCGAGTCCCAGTACGCCAGCATGCAGGTTCTTCGAGTGCGCGCGGCTCTCGGCGCGGTCGTCATCTCCCTCGTCCCTCGTCCCCTGGCTCGGCCATCGCGGGCCCGGCGCAACCCTGGCCCACGTGTGCCACCAGGCACGCGCGCCGAAGCATTCAGCTTAGCGCAGCCGCAGGCCAGCGGACCGGGGTCCCTCGCCGACCGGCGGTCCGCGGCGCGAACGGCGATGAGAGGAGACCGCAGGTCGACAGTCAGGCGTCGCGCGGGATATCGTGTCCCAACAGGCGCGCGCTGATGGGGGACAATCCCGGCTTGATGGACGTCGTTCGGCTCGTGCTCAACACCGTCGCCGTGGTGGCGGTGGGCTTAATGAGCGCCTGGGTTGCACACATCTGCCTGCGGTGTCGTCCCAACTGGATCGTCGTGGTCATCAACCTCTCCTTCTGGGTGGTGCCCGTCGCCCTGCTGATGGCGCTGACCGGCCAGCCCTGGAAAAGCTTCGGGTTGGGGACCGCGCTCGTCTTCGTCCTCCAGCGCCTCCACTGGCTGAAGTGGAAGTACACGTCGGACACGTGGACGGTGGCAGACATCGGCATGATGCTGGACCGCGCCAACTGGTTCGTGGTGCGCCTCTATCCGTTCATGGCAGGTTTCGCCGCGGCGTGCGCCCTGGGCCTCGCGCTCAGCTGGCTGCTGCTTCCCGAAGCCCCGCCGCTCGGATGGCCGGCACGCCTGGGCGCCCTGGTGCTGGCCTCCGGACTCATCGCGTTCGACGTCGCCGTTCGCCACTCCCATGAGTTCGATCCCTTCGGCTTCAACACATACGGCCACTTCGCGAACCTGCTCTTCTCGACCGCGTCCCTGAGATACCGCCCGCCGACCGTGGTCGGTGACAGCCGGCTCTTCCTGGAGCGCGCGGCACGGCTTCCGGTCAGGGCGCCGCGCGCCTCGTCTCGACCGCCCGACATCGTGGTGTGGCTGCAGGAATCCGCGACCGACCCCCGAATCTTCGACTTCAACGGTGTGAGCCTGCCGGCGCTCGCGATGCACGAGCCCGATGCGCGAACCCTCGAGAGCGGATGGCTGCGCGTGCCGACCTGGGGAGGCAGTACCTGGTTGAGTGAGTTCGCCCTGCTGACCGGGCTGACCCACAAGGACTTCGGTGCGGCCGGCCAAGGCGTCTTCTACACGGTGACTTCGCACCTGCGCTTCAGCCTGCCGAGGCTGCTCCAGCGCCACGGCTATCGCTGTATCGTCCTGTTCCCCGTGGACAGGACCTTCTACAACGCCGAGTCGGCCTACAAGGACCTCGGTTTCGACGAAATCCTGACCCCGATGGATTTTCCGGAATGGGGGAACAAGTCGCTGGTCACGAACATCGTCGAGGATCGCGACCTGTTCTCCTACGCGCTCCAGATCCTGTCACGGTCACGATCGGAGCCCGTATTCCTGTACATGCTGTCGATGATCCAGCACGGCCCGTACGACGCATCGCACGAGCCGGCGCTCGGACTCGATCGGAGCTCCCTCCACCGGGCGATGGCGGGTCGGTTCTCCGACTGGCTGGCCAGAATGGAGAAGCTCAGCCTCGACACCATGGGTTTCGATACGGCCTTGCAGGAGACCGGCCGAGACCTGCTCTTCACCTACTTCGGCGATCATCAACCCAACTTCGAGGGCGAGGTGCCTCTCATTCGAGGGCTGGACGATCCTCGCTTCCTGACGCGCTTCGCCATCAGGGGCCCTGGCCGCGACGCGGTGCCCGCCGGCTCGTCTCCGGTCCTCGACGTCGGTTTCCTGGGCTCGCTGCTGCTCGAGCACGCAGGGATTCCCGGTGACGAGTTCTTTACCGCGAATGCCGCGATGCGGCGGCTGTGCGGGGGGACGCTCCTCGGGTGCAACGACTCGGCCCTGGTCGAGAGCTACCGGGCATTCCTCTATCACGACCTGAGCGCGGGGGAGCGCCCCCCCGGACAGCCGCATACCGGTCGACTGCGGCAGCCTGCGTAACGTTGCGGAGGCGGGACCGACGCGGGCTACGGCTCGGTTCGGTTCCGCGCGGGCGCGGCACCCGCGCGCAGCGCCTCAATCACGCGGTCCCCGCTCACGGACCTCCTTCCGCAGCCATTCCGCCCCTTTCTCGAGTTCGGCGACCGTGGACTCCTTGTCGCGGACGACGCCGCGGAGCCACTCGATGCCCTCCTCCCGCTCGCGTATCGTCCGCTCCCGGGCGGCGATCTCGCCCATCAGGAAGGCGATGCCCTTCTCCTGCTGCGCGACCCTTACCTGCAGCGCCGACCTCTGCTCGTCGCGTGCGCTGCCCCTGTTGACCGTGGAGGCCTTCCGCCTCCGGAACACCGCGAGGCTCGCGGGACGCCCCGCTCGGCAGGTGTCACCTCTGCGGCCTTGCCGCCGGGCTGGGTGGTGGACCTGACAGGGGGCCCGCCCTGGCCGAGCTCCGATTCGGGGTGCCTTCCGCGAACTGAGAAACCCGGCGACGCACAGCACAGCCGCTGCGAATCGTGAACTTCTTACACGATCTGGCTCGACCAAACCGACGGCGCACGGCTCACAACGCCTTTACTCCCGGGATTCGCTCGGAGTCCGCCGCTGGCACGATTCACGCAGTGTCTCCTGCGGAAACAGGAAGCACATGTTGTCGAACCGGGTCCAGAGCCGAGGGAAGTCTCTTTTTGCCGGAGAAGAGAAGTTCCTTACCAAAGGAGTGTCTTACGGCACCTTCGCGCCCGATGCCGGAGGCGCCCAGTTCCCCCCGATGAGCCGGGTGGCCGAGGACTTCGCGTTGATGCGCCGATACGGCATCAACACCGTCCGCACCTACACCTTGCCCAGCCAGGCGATGCTCGACGAAGCCGCGCGCGCAGGGCTGCGCGTGATGGTGGGAATCCCGTGGTCGCAGCACGTGGCCTTTCTGGATGAAGCACGCACGCGCCGCGACATCCTCCGCGACGTGACCGGCGGCGTCACGCAGCTTCGCGATCATCCGGCGGTGCTGATGGTTTCGCTCGGCAACGAGATCCCGGCGTCCGTCGTTCGGTGGCACGGGCAGGCACGCGTCGAGCGCTTCCTGCGGGAGATGTACGAGGATGCCAAGGCCGCGGCGCCGGACACGCTGTTCACGTATGTGAACTTCCCGCCGACGGAATACCTCGAACTGCCGTTTCTCGACGTCTGCGCCTTCAACGTATACCTGCACCGCGAGGCCAACCTCCGCCGCTACCTCGCGCGCCTGCAGCACGTGGCCGGCAACCTCCCGCTGCTCTTGTCCGAAGCGGGCGCCGACAGCATTCGCGAGGGACTCGACGGACAGGCCGCACTCACCGCCATGCAGGTTCGGGCGGCGTTTGCCGAGGGGGCCTGCGGCGCCATCGCGTTTGCGTGGACGGACGAATGGTGGCGCGGCGGGCAGGCGGTGGACGACTGGGCCTTCGGCCTCGTGGATCACGAGCGCCGCCCGAAGCCGGCGGCGGAGGCCCTCGCGCGTGTGTTTGCGGACGCGCCGTTTTCTCCGGCGGAACGAGGCACCTGGCCCAGGGTGTCGGTGGTGGTCTGCGCGTACAACGCCGCGGACACGCTCGACGACTGCCTCGTGTCGCTCGGGACGCTGACCTACCCGGACTACGAAGTCCTGGTCGTCAACGACGGTTCGAAGGACAACACCGAGGCGATCGCCCGGCGCTATCCGCACGTGCGCCTGATCACGACGCCCAACAACGGATTGAGCACCGCCAGGAACATCGGCCTCTCCGCTGCCACGGGCACCATCGTGGCCTACACCGATGCCGACGTGCGCGTCGATCCGGACTGGCTCACATACCTCGTCCAGCCGTTCCTGACCTCCGATGTCGTCGCGGCCGGCGGACCCAATGTCGTTCCCGCTGACGATCCGTGGGTCGCGCAGTGCGTGGCGCGCGCGCCCGGCGGGCCCACGCACGTGCTCTTCGACGACCGCATCGCGGAACACGTGCCTGGCTGCAACATGGCCGTACGGCGCGACGCGCTGCTCGCCATCGGCGGGTTCAACCCCATCTACCTCCGGGCCGGCGACGACGTGGACGTCTGCTGGCGATTGCAGGCGCCCGGCTGGAAGATCGGCTTCGCGCCGTCCGCGCTCGTCTGGCATCACCACCGCGCCTCGATTGGCGCCTACTGGCGGCAGCAGGTCGGGTACGGGGAAGGGGAGGTGTGGCTGCAGCCCCACCACCCCGACAAGTTCGTCGGCTCGCGCATCCAGTGGCGCGGGCACGTCTACAGCCCGCTGCCGTTCGTGCGGTCGCTCTTCAGCACGCGCGTCAACGCGGGGCCGTGGGGGACGGCGCCGTTTCCGTCGGTGTATCGCACCGACGCCCCGCCGCTCCTGTTCGCGCCGCATACGGTGACGTGGCAGGTCGGCGCCCTCGTGCTCCTCCTGGCGGGCCTGCTCGTCTGGCGCTCGAGCTCGGCGGGGCTCGGCGCGACCGTTGCGGTCGCCGGTCTGCTGGCCCTGGCGACGACGATTGCCCGGTGCTGGCGGCATGCGCTCGCATCGGACATTCGTGCGCTGCCGCCCCTGCCGGGCCAATCGCTCGCCACGTCGCGCGTGGTGACGCGCGCGCTGATTGCATGGCTGCATTTCCTGCAGCCGCTCGCGCGGGCGAGAGGCCGGCTGCGCGGCGTGCTCATGTCCCCCGAGTTCGAACTGGCGCACGACCACTCCACCCCGGCGCCCGCGTGGCACCACATCGCCGACGTGCTCTCGTTCTCTGCGGCGCGCCGTCAGGCGCTGAGCTTCTGGTCCGAGGCGTGGCTGGCGCGGGAGGCTCTCCTGACGCGGATGGTCGAGCGCCTGCGCAGCACGCGCATCGCGACCGCGCTGGAGATCGACGGGGCCTGGCACCTGGGCAGGGACGTCAGCCTGCAACTCGGCCGGTGGGGGCGATTGGACGTGCAGGTGCTCGTCGAGGAGCACGAGCGTGGGCGCGTGCTCGTCCGCGTCGCGCGCCGCCTGCGGGTGACCCCGTTCTTTGCCGCGTCGGTGGCCTCACTCACCGCACTCATCCTTTCGCTGGCCAGCGCTTCCTCCGGCGGTTGGCTGATCGCCGCGCCGATAGCGATCGTGACGGCCCTGATGGTTCGGGCCGCCTGGCATGCGGCGGCGACCGTCGCGCTGGCCGACGAGGTGATCGCCCGAGTCCTGCTCGATTCAGGGGCGAGCCCGCTCGGGGCCGCGGCCGCCAGAGTCGCCGCGCGTTTGCCGGTACTGGGCAGCGGATCCCCGCTGGGTCGGCGGCTGCTCGACCAGCCGACCCAGCTCACGGCCGCGCCCCTGCCCCGGCTCACCTCGGCTACCCGGCATGCGAACTGATGCGGACACGTCGACGAGCCGCATGCGGAGTTACCGGCGGCTGTGCCGCTACGCCGCCCCCTACCGTCGCGGCTGGGTGACGATTGTCGCAACCACCCTCCTGAGCACCGCGCTGTCGGTGTTGCAGCCCTGGCCGATCAAGGTGCTCGTCGATCACGTGCTCGGCGACACGCCGATGCGTGGTGCCCTCGCCGCGATCGAGCGCCTGCCGTGGGCCGGAACCCCCGGGGGGCTGCTTGGCTGGGTCGTGCTCGTCGGCCTCCTGCTCTTCGTCGTGAACAGTGCGGTGGAGGTCGTCCTCTCGCTGCAGTGGACCAGGGTGGGGCGGCGCATGGTCTACCAGCTCGCGCGCGACCTGTTCGCACGCGTGCAGCGACGGTCGCTTCGCGCCCACACCCGGCACCCGGTTGGTGACTCGATGGGCCGAATCGCGGTGGACGCCTGGTGCGTTCACTCGATTGTCAACACGTTGCTGTTCGCGCCGGGCCATGCGCTGGTGACCACGGCGGTGATGGTGCTCGTGATGATTCGGCTGGATGCGGGCCTGACGCTCCTCGCACTCGGCGTCGCGCCGTTCATGACGGCCGCGGCCTGGTTCTTCGGGCGCCCCATCCGCGAGGCGGCGCACGCCCGCCGGGATGTCGAGACCCGCATCCAGGCGCACGTCCACCAGACCCTCACGGGCGTGTCGGTGGTCCAGGCCTTCACCCGCGAAGACGACGAGCAGCGCCGGTTCCAGGAGCTGGCCAGCGCGGCGATCCGGACGCATCAGCGCAGCGCCTTCGTTGGCAGCGCATACGGACTCGGGTCGGGCCTGGTGACGGCTGTGGGAACGGCACTGGTCATGTGGGCGGCGGCGATGCGGGTGCTGGATGGCCGGCTCACGGTCGGCACGACGCTGGTGTTCCTGTCCTACCTCGCGACGCTGCAGTGGCAGCTGTCGGCGTTCGCCGCCATGTACACCGCGGTGCAGAGCGCCGGCGCGAGCATCGATCGCGTGATGGACGTGCTCACGGCGGACGAGGGCGTGCCGGAGAAGCGTGACGCCGCGCCGCTGCCGCGCGTGCGTGGCCAGGTGACCATCGAGGACGTGGTCTTCGGGTATCGCCCCGACCAGCCCGTGCTGCGCGGCGTGAGCATTACCGCCGAAGCCGGGGAAGCGGTCGCCATCGTCGGCGCCACCGGCGCGGGGAAGAGTACGCTCGTGGGTCTCATCCCGCGCTTCTTCGATCCCGCTGCCGGCCGAATCCTGATCGACGGGCGCGATGTGCGGGACGTGTCCCTCAACAGCCTGCGCGATCAGATCGCCATTGTTCTCCAGGAGCCGTTTCTCTTCCCGGTCAGCATCGCCGAGAACATCGGCCTCGGGCGACCGGGAGCCGCGCGGAGCGACATCGAAGCGGCGGCCCGCGACGCCAACGCCCACGACTTCATTGCGGCCCTGCCGGATGGATACGACACGATCCTTGGCGAGCGTGGCGGGACGCTATCCGGAGGCGAGCGCCAGCGGATCGCGATCGCGCGCGCGCTGCTCAAGGACGCCCCGATCCTCATCCTCGACGAGCCCACGAGCGCGCTCGATGCGGAGACCGAGCACGCGATCGTGGAGGCGCTGCAGCGGCTGATGCATGGCCGCACGACGTTCATCGTCGCCCACCGACTCTCGACCATCCGCAACGCCGCGAAGATCGTCGTCCTTGAGGATGGCCGGGTCGTGGAGCAGGGTGCCCACGGCAGCCTGGTCGGGCGTGGGGGGCGGTACAGCGAGATGCACGACCGGCAGTTCCGGGAGCCGGCGGGGGCGGTGGCCTAGACGTGGGCGCCGACGCCGCGGTGGTCGCACAGCCCGCGTCGACCGTCGATACGGGCGCGGTCCGCCTGCTCGGGTGGCTGACGCGATACGCACTCCGCCGCTGGGGTGGCCTGGTGGCGGTGCTGGCGACGATGGTCGCGAAGGTTGGCCTCGACCTGCTCAAGCCATGGCCGATGAAGGTGCTGGTCGATTACGGCCTCGGCGACCTGCCGCTGTCGCCGGCGCTGGCCGGCCTCGCCGCCGTGTTACCCGGCAGCGACACCCGGGAAGGGCTCATCGGGTGGAGCATCGCCGCTACCGTGCTCCTCTTCCTCCTCGGCTGGGCCCTCGGCGTGGCGGTGTCGTACGCCAACATCGGCTTCGGGCAGCGGATGGTCTACGACCTGGCCACGGATCTGTTCAGCCATCTGCAGCGGCTCTCGCTGAGATTCCACAGTCGCCAGTCGGTCGGCGACTCCATCCGGCGGGTGACGACCGACTGCGGGTGCGTGTCGGTCATCGTCAAGGACGCGGTCCTGCCGTTCGTGGCGGCGCTCATCGCCTTCGTCGCAATGTTCTACGTGATGTGGCGGATGGAGCCGCGCCTCACGCTGGTGGCGGTGGCGGTGGCGCCGTGGCTCGTCGTCGTCCTGCGGCGCTACATGACGCCCATGCTCGAGCGCAGTTACGAACAGCAGGAGGCAGAGGCCCGCATTTACGACGTGGTCGAGCGCACGCTGTCGGCCGTGCCCGTCGTCCACGCCTTCGGGCACGAACCGGCGTGCGATCGCGCGTTTGCCCGCGCGACGGACGCCGTCGTGGACGCCACGGTCGCCTCGACCGTCGTTGGCCTGAAGTTCAAGGTGTTGACGGGCCTGGGCACGGCGTGCGGGACCGCGGCCATCGTGTGGGTGGGTGCGCACAGCGTGCTCGACGGACGGCTGACGGTGGGCGGCATCCTCGTCTTCCTGGCCTATCTGACGGCGCTCTACGGGCCCCTCGAGGCGCTGATGTACGCGCCGTCCACCACGCAGGGCGCCGCGGGCAGCGCGCGGCGGGTACTCGAGATCCTGGATACGCGCCGCGAGGTCGAGGACCGGCCGGGCGCACGGCGGATCGAGCGGCTCTCGGGCCATATTCGGATCGAGCACGTGACGTTCGGCTACGAGCCCGGGCGGCCGATTCTTCACGACGTCAGCCTCGACGTCCGGCCCGGGGAAACCGTGGCCATCATCGGGCGGACCGGGGCGGGGAAGAGCACGCTGGTCGGGCTCGTGCCGCGCTTCCACGACCCCTGGACCGGCCGCGTCACGGTCGACGGCGTCGATCTGCGGGACATCGAGCTGAAGAGCCTGCGGTCGCAGGTCGCCGTGGTGCTCCAGGAGCCATTCCTCCTGCCGATGTCGATTGCCCGGAATATCGCTTACGGACGGCCGCAGGCCACCATGGCCGAAGTCGAGGCGGCGGCGTGCGCGGCCAACGCGCACGATTTCATCACGCGCCTGCCGCAGGCATCCACCAATTCCTGCCGTGAGCCGTCAGCCGCAAGCTGTGAGCTGAGAGCCCCGCGGACGATGGTAGTGCCGAGGCGCGCACGCGGGACGGCCCTGTCGTCCGGTCTCTCCTCCTCGAGCCCTATCCCGCCCCCGTTCGCCTTCAGGACCGTGCCGTTGGGGCCGACCGCGTACCCGATCCCGGTCCGGGTGCAGAACCAGATGCCCGGGAGTTCATTCCGACATC
>DAIRFN010000215.1:0-10062 GCA_036795065.1 Vicinamibacterales bacterium
CACGCGGTCCTTGATGGACCGGGCCCAGGGCCGGGCCTCCTTGTAGGTGATGAGCGACATCGGCGCGATGGAGTTCGGCTGATGGCACGCCTGGCACCGGGCCTGGAAGATGGGCGCGATGTCCTTGGAGAACGTCGCGGTGGTGGGGGTCTGGGCGGCTGAGACGGACGCCGTGCCGGCAAGCGCCCCCATCGCGACGAGTCCGACCTGCAGTCCCCGCACGAGTTCACGGCCAACCATGTCCGCCTCCTTGGGCAATCCCGGGTTGTCTGGCGCGGGATTGTAGCCTAACCGCAGGGAAACCGCGAGGGGGCTGCATATAATCCGCGGGTGTGCGCCGCCACCCGACTTTCGCCTGATCTCCTCCAGCGCTCCTGCCGCCCAGAGGACATCCCTTTCGCCACCACCGCCGAGGCGCAGCCCGTGGCGGGCGTCGTTGGGCAGGAGCGCGCCGTCCAGGCCTTGCGCTTCGGCATCGGCATGCGCCGCCATGGCTACAACCTGTTCGCTATCGGCCCGCCGGGAGTGGGCAAGCAGACGCTGCTTCGCCAGTTCCTCGGGGATCAGGCCGCCCGCCAGACCGTGCCCGCCGACTGGTGCTACGTGCACGATTTTGCCAACCCGGGACGGCCGCGCGCGCTGGAGCTGCCGCCCGGCATGGGGGTCCGCCTGCAGCGCGACATGGCCCGGGCCGTGGCCGAGTTGCGCGTGGGCATGCGCGCCACGTTCGACAGCGAGGAATACCGCACGCGGAAGCAGCAGATCATCGGGCGGTTCAAGGAGCGCCAGGACCGCGCGATGTCCGGCGTGCAGGAGCGGGCGCGCCGACGGGACATCGATGTCCTGCAGACGGGCATGGGCATCGCCGTGGCGCCGCTCCACAAGGGCGAAGCCATCAACCCCGAGGTGTTCCAGTCTCTGCCGCTCGACGAACGGGAGCGGTACCAGGCCGCCATGGAGGAGGTCGGCGCCGAGCTGCAGCAGTTGCTCCGGAAGTTCCACCAGTGGGGTCGCGAGCACCACGAAGAGCTGCAGACCCTCGACCGCGAGATGGCCGCGACCACGGCTCACCACGTGCTGGACGGCGTGCGCTGCAACTACCTGCAGCTGCCCGGGGTCCTCGACTACCTCGCCCAGGTCGAGATCGACGTCGTGGACAGCGCCGACAGCTTCCTCGACGGGAGCGAGGAGGGCGTCGAGGCCGCCCTCCGGCGCGCGCTCAAGCCCGGGCAGACCGACGGCCCGTCGTTCCGGCGGTACCAGATCAACGTGCTGGTCGATCGCAGCGGCCTCGGCGGCGCACCCGTCGTCTACGAGGACAACCCGACCCACGCGAATCTGGTCGGCAGCATCGAGCACGAGACCCAGTTCGGCGCGCTCATCACCAACTTCACGCTGATCAAGGCCGGGGCCCTCCATCGGGCCATCGGCGGCTACCTCGTGCTCGACGCGCTGAAGGTCCTGCAGCAGCCGTTCGCGTGGGAGGCGTTGAAGCGCATGCTGCGGGCCGGCGAGATCCGGATGGAATCGCTCGGCCAGGCGCTGGGCCTCGTGGCCACGGTGTCGCTCGAGCCGACCCCCATCGAGATCGGCGAGACCAAGCTCGTCCTCACCGGCGACCGCCTGCTGTACTACCTGCTCGCGGCCCACGACCCGGACTTCCTCGAGCTGTTCAAGGTGCTCGTGGATTTCGAGGAGACCATGGACCGAGGGCCGGAGACCGAGCCCACCTATGCGAACCTCGTGGCCACGCTCGTCTCCCAGGAGAAGCTCCGCCCCTTCGACCGCACCGCCGTCGCGCGGGTCATCGACCACGCGGCCCGCGCCGCCGACGATGCCGAGAAGCTTTCGGTGCACATGCGGGGGATCCTCGACCTGCTGCGGGAAGCCGACTACTGGGCCGGAAACGCTGCCCACGAGGTGGCCACGGCCACCGACGTGCAGCGGGCCATCGACGCGCAGCGCGCCCGCTCGGGCCGCGTGCGCGAGCGCCTGCAGGAAGCCATCCGGCGCGACGACATCCTGGTGACCACCGCCGGCGAGGCCGTCGGGCAGGTGAACGGCATCTCGGTCTTCCAGATCGGCGACCACGCCTTCGGCCACCCGACGCGGCTGACGGCGCGCGTGCGCCTCGGCAAGGGCGAGGTGATCGACATCGAGCGCGAGGTGAAGCTGGGCGGCCCCATCCACTCGAAGGGCGTGCTCATCCTCACGGGCTTCCTCGGCTCGCGCTATGCGACCAAGGTGCCGCTGTCGCTGTCCGCGTCGCTCGTGTTCGAGCAGTCCTATGGCGGGGTCGAGGGCGACAGCGCCTCGCTCGCCGAGCTCTGCGCGCTGCTGTCGGCACTGGCCGACCTCCCCGCGCGGCAGTCGCTCGCCCTCACGGGATCGATCAACCAGCAGGGCCAGGTGCAGGCCATCGGCGGTGTGAACGAGAAGATCGAGGGCTTCTTCGACATCTGCCGGCAGCGCGGGCTGACCGGCGACCAGGGCGTCATCATCCCGAAGGGCAACGTGAAGAACCTGATGCTGCGCCAGGACGTCGTCGAGGCGGTGGCCGCCGGCAGGTTTCATGTGCATTCCGTGGAGCACGTGGACGATGCGCTGGCGTTGCTGACGGGGCAGGCGGCGGGCGCGCGGAACGGGACGGGGAACTTCCCCGAGGGCAGCGTCAACGCGCGGGTCGAGGCGAGGCTGGTGGCGTTTGCCGAGGCCACGCGCGCGTTCGTCAAGGGCCCCGGCACGACATAGGGGTTCTCCCCGGATTGCCTCAGCTGCGCGGCAGCGCGAACGCGAACAGCGTGGTGCCAGAGGGCAGCACCACGAACTGGCGCCCGTCGATCATGAACGTGGTCGCCGCTGCCCAGATGGAGGAACCCGTCTGGAAGTGCCACAGGTTCTTCCCGGTGGCCGCGTCGAACGCCATGAGGTTGCCGTCCATGTCGCCGCCGAACACCAGCCCCGAGGCGGTGGACAGCACGCCGGCCATCGACGGCGAGAAATAGCGGAACTGCCACTTCACTCCACCCGTCGCCGGGTCGATGGCGCGCAACGCGCCGTATCCGCGGCCGCCCATGCGCTGTGCGGCGCCCGCGAAGTAGTACTCGCCCTGCACGAACTCCTGCTCCCACCCGTAGTAGGTGGCGCACACCTCGCGCGCCGTCACGTAGAGCAGGCCCGTCTTCGGGTTGAACGCGGGCGACATCCAGTTGGTGCCGCCGGTGATGTCGGGGCACACGTCCGTGCCGTTCTCCGTGGGCTCGGTGTTGGGGAGCACGGCCGGCTTGCCGTCGGCGTTGATCTTCTCGGCCCACGTGGTCTGCACGAACGGCCGCGTCGCCAGCAACGCGCCATTGGTGCGATCGATCGTGTAGTAGAACCCATTGCGATTGGCGAAGAGCAGCGCCTTGCGCGTGACGCCCCCCACCGGAACATCGGCCAGCACCGGGACCTGCGTGGCGTCCCAGTCGTGCGTGTCGTGGGGCGTGAACTGGTAGTGCCACTTGAGCTGGCCATCGTCGGGGTCGAGCGCGACCACGGCGTCGGTGTAGAGATTGTCGCCCTCGCGGTCCTTGCCGTAGAGATCCGGGCCCGGGTTACCAGTGCCCCAGTAGATCAAATCGAGCGAGGGGTCGTAGGTGCCGGTCACCCACGTGGAGCCGCCGCCGCGCTGCCACGAGTCGCCTTCCCAGGTCTCGCTGCCCTTCTCGCCGGGACCGGGCACGGTCCAGAAGCGCCACGCCTTCTTGCCGGTGTTGGCGTCGAAGGCGTCGATGAAGCCGCGGATGCCGTACTCCGCGCCCGCGATGCCCACCACGATCTTGTTCTTCACCACCAGCGGCGCCGCGGTGGCCGTGTAGCCCTTCCGGTAATCGTCGATCACGCTGTCCCACAGCACGGCGCCGGTCTTCATGTCGAAGGCCAGCAGGTGCGCGTCGAGCGTGGTCATGTAGAGGCGGTTGCCCAGGACGGCGAAGCCGCGGTTCACGCGGCCGCAGCAGACGTTCAAGCCCTCGGGCAGGTCGCGCTGGTAGCGCCAGATCTGCCGGCCCGTCCGCGCGTCGATGGCCCACGCGGCGTTGTTGGGGCCGGTGATGTAGATGGTCCCGTTGATGATGATGGGCGTGGCCTCGAACTTCCCGAGCTGCGCCGTCTGGAAGGCCCACTGCGCCGAGAGCTGGTGGACGTTGGCGGGCGTGATCTGCGTGAGCGGGCTGTGCCGCTGTCCGGCGTAGTCGCCCGAGTAGTTGAGCCACTCACCAGGATCTGACAGGCCCTGGAGCAGCCGCTCGTTGGTCACGTTCTGCGCCCCCGCGCCCATCGACGTCGCGACTGCCATCACGACCGCGACTCCCCAGCCCCGCGTCAGCCGTCTCGCCATCGCCTGCTCCTTGTGTTCCGCGGCCGTCCGGGCCGCGCCGACTCAGTGCTGTAAGGTTGTCGTGCCCCGAAGCGACCGCAGGTAGCGCACCAGGTCCGTCAGATCCGCGTCCGTCAGGCGCTCCGGACCGTAGGCAGGCATCAGCGACCGCTCCGGTTCGGCAATCACGTCCGTGACGTCGCTCTTGAAGAACGAGAGGATGTCCTCGTTGCCCGTCATGATCTGCACCGAGAACGTGTCTTCGTTCTTGCGGGCGCCGCGGATCTTGCGGCCGTCGCGCGTCACCACGGTGACGGTCTCGAAGCCGACGGGGATGACGTCCTCGGGCTTCCGGATCTCGCGCGCCAGCACCGTCGCCGATCGCGACGCGCCGATGCGGGTGAGGTTCGGGCCCACCCGACCGCCGCGCGCCCCCACCATGTGGCACTGGCCGCAATTGCCGCGGTCCTTCGCCCAGAAGATCTGCTCCCCCCGCGCGGCGTCGCCCTGCTCCGCCGGCGCGCCGCCCGGGGCGCTCAGCGTGCGCAGGTACGCGATGACCATCCACACTTCCTCTTCGGACATGTTGGGGTGGGGCGGCATTTCGGTACCGGTGATCCCGCGCGAGATGGTGGTGAACAGCTGGGCATCGGTGCCGCCGTGGACCCAGTCGCCGGTCGTGAGGTCGCTGCCGCGATAGCCCCTGGCGTCGATGCCATGGCAGACGCCGCACCGCCCGCGGTAGATGTTCTTGCCGCCGTCGATGGCGCGGGCGTTGCCGGCCAGGGGATTGGTCTCGGCGGGCGCCTGCGCGCGCGCGGCCACGGAAATGGCCAGGGCCAGGCTGGCTGCCAGCACCCCGGTGACGAGTCGTCGAACCGTCCAGTCCGTCCGTGCCATGGCACTCCCTCTGCTCAAGTGGAACCGGGGTATTGTGCGCTCCTTGCGCGCGAAGTCAAGCAGCGTCACCGCAGCGTCACCTGCAGCGACACGCTGGCCGTGCGGGGCGCACCGAAGTGGGTCCCGCTGAACGGGTTGCCGAAGTTGAAGGCATATCGCTGCCCGAACACGTTGAGGACCGCCGCGCGGAGGTGCACGCGCACGCGATCGGCTTGCACCAGGGGAACCGCGGCAATGAGCGAGACCACCGTGCGCGGCTTCACCCGCCCACGGTCGAAGTCCACCAACTCGGCGCCGGGGCGCTCCAGCAGTTCGTCTTCCTCGTCTTCCTCGCGCTGCAGCGGCGTGCCGCTCTCGTAGCGCGCGGCGAGCGACACCGAAAGGCCCGAGCGCACGTGCTCCCACATGACGCCGGAGGCGAGCACCGCGCGCTGATCGTGATCGGGTGTGAACTCGACGCCGGGACCGATGTCGCCGATTTCGTCTTCGAGAAACAGCCCCCCTGTGACCGGGCCGGTCTGGACGACGCGCCCCACCGACGCGCTCGCGTAGCCGGACCAGCCCCGGCGCTGCGGCACCTCGACCCGCATGTCCAGGCCGTGCGCCCGGCCACGAGCCACGGCGTTCGGGAAGATGACCGTCGTGCCGAGGAAGACGTTCGGGTCCGCCGCCTCGCGCACGTCCCGCCGCCACCACGCCGCGTCGACGCGCCAGTGGCGAAACCGGTGCTCGACGCCGGCCTCGAAGGCCCACTGCCTCTCGGGCTCGACATCGCTGCCGCCGCCGGCCGTCTCCGACGCGAACGGCGACAGGGTGCGTGCGTCCTCGGACGAGGAGAGCAACAGGTGCTCGGGTTGAGGCGGCTGGAAGAAACGACTGATCGAGCCACGGACCACGGTCGACGGCCCGAGGCGGTACGACACGCCGCCACGGGGGCTCCACTGATGGCGGTCGAGCAGAAGGGTGCTGCCATCCAATCGGACACCCGCTGCGACGGTGAGGGCCGGACCGGCCTGCCAACTGTCCTGGAGATAGATCGACCACAAGCGCGGGCTGGCCTCACCGGTGAACTGGAAGGGGTTGCCGCCGTCGTGCTCGAGAGCGGCATCGCTGAAGCCCGCCTCCTCGGCCTCGTCTTCGTTGGTGACGACGAAGCCGAACGTCTCGTCCAGCGACAGCGCCTGCGCCTCGATGCCCCCTTTCACGAGGTGGCGCCCGCGCTGGTGGCTGATGGCGGCAATGCCGCCCGTCCTCGCCAGCGAGCGGTCGGACGACGCATGGATCGGCGTGTCGCGCGCGCTGCCGTCGAGGGTCGCCGAGCTGCGCCGATGGTAGACGGCCAGCTGCGATACCGTGCGATCCGACCAGACACGCTGCCAGGAGACGTCCGCAAACCCGAGCGCGACTCGCTGGCGCTGGTCCTGTCCAGCGACGTCCTGCTCCTCGGTGTTGGGCACGTCATAGCCTGCGCGGCCGATGCCGACGCCCGACCTCACGTGGTCCGCCGCGCCTCCTCGATAGCCGACGTGGCCGGACATCGATCCCGCCGAGCCCCGGTTGTGCAGATTGTCTGGGTGCACGGGATCCAGGAAGCGTTCCGACTGCTGGCTGGAGCCGGCCACGCGGAGGTCGAGCCGTCCTCGCACCGTGCCGCCGGTGACCAGGCCGCCGTCCAGCGAGCGGTTGCTGCCGACGCCCACGTCGCCGACCGTCTCCCAGCGATCGCGCCCCCCGAGAGAACGCACCTCGATCACCCCACCGGCCTTGTAGCCGAACTCCGGGGCCACATATCCGGTGACGACGTTGACCGACGCCAGCGACGCCACATCCGGAGCGATGCCGTTCAGCGCGTCGAGACGCTCGTACACGGGCACGCCATCGATGACATAGAGGAAGCCATCGTCCACGCCGCGGGCGTGCAGCAGCCCGTTGTCTTCGGTGGCCCAGCCGGGCAGAGTGGCCACGGCATCCTGGAGCGACCGCCCGCGCATCCGCGCGGGCACAGCCACGAGCGATGCTCCCGCGATGGAGGAGAAGGTGGAGGGGGTGATCGTCGCGGCGTCCACGCGGACGGATTCGGCGAGCCTGGGTGGCAGCCGTACGGTCACATCCACTGGCAACGCCGTTTCGATGGTCAGCGGCACGAGGACCGGCGCGCCATCAACGTGGTCCGCCCGAACGTCGAATCGGCCGGTTGGCACGTCCGCGAGCACGAAGTGCCCTGCGTCATCAGTGGTGGCCGTCCGAAGGGTGGCCCCGAGCGGATCGACCAGCGCCACACCGACTCCAGGAACCGGCCGGCCTCCATCGTCCACGACCGTGCCCTGCACCCGCGTCGTCTGCAGTTGCGCAAACGCAGGCATTGCCGGCGCAACCAGCAGGACCAGCGCAAGCCAGATCAGCCGTGCTACCGGTACCATTCGCCGAGGCGGACCTCGATGCCATCCGCGGCGAGGGCGGCTTTCAACTCCTGCAGGCCGCGCGTGGTCGCCGTGCCACGCGGGTCACCGCGCGTGACGCGCGTCACCCAGTCCTGGTCGTAGTGGTAGGGATAAACCACGCGAGGCCGGAACGCGCGGATGCAGTCGGCGGCGGCCTCCGGCTCCATGCGCTGTAGTGGCAGGTTCATGGGGAAGAACGCGACGTCGATGTTCTTCAGGGCCCGAATCTCGGGCACGCACTCGGTGACGCCCGCGAAATACACGCGAAGGCCGCCGAGCGTGACGATGTAGCCGTTGGCTTCACCCTTCGGATGATAGGGCTCCCCAGGCGACAGGTCGTACGCGGCCACGGCCTCGACGACCACGCCCGCGACTTCGCGACGCTCGCCGTTCTCCATGACGATGCCGTCGGGCACGCGCTTCAGTCCGTTCGCGGCGATCACGACCGGGGCGCCGGGCTTCCGGAGCGCGGCGATTGCCTTGACGTCGAGGTGATGGCCGGGGTCGTCGGTCACCAGGATCAGATCCGCCGGCTTGGCCGCCGACAGATCGGCCACGCTCCAGGGATCGACGTGAATCACCTTCCCCGCGTGCTCGAGCTGGACACTGGCGTGGGTGAACGGCGTGATCGTGACGTTGCCACCCTGCGCCTTGAAGATGTCGGCCGCCTCGCGCGCTGAGAAAGAAATCACGAAGAACACGAAGAGGGCCACGGAGGACACGAAGACCATGGGCAGCGATCGGTTCTTGCGAGGGTGAAGCAGCCTCGCCCACCTTCCGGGACTTTCATCCATGCCTTAACCCTTTATCTGACCTTCGTGCTCTTCGTAATCCTTCGTGCCTTCGTGGTTTCTTTTCTCATGGGAGAGCGTACGCGATCAGCTCGCCCGGCATCGTCGCGCTGCTGACGGCCACGACGATGTACTGCTTGCCGGCGAGGATATAGGTCATGGGCGAGCCGGTCTGGGCGCCGGGCATGCGCACGGCGCCGACCTCGGCGCCGGTTCGCTTGTCGTAGGCGCGAAGCATCGCGCCGCGCGTGCCGTCGGGCATCCGCACGGTGCCCCCCTCGCCCGAGATGAGGAGCGTCCTGGTGACCAGCGTGCCGATGCCGCCCGAACTGCCGCCCGCGCCGCCGGGCCGTCCAGTACGTGGAATCGTCAGGCCCTTGAGGGCCGGATGGTTCTTCACCGTGTCGGGCGTCTCCCCGTGGGCAATCTGCCAGGCGATCTCGCCGCGCGTGAGGTCGATGGCCGAGATGCGGCCCCAGGGCGGCTTGACCAGCGGCAGGCCCTGCACGCTCAGCGCCCCGCCGCTCTCATCCACGGCGCCGCCAGCGCTGATGTAGTGCATGTCCGAGCGCTTCGGGTCGTTCACCATCGAGAGCACGCGGAGCAGCGTGTGCGAGTAGACGTAGAGCATGCCGGTCTCGGGATCGAACGATCCGCCCGGCCAGTTCGGCCCGTTGGGGATGAAGAGCAGGCCCTGCTTGCCGCCCTCGCCGCGCACGATGGGCGGCGTGTAGAGCGGGCCGATCTTGTACCTCGTGAGGAGCGTCAACGCTTCGGCCTTCAGCTCGGGCGTGAAGTCGATGACGTAGTCTTCGAGGAAGCCCTGACGCTCGAATGCCGGGGGTCTCGTGGGAAAGGGCTGCGTCGGTGAGTACCACTCCCGGGGGACGCTGCCCTGCTCGACGGGCCGCTCCTCGATGGGCCACACCGGCTCGCCGGTGCGTCGATCGAACACGAACAGGAAGCCCTGCTTGGTGGGCTGCGCCACCGCCTGGATGGTGCGTCCGTTCACCGTGACGTCGGCCAGGATGGGCGCGCACGGCACGTCGTAGTCCCAGATGGGATGGTGCACGAACTGGTAGTGCCAGATGCGCCGGCCCGTTTCCAGTTCCACCGCGACCAGGCTTTCGGCAAACAGGTTGTTTCCGGGCCGGTGACCGCCGTAGTAGTCGCCTGTGGGAATCTCCACGGGCAGGTAGGCGATGCCCAGTTGCTCGTCCACCGCCATCTGCGTCCAGACGCCGGTGTTCCCGGTGTGCTCCCACGAACCCTCGAGCCACGTCTCGTTGCCGAACTCGCCGGGCTGCGGGATGGTGTGGAAGATCCAGAGCCGCTTGCCAGTGCGTGCGTCGAAGCCGCGGATGTAGCCCTTCGCGTTCCGGTAGCTGCGCGGCGCGGTGCCGGCGCGGTGCGCCGCCCCCACCAGGACCACGTTCCTCGCCACGACGGGCGCGCCGTTCCACGCGATCTCGGCCTCGATGGGATCGAGATCCTGGTCGATGTCCTTCTTGAGATCGACGACCCCGTCCACGCCGAAGTCCTTCAGCGGCCGGCCGGTCTTTGCATCCAG
>DAIRFN010000216.1:0-10062 GCA_036795065.1 Vicinamibacterales bacterium
GACGCGGAACGAGCACCGATAGGCGACGCCTCCCGGGGCCTTGTTGGTGAAGTACGCGTCCACTTCGGCGAACGCGACCGGGAACGTATAGCTCCCCGTCACGATGCCGAACATCCCGGCGGGATACTTCGTGGGGTCCGCGGCCGCGTCGAAGGCGCCGTGATCCGCCGCCGTGGACACCTTGAGCGCCGTCACGGTGCCGTCGGCCTTCGCGCCGATCTCCACGTCCATGTGATAGTCGCGGGCGAAGCCGGTGCTGGTGAGGTTCTCGGTGCGCGATTCAATCCACTTCACCGGGCGGCCGATCTTGAGCGCCCCGACAATGGCGCACACGTAGCCGGGATAGACCGGCACCTTGTTGCCGAAGCCGCCGCCGATGTCCGGCGAGATGACGTGGATCTTGTCCTCCGGAATGCCGGTGACCAGCGCCAGGGCGGTGCGGTAGACATGCGGCGCCTGGGACGTGACGTGGAACTGGAGCCGGCCCATGGTGTCGAAGAACGCCACGCACCCGCACGGCTCGAGCGGGGCGGGATGGCAGCGCGGAAACCACATGCGCTGCTTGATGCGCTTCTCGCTCGCCTCGAGGGCCTGCTCCGCGCGGTCCTTGTCGCCGACCTCCCAGTGGTAGATGTGATTGGTCTTCGCCTCGCGATCGGGGCGCAGCAGCACCTCGTCCGTCTTCGCGGTGAATGGATCGGTGACCACCGGCAG
Organism: Vicinamibacterales bacterium; assembly: GCA_036795065.1. Lineage (GTDB taxonomy): Bacteria > Acidobacteriota > Vicinamibacteria > Vicinamibacterales > UBA2999 > VFZN01. The sequence continues at coordinate 715 of DAIRFN010000216.1, forward strand.
CGGGTTGTAGTCCACCTGCACGGCTTCGGCGCCGTCGGCCGCGGCCCCGCGCGTCTCGGCAAAGACGGCCGCCACTTCCTGGTACTGGAACAGCACCTTGCCGATGGCCAGCACCATCTGCTTGTCCTTGCCGTGGAAGGTGGGCAGCCACCCGAGGCCCGCGGCCTCGAGGTCCTTGCCGGTGATGACGGCCACCACGCCGGGCACCTTCAGGGCCTCGGAAGTGTCGATGTTGGTGATCTCGGCGTGCGGATACGGGCTCCGCACGATGGCCATGTAGAGCATGTGCGGGAACGAGAGGTCGTCCACGTAGTTGCCCTTGCCCTGGATGAATCGCGGGTCTTCCTTGCGCTTCATCGGGACGCCCAGCGAGCCTGTGACGGTGGTTTCGGTGCTCATGATGCGTCTCCGTTGGGCTACTTGGTGGCCGGGGCCGCCTGCAGCGTCTCCGCTGCCTGCCGCACCGCCTTGACGATGTTGTTGTAGCCCGTGCATCGGCACAGGTTGCCCGCGAGCTCTTCGCGCACCTCGGCCTCGGTCGGATTGGGCTTGTGTTTCAGCAGCACGAACGACGTCATCAGCATGCCCGGCGTGCAGTATCCGCACTGCAGCCCGTGCTGATCCCAGAACGCCTGCTGCAGCGGGTGGAGCGCGCCGCCCTGGGCGAGGCCCTCGACGGTGGTGATCTCGTGGCCGTCGGCCTGTGCCGCGAACATGGTGCACGACTTGACGGCGCGGTCGCCGTCCATCACCACCACGCAGCAGCCGCAGCTCGACGTGTCGCACCCGATGTGCGTGCCGGTGAGGCCACAGTCCTCGCGCAGGAAGTAAGCGAGCAGCGTGCGCGGTTCCACCTCCTTCTCGTACTGGACCCCGTTCACCTTGATGCTGACCTTCATGACTGCACTCCCAGACGCGCCAACGCCAGGCGCAGGCCGCGGCTGACGAGCACGCCCGCGAGGTTCTTCTTGTATTCGATGCTGCCGCGCAGGTCGGCCTGCGGCTCGCTCTTCTTCACGGCCGCGTCCGCGGCCGCGCGAATGAGATCGGCCGTGGGCTGCTGCCCCTTGAGCAGTGCTTCGGCCTCGTCGATGCGCACCGCGCATGGCCCGGCGGACGATAGCGCAATCCCCGCCTCGCGCACCGTGCCGTCGGCGTTCAACGACAGCTGCACGGCCGCGGCGGCGGTGGCGTAGTCACCGACCTTGCGTTCCACCTTCTGGTAAGACCCCGCCGTGCGGTCGTCGGGTACGGGAAAACGGGCGGCCAGCGCCATCTCGCCCTCCGCGACCGCGGTGGTGAAGCTGTCGACCAGGAACTGGTCAATGGGCACGGTCCGCTCGCCCGACTTGCCGCGCACCACCATCTCGGCGCGCATCGCCAGCGCCACCGCCGGCCAGTCGCCAGACGGATCGTTGTGGCACAGGCTTCCGACCACGGTGCCCATCTGGCGGACCACCGGATCGGCGACTACGCGCGAGACGTCGTGGATGAGGCTCCAGCCACGCTCGCCAATCCACGGCGCGCGCTCCACGTCGCTGTCGCGCGCGATGGCCCCGAGCGTCAGGGCGCCATTCATCTTGATGTAGTTCAACTCGGCCACGCTGTTGATGTCCACCAGCACGGCAGGACGCGCAAGGCGGAAGCGCATGGCGGGAATGAGGCTCTGGCCGCCGGCCAGCACGCGCGCGTCGCTACCCAGGCGCTGCAACTGGGCGAACGCGTCGTCGGCGGAACTGGCGCGGAGGTAATCGAAGGCTGCGGGTATCACGGGGGCATCCTCCTCTGACGGTTGGCTTCGGGAGTGGCACCCTCGCGTCTGAACGGAGGATACGCGCTCGGGGATCTCACTACTTATATCGCAGATTGAGGCGCGCCCTCGGCGCGCAGGCCGCCTTCGGGCGGTGGGCCCTCACTGCGTTCGGGTAAAGGCCGCGCTCCGCGCGGTGGGGGACGGCTCTCGCGGTTAGACTCCAGACATGGTGAGTGCCGTTGTGCTGGCGGCGGGCGCGTCCACGCGGATGGGGACGCCCAAGCTGCTGCTGCCCCTTGGGAAGGAGCCCATCGTCCGTCGCACGGTGCGGCAGGTATGTGACAGCGGGTTCGACGAGGTGATCGTGGTGTCGGGAAGCGAGCACCAGCGGATTGTCGAGGCGCTGGACGGCTTGCCAGTTCGCCACGCCGTGAACCCGGACTTTGTCACCGGTATGGGCAGCTCGTTTCGCACCGGGGTGGAGCAGCTCGGGGACGCCGAGGCGGCCATGTTCGCGCTGGCCGATCAGCCGTTCCTCACCCCTGCCGAGTACGGTGCCATCCTCACCACGTGGCGCCTGCAACGCCCGCTGATCGTCGGGTCGCGGTTCGGCGACGTGACAGCGCCGCCTCATCTGTTCGCGCGCGCGCTCTATCCCGAGCTGGCGGCGCTGCAGCATGGCGCGCGGTCGGTGTTGCAGCGCCACGCCAGCCAGATGGTCGTGATGCACTTCGCAGCCGAGCTGTTGATGGATATCGATACACCCGAGGACTATGAGCGAGCCAGAGCGCGCCTGGCCACCGGCCGGTGAAGGCTGCCGGTCGCGCCGGTCAGGAACCCGCCTTCGAAGCCGTGCCTGACGGCGAGGATCTCCCCAAGGATGGAGAGGGCCACTTCGTCCGACGTCTCCGCGCCGAGGGACAACCCCACCGGGCTGTGCACGCGCGCCAGCATCGCCGGTGACGGCGTGAAGCCCTCGTCCCTGAGGTGCCCGAGCAGCGTTTCGTACCGGGCCCGCGGACCGAGGACGCCCACGTAGAAGGGATCGGCCGCGAGCGTGAAGCGAAGTGCCTGCCTGTCGCGCTCCATGTGGTGGCTCATCACCACGACGAAGCTGCCGGGCCGCAGGCTCACGGCCGTGGGCAGTGCGTCGAATGGCGCGGTCACCAACCGGGCGCCCGGGAACAGATCGGACCGCAGGTACGCGCTGCGCGGGTCGACCACGGTGACCGCAAAGCCCAGACCCCACGCCTGGCGGACCAGCGGGACCGCATCCTGCCCGGCGCCGAAGACCACCAACTCGATCGGGGGGACGTTGATCTCGAAGAACAGCTCGACGTCGCCGAACCGCTCCGCCGCGGATTGCGTCTCGCGCGTGGCGAGCATCTCGCGTGCGCGCGCGTCGGCCTCGCATTCGAGCGCGGGGTTCGCAAGATGTCCCACTGCGGAGCCCGAGGCGAACACGATGCGGCGACCCGCGACGCCCGAGAGCGGCGTGACCAGCACCGCGGCCTCGCCTCTGCGCAGCATGTCGAGCCAGGCCGTGGTCACCTCGTCTTCTTCGATGCGCTCGATGCGGATGTCCACGGCCCCGCTGCAGCCGATGTTCAGGCTCCAGATCGAGTCGTCTGCGAGGTCGTAGCTGACCAGCGCGGGCTCGCCGGTGGAAATGACACGCGCGGCGCCATCCGCGACCGCCGGCTCGAGGCATCCGCCCGACAGCGCGCATTCGTAGGTGCCATCCGGCCGCACGAGCATCCTGGCGCCCTCGCGCCGGTAGGCGCTGCCGTGCACGCGCACCACGGTGGCGACCGCGGCCCGCCCTCCTGCCGCGCGCACCTCGGCCAGCGCCGCCAGGAAACGTTCGGCCTCGCGCAGGTTCATCGATCCGACTCTATCAGGACCTCACCACGCTGCTCACTTCTCACTTCCCGCCTCCAGGCGGGCCGCGGGCCTTGCGGGCCAGTCCGATCGCCACGCGTCGGGACGGACCTCGGCCTGGTAGCGGATCCTCACCGGCATCACGCTCAGCCGATCGAAGTTGCGCGCCTCGGCACGGATGGGCCACCAGTCGTAGAGGAAGACCTCGATGGGACGCCACATCGCCACCCAGCCGCCGATCAGGAATCCTTCCCGCAGGACCACGGCCACACGGCTCGCGGGAAGGTACACGGCCAGGGCGTCGCTCGCCGCGACGGACGCGGCGAGGAACGCGAGCGCAATCAGCAGGCTGGTGCGGCCGCGACGCAGCAACTCGCGGAGCCTGCGGCGGGTCAGGGCCGCGCGCTGCGAGAAGAACTCGTGGATGGCGTCGCGGAGGACCGCGGCTTCGTCCGGTCGGCCCGCGGCGCGATCCAGGTGCACCAGCAGCGCCAGCGGCACGTCGTCCGGGAGGTCGGTACTCCATCCGACGATGAACTCCTCGGCCCGCGGATCGAGGTCGCGCTCGTGGAACGGCGATGGGTCGATGGCGTTGAACAGCTGCCGCAGCTCCGCGACGCGCACCTCGATGGCGCGGCAGGCCGAGGGGATCTCGTTGCCGGCCTCCACCGTGGGCGCCGGCGCGCCCGGGCGGGCCTCGCTCATGCGCGCGCCGCCTCGGGCAGCCCGTGGGGGATCCCGGCCACGGCATAGATCTCGGCCTCGTCCAGGCTCTCCCGCTTCAGGAGCTCGTTGACGATGGCATCGAGCTTGTCCCTGTTCTCGCGGAGCAGGCGCCGCGCCTCGGCGTAGCACTCGTCCGTGATGCGGCGCACCTCTTCGTCCACCGCGTTCAACAATACGTCCGACACGCCGAACATGCGCGGGTCGCCTTCCACCGGCAGAACCGACAAAGGACCAATGCGCTCGGACATGCCCCAGCGGCCGACCATCGAACGGGCGATGCGGGTGACGTTCTCGAGATCGCTCTCCGCGCCACTGGTGACCACGCCGAACACCTCCTGCTCGGCGGCCATGCCGCCCAGGGCGCCGACGATGCGGCCGCGCAGGTAGTTGGCGTCGTAGCCGTAGCGGTCGGTTTCGGGCGTGGAGAGCGTGACGCCCAGCGCGCGCCCGCGCGGGATGATCGACACCTTGCGCACCGGATCCGCGCCCGGCTGCAGCATGCCGATGAGCGCATGGCCGGCCTCGTGATAGGCCGTGCGCCGGCGCTCGGCCTCCGGGATCACCACGTTCCTCGCCGTGCCGAGCTGCACCTTCTCGAGCGCGTCGGTGAGGTCGCGATGCGAGACGACGCTCTCCTGGCGGCGCGCGGCCAGCAGCGCGGCCTCGTTGACCAGGTTGGCAAGGTCGGCGCCGGTCATGCCGGGGGTGGATGAGGCAATCCGCTCGAGGTCCACGTCGGGCCCGAGCGGGACCCTCCGCGTGTGGACCTTCAGGATCTCGACGCGGCCCTTGTGATCCGGCGCGTGCACGACGATCTGCCGATCGAAGCGGCCGGGCCGGAGCAGCGCCGGGTCCAGGATGTCCGGGCGGTTGGTGGCGGCCAGCACCACCACGCCTTCGTGGCCGGAGAAGCCGTCCATCTCGGTGAGGATCTGGTTCAGCGTCTGCTCGCGCTCGTCGTGGCCGCCGAAGGCGCGCGCCCCGCCGCGCGCGCGCCCGATGGTGTCGATCTCGTCGATGAAGATGATGGCCGGCGCCACCTTGCGGGCCTCGGCGAAGAGCTCGCGAACGCGGCTGGCGCCGACGCCGACGATCATCTCGATGAACTCCGAGGCGCTGGCGCTGAAGAACGGGACGTTGGCCTCGCCGGCCGTGGCGCGGGCCAGCAGCGTCTTGCCCGTTCCAGGCGCGCCGGTCAACAGCACGCCCTTCGGCGCGCGGGCCCCCAGGCGCCGGTACTTCTCGGGATTGCGGAGGAAGTCGACGATCTCGTTGATCTCGCCCTCCACCTCGTCGATGCCGGCCACATCGTCGAAGGTGACGCGGACGGTTTCCTTGTCCACGGGCTTGCGCGGACCGGAGCCGAGGATGCCGCCGCCCATCATGTTCTTCTGGCGTCGGAAGATCCACACATAGAACGCGATGAGCAGGAGGAAGGGCGCCACCGAGAGCAGGAGGTTCGTCAGGACGCCGCGTTCCTGCACGAGCGGCGTGGCGCGCACGGAGGCGCCGCCGGCGGTGAGCTCCGCCAGCAGGTCGTCGCTGGCAAACGTTGGTCGCTCGGTGGTGAAGCGCTCGTAGGTCCGGTTCGGGTCGCCCGGCACCGGGACGGCTTTCTTCAGCCCACCCTGGATGGAGTCGCCGCGGGCGAAGAGCTCGCTGACGTTGCGACTGGCCACCTGTGTCTTGAACTCGGTGTAGGGGATGGCTTCCGGCCCGGCCAGGCGATCCTGGACAGTGAGGATGCCGAAGACGATGAGGTAGCCAACGGCGAGCAGGGCCAGGACCGACCATCGCGGACCCTTTGCCGCGGGCTCGCCCTTGGGCAGGCCCTCCGTGCGCCACGGCCGCGAGGGCGGCTGGTCGGCGGCAGGCTCTGGGACGCGCGGTTCGGTGGCCGGCGCCTGGTTGTTCGGCTCGGGCATGACATCTCCATGATGGCCCAGGGAGAAGCCGAGTGACGAACTATACGTGGCTGTGGGGCGCGTGCGCGCGGCACCGGGGGAGGTCCGCGCTACCGCATGCGCACGCAATCCCCCTCCGGCACGCTGCCCTACCTGTGCCGCTTGGCCCGGTAGAAGTAGTAGTCGGCGGTGTACGGCACCAGGCTGATCTTGCCGACGTCGGTGGTCTGGCTGCATCCCGTCGTGGGGGCGACGCCGCCGGACGTGCTCAGCCGGTGGATGTAGGCCGTCTGCGCGAGCGTGCCGCCACCCGTGGGTCCGATCGCGGCCCCCGTGGCCTGGAGCAGCAGCCAGGGAATCGCGCCGGCTTCGACGTAGTCCGGATCGCTCGAAGACGCCACGGCGCGCGCCCACACCCGGCTGGTGTCGAAGGAGTGCTGCCACGTCGGGCGAGGCAGGTTGTTCTCGACCGGGTTCGCGCTGAGGAAGTGCGTCGCGTTCTGCTGGTCGAAATCGCCGATCAGCGACTGGAACAAGGTCGCCTGCGGTCCCAGGAAGGCCCACGTGATCCCGGAGGTGGTTTGCAGGCAGACGAAATTCTGTGTCCCCGCTGCCTCCCCCTTGAAGAAGACCGAGTATCCATCCGGCACCTCGAGCGCCGGCGGCACCGCGGGCAGGTCGATCCGTGACGGGCGCCCTTGTGCCATCGCCATTGAAGCGGTGAAGCCGAGGACGATCACGGCGGTAGCGAGCAGGCTCCGAAAATCGCGAGTCATTGTCTTGTCCTTTCTGAATCCGGAAACACGTTGTCGATACCGATTGGCGTCTTCACACCCGCACGCCAACCGCCAACCAGTACTCACGCGGAACGCAGATCCCCAGCTCGGTGAGGTATCCGTTGTGAAAGGCGATGAAGTCGGCGCGCAGCGCGTCGCGGCGGGCCGGATCGAGGCTGTTCGCCAGCGCCTTCGTCGGGCCGTAGCCGCGCGAGAAGGTGTCCCACGCCGCATGTAGCGCCGCATCACCGTGAACATCTCGAACACGCTGCTGTCCGAGAGCCAGGTCGTCAGCGCCACGCGGCCACCCTTGCGGCATACGCGCGCGAGCTCCGCGGCAGCAGCCTCGGGGCGCGTGGCGAACATGATGCCGCACGTCGAGATGACGGCATCGAACGTGCCGTCGTCGAAGGGCAGGTCCTCGGCGTCGCCGATCTGATACTCGATGGGCAGCCTTTCTGCCCTGGCCCTGGCCTGCGCCGCGGTCAGCACCTCGCCCGCGATGTCGACGCCCGTGACCGTTGCGCCGCGCCGCACGTTGTGTGGCTGAATCCGGCTCGTCATCGTTCCCTGCATGAGTCCTCCCTGCCACAGGAGGAATCGGAAACGCACACCGGAACCCGCCAGCACGGTCACGCGGCTTCGCACGAGGCCTCGGCTTGGGCTACACTCAAGGGCCCCCGGCCCGAGTCATGGCCCAACAACCCATTCCGGCCCTCATGGAAGCCGCCGAGCGGGGTGAGGCAGGCGCCGCCGAGGCCCTCTTCACCGCGCTCTATGCGGAGCTGCACCGAATTGCCCGCCGCCAGCTGGCGCACCACGGCTGGGGCGTGACGATTGGCGCCACGAGCCTGCTGCACGAGGCCTACCTCGATTTGTCGCGCCGGGACGGCAGCGCGTTCCCCGACGAGCAGCGCTTCATGGCCTACGCCGCGCGCGTGATGCGCGGGCTCATCATCGACTACGCCCGGAACCGCCAGGCCCAGAAGCGTGGCGGCGAATTCCACCTGACTACGATCAGTACGGATGTAGCGGAGTCGGTGGCGGGCGGAACCGACCTCACGGCGCTCGGTGGTGCGTTGGAGGAGCTGGCCGCGGTCGACCCTGCGCTTGCGGACGTCGTGGACCTGAAGTTCTTCTGCGGGTTCACGGTGCCCGAGATTGCCGCCATGAAGCGGGTCTCGGAACGGACCATCGAGCGCAGCTGGCAGAAGGCGCGGCTGTTCCTGCACAGGGCCGTCCGCCAGGACCTGTTGCGCGAATGACCGCCTGACGGAGTCGTGATGTCGATATCGCCGGAGGCCTGGCAGACCATCAGCCCGCTGCTCGACGAGGCGTTGGAGTTGCCAGCCGAAGAGCGGGCGCGCTGGCTGGACGTGCTCCGCGCGAAGAATTCCGCCACCGCCGCGGCGGTGGCCGCCTGGCTCGACGACTTCGATGTCATGCAGTCCGGCTCGTTCCTCGAGGATGGCGCCGAGGCCACGCCCGCGAGGTCGGCCCTCGTCGGGCTGAAGATCGGACCCTACCGGCTCGTCGAGCCGATCGGCCACGGCGGGATGGGCACGGTGTGGCTGGCCGAGCGGCACGACGGGCAGTTCGAGCAGCGGGCGGCGGTGAAGATGCTCAACGCCGCGCTCATCGGCGAGGCCGGCAACGAGCGCTTCGCCCGCGAGGCCGGCATCCTCGCGCGGCTCACGCACCCGCAGATCGCCCACCTGATCGATGCCGGCATCTCGCCGCTCGGCGGGCCGTACCTGGTACTCGAGCACGTGCCCGGGGAGCACATCGATCGGCACTGCGACGACAAGCGCTTGTCCATCCCGGATCGGCTGCGCCTGTTCCTCGACGTCATCGCGCCGGTGGCGTACGCGCATGCCAATCTGGTGGTGCACCGTGACCTGAAGCCGGCGAACGTGCTGGTGACCCCCGAGGGGCACGTGAAGCTGCTGGACTTCGGCATTGCGAAGTTGCTGCATGCCGACGCGGACCCTGCCTCCCAGCCCACCCTGCTCACGCGTGGCGGCGCCCTGACGCCGGGCTATGCCGCGCCGGAACAGCTCACCGGCGGCACGATTACGACGTCCACCGACGTCCACGCGCTGGGCACCCTGCTGTACCAGCTGCTCACCGGCCGCCACCCGTTTGCCGACGCCGCGTCGTCTCCGGCCCGGCTGGTCGAGGCCATCGTCTCGCACGATCCACGGAAGCCGTCGGAGGTAGTGGCGCTGCCCCCGGTCGCTGAGGGCGAGACGGCGGAGTCCATCGCCGCAGCACGCGGCACGACCGTGTCCAGGCTCCGGCACTCGCT
>DAIRFN010000023.1:0-28315 GCA_036795065.1 Vicinamibacterales bacterium
AACGCCGGCGGGCGCCCGATGATGAGCCCCGTGGCGACCAGCACCAGCATGCTCGCCACGGTCACCCAGTGATACAGGCGGACCGGCCGCTCCCAGATGTAGACCCGATCGAACGTGGTCGTGGTGGCCATGATCGCCTCGCATCAGAACGTGTCCAGGTGGTGGACATGCCGGCCGTGCGGATCGTGGATGTGCACCGCGCACGCGATGCACGGGTCGAACGAGTGAATCGTCCGGAGGATCTCCAGCGGCTGCTCGGTGTCCGCGACGGGCGTCCCCACGAGCGACGACTCGTACGCTGAAAGTTGTCCCTTCGCGTCCCGCGGGGACGCGTTCCACGTGCTCGGCACCACCAGCTGGTAGTTGTCGATCTTGCCGTCGCGGATGACGATCCAGTGCGACAGCGCGCCGCGCGGCGCCTCGCTGAGACCCACGCCTCTGGCCTCGGCCGGCCACGTCGCGGGTTCCCACTTCGAGACGTCCGCCGTGCGCGAATCGCCGTTCTTGATGTTGGTCAGCAGCTGGTTGTAGAACTCCTTCGCCCAGCGCGCGATCAGCATGGTCTCGATCCCGCGCGCCGCGGTGCGACCGAGCGTGGAGAACAGCGCCGCCACCGGCACGTCGAGCTGCTTCAGCACCCCGCCAACGGCGTCCTGCACCTCCGAGTTGCCCGAGGCATAAGCCACGAGCATCCGCGCGAGGGGACCCACCTCCATCGGGTTGCCCTTCCAGCGAGGCGTCTTCAGCCACGAGTATTTCTGCTCCACCTCCAGCTGCTCGTACGGGGGCTTCGGGCCCGTGTAGTTGAACTTCGTCTCGCCGTCCCACGGGTGCTTCCCGACATCCCCGCCCGTGTAGTCGTACCAGGAGTGCGTGATGAACTCCTGCACCTCCATGGGATCCTGCGGGTTGATGGGCAACACCTCGTTCAGGTTCCGGTTCAGGATCACCCCCCGCTGGAACTTGAAGCCCGACACGTCCGCGAACCCCTTGGTCGGCAGGTCGCCAAAGGACATGTAATTCGACAGCCCGCCGCCGATCGCGCCCCAGTCCTTGTAGAAGCCCGCGACCGCCAGCAGATCCGGGATGTAGACCTGGTTGACGAACCGCTCCGCATCGTCGAAGAGCTTGCCCACCATCGCGAGGCGCTCGGCGTTGATGGCGTTCACCTCGTTGATGTTCACGGAGCAGGGCACGCCGCCTACCAAGTAGTTGGGGTGCGGGTTCTTGCCGCCGAAGATGGTGTGGACCTTGACGATTTCCTTCTGCCACTCGAGCGCCTCGAGGTAGTGCGCGACACCAATCAGGTTCACTTCGGCCGGCAGCTTGTAGGCCGGGTGGCCCCAGTAGCCGTTGGCGAAGATGCCCAGCTGGCCGCTCTCGACGAACGTGGTGAGGCGCTTCTGCAGATCCGAGAAGTAGCCCGGCGAGCTGTTCGGCCAGTTCGATATCGACTGGGCCAGCTCGGAGGTCTTCTTCGGATCGGCCTTGAGCGCGCTCACCACGTCGACCCAGTCGAGTGCGTGCAGGTGGTAGAAGTGCACCGCGTGGTCCTGCATGTACTGCGCGCAGAACATCAGGTTGCGGATGAGATCGGCGTTCGGCGGCACGGTGATGCCGACGGCGTCCTCCACCGCGCGGACCGACGCGAGGGCGTGCACCGTGGTGCACACCCCGCACGCGCGTTCGGTGAATGCCCACGCGTCGCGTGGGTCGCGGCCCTTCAGGATGAGCTCGAAGCCGCGGACCATGGTGCCGGACGAGTACGCGTCCACCACCTTGCCGTCCTGGACCTCGACCTCGATCCGCAGGTGCCCCTCGATGCGGGTGACCGGATCAACGACAATGCGGTTCGCCATGGCGCGCTACTCCTGTGGCTTCGGTTCGGCGGTCTCGTGCCCGGCAATGACGTCGCGCTTCCGCACGAAGGTCAGCACGGCATGCGCGCCCAGGCCCACGGCCGTGGCGGCGCCAACCGCCAGGCCCACCTGGTCGGCGGTGGACTCGATGGGGAACCCCGGGAGGTTCGACAGCCGCTGGTAGAACGGCCCGTTGTCCCAGAAGTTCTCCTCGCTGCAGCCGATGCAGCCGTGTCCGGATTGAATCGGGAAGGAGACGCCGTTGTTCCACTTGGTCACGGCGCAGGCATTGTAGGTCGACGGTCCGCGGCACCCCATCTTGTAGAGGCAGTAGCCCTTCTTCGCGTTTTCGTCGTCCCACGACTCCACGAAGAGCCCCGCGTCGTAGTTGGGCCGGCGATAGCAGGTGTCGTGCACGCGGCGTGAGTAGAACGCCCTGGGTCGGCCCACGCGGTCGAGCTCGGGGATGGTGCCGAAGGTCAGCAGGTGGACAATGGTGCCGGCCATCACCTCGCCGATGGGCGGGCAGCCGGGCACCTTGATGATCGGCTTGTCGGTGATGATCTTGTGCACCGGCGTCGCCCCGGTCGGATTGGGACTCGCCGCCTGGATGCAGCCGTTCGACGCGCAGCTCCCCCAGGCCACGATGGCCTTTGCCCCGGCCGCGGCCTCTTTGACGATGTCGAGCGCGGTGCGCCCGGCAATGGTGCAGTAGACGCCGTCGGCGCCGGTCGGAATGGACCCCTCGACCAGCATCAGGTACTCGCCTGGGTACTTGGCCATGGTGTCGTGCAGGGCCTTCTCGGCCTGCACGCCCGCCGCGGCCTGGAGGGTCTGCGTGTAATCGAGCGAGAGCTTGTCGAGGATGATGTCGGAAACGATGGGGTGCGACGAGCGGATGAACGATTCGCTGCAGCAGGTGCACTCCTGGAAGTGGAACCAGACAACCGGCAGCCGGGCCTTGGTCTCCAGGGCCTTCACCACCTGGGCGATGGCCGAGGACTCCATCCCGGCGGCAGCGGTGAGCCAGGCGCAGAATTTCAGGAAGTCACGGCGGGAATGCCCCTGCAACCTGGCATGTTCCCAGATGGTTAGCGGTCGGCCCATGATTACCTCCCGACGTTGTCTGGGAAGGACCGTGCATACCCCGTACCACGGTCGAACGCGTGTTCAACACCGATCTGAGGGGCTTTCGGCACTGGTCCTGCCGGAATCCCGGCGAGTGCGGCCCGGGCCCGGCGAGTTCCCGGGGCCGGCAGACGTGAAGCGAAAGAGAGAAGACGAAAAAAACGAGGGGGAGGGACCCCCCGAAAGGCGGGAGTAACGAACGGGAGTGGCCAACGGTGGGCGGCCGTGCCGCCCACCGCGCTAACCGGCTAACAAGAGACGCACTTGTGGTTGTTCACGGCACCCAGTGACTCGAGCAGCTTGATGGTCTCGGGAAACGGCTGGATGCGCTGGACGGGGCCATTGGCCATGTCCACGGTGGTGCGGCCCTCGCGGTCGACTGCCTTCACGTTCGCGCCTTTCGAGACGAGATACTGGATCATCTCGTTGTCGCCGCGCGCGGCCGCGTGGTGCAGCGCGGTCATGCCCTCGTGGTCCACGGCGTTGACGTCGGCCCCGTGGACCTCGACCAGGTACTGGACGGCGGCCAGCATGCCCGACGGGGCGAAGCGGTGCGCGTTGGCGGCAAAGCCCTCGCCGTAGCCCACGCCCGCGGCCGCCTGGAGCGGCGTCACCGACGGGCCACCCAGCGGGACCGGTGGCAGACCCGTGGTGTCCTTCATCTCGCGCTGCTCACCGTCTCCCAGGCGGGGACGGCCAGCCGGCTTCATGGTCGGGATGTTCGGGTCGGCCCCGTAAGAGGCCAGCAACTTCATCGCCTGGACGTCGCTGGCGTAGGCCGCGCGCCAGAAGGGCGTGGCGCCAATCTCGTCGACGCCCGAGAGGTCGAAGCTGTAGCCCGAGTACCAGACCTTCTTCTTCAGGCGCGCGTTGACATTGGCGCCCTTGTCGAGCAGCACCGTCATCATCTGCAGGTAGTCGAGCTTCTGCTGGCGGTAGGCCTGCGGCTGCGGGTAGAGCGCCTTGGGCGCCCACTGCACGTTCAGCGCGGCGTAGAGCGGCGCCGCGCCGTTGTCGGCGGCCAGGTTCACGTCGGCGCCCCGCTCGATGAGGGTCTTCGCGAGATCGAAGTGACCGTTGACGATCGCGGTCATCAGCGGGCTGTTCCTGTCGCTCTCGGCCACCTGATTCACGTCGGCGCCTGCGTCGAGCAGCGCCAGGGCCGATTCCACGTAGCCGTCGCGCGCGGCGAAGAGCAGCGGGGTGAATCCACCCTGCCCCGCCACCAGTTCGTTCAACTGGAACTGCCGGTCCACGCCGGGCACCTGGGGCGGACGGCGGTTGGCAGGTCCGGCGGGCGCCCCGGGACGACCAGGACCGGCCTGGGCGGGGGCTCCGCCTTGTCCTTCGCGCGGGGGCTGGCCGGGCACCTGTGGATTGCCGCCGTTGAATCCCATGTTCGCGCGCGTGAGGGCGGAGAGGTCGATCACCCTGGTCGCGGCCTTCACGTTGGCGCCGCGGCTGGCGAGCAGCGTGACGACCTCGTGGCGATTGGCCGAGGCCGCGAACATGAGGGCGTTGAGGCCTCTCACCGATTCAGTCGCGTTCGGATCGGCCCCGGCGTCGAGCAGCGCCGACACCGTCTCGGTGCTGCCGGAAGCGGCCGCCACCATCAGCGGGGTCGTGCCGGTGGCCGTGGCGTGCTTCGCATCGGCGCCAGCCTTCACCAGCACCGGGATCACCGCGGCCTTGCCCTGGCGCGCGGCCAGGAACAGCGGCGTGTAGGCGCCGAGGCGCGTCGCGGCCCGGACGTTGGCGCCGGCATAGACGAGCATCTGCGCCATCTCGGCGTCGCCGTTCATGGCGGCCCAGTGGAGGGCGGTCATGCCGTCGCCCTGCGCGGCGTTGACGTCCGCCGCGTCCTTCAGCAGCGCTTTCACCGCGGCGCGATCGGCCTGCTGGGCGGCATCCGCCACCGCGGTCCGCGAGGGCTGGGCCTGCAGCGCGACCGAAAGGCAGAGCGCGCCGGCAAAGCCGGCCAGGGTGCCCGTCACCAACCGTTTGCGCACCATGTGAAGACTCCTCAGCCCTGAGAGACGGTGGTCTCGGGCGCGCTGTTCAGGGCCATCGTCCCGGTGCTGTCGCCCAGGGCCTTGGTGTCGTCCAGCCCCAGGGCGTGCGCCGCGGTGAGCAGCGCGTTGGCCATCGGCGTGCCGTCGGCCGCCTTCACGTGAACGCCGCCCTTCAGGGCGCCGCCCGCGTGGCCGGCGAAGACGAGCGGGCACCGCTTGTGGTTGTGCACGTTCGAGTTGCCCATGGGCGATCCATAGATCACCAGGGTGTTCTCGAGGAGGTTCGACTCGCCGTCCTGGGTGTTCTTCAGCTTCTCCAGGAAGTACGGCAGCATGCTCACGTGGTACTTGTTGATCTTCGCGTATTCCGTGATGCGGTCGTCCCGGTCCTGGTGGTGTGAGGCCGAGTGGAAGGCGGCCTTGTAGCCGCTCTCCGGGTACACGCGGTTCGAGGCATCGCGTCCCAGCTTGAACGCGAAGACGCGGGTCGTGTCGGACGCGAACGCGATGGCCTGCAGGTCGAACATCAGCTTGACGTGATCCTCGAACGAGTCGGGCACGCCGATGGGGGCGCCGGGCAGTTCGCGCTCCTCGCCCGAGCGGTTCTGCGCCTCGATGCGCTCGATGCGGCGCTCGATTTCCCGCACGTCGTCGAGATAGTCGGCCAGCCGCGCCCGGTCGGCGGCGCCCAGATCCTTGTTGAGGCGTGCGACGGCCGTGCCCAGCCAGTCGAGGATGCTCTTGTCCTCGGCGCGCCGCTCGCGGCGCTCGCCGGGCGTGGCGCCCACGCCGAAGAGCTGATCGAACACGACGCGCGGGTCGCGGATCATCGGCAGCGGGTCGGTCGGCGATGCCCAGCTGATGGAGTCGGTGTAGACGCACGAGTAACCGTAGGAGCAGCCGCCCGCCTGATCCACGTTCTCGATGCACAGCTGCATCGACGGGATGGGCGTGTCCTGCCCGAACTTCTGCGCGTACATCTGGTCCAGCGAGGTGCCGACGAAGACGTCGGAGCCCTGGGTCTGCTTCGGGTGGCACTGCGTGAGGAACACCGCGCTCGAGCGGAAGTGGTCGCCGCCAATCTCCGGCGCCGTGAACGCCTCGGCGTTGCGGACGTCGGTGTTGCTGACGATGGTCAGGTGGTCGCGGAACGGCTCCATCGGGGCCAGGCTGCTCGGCGACAAATCGAATCCGCGACCGACCTTCTCGGGGGCCCACATGAACTTCTTCGCCCCGAAGGCCGTGCTGCCCGCCGCGCCGTGGACGATCTCGATGGCGGCCAGCCGCACGCGCTTCGCCGCGGTCTTCGCGTAGGCCGTGCCCGCGGGCACCATCGCCTCGAGGAACGGCAGGGCCATGGTCACGCCCATGCCCCTCAGGATCGTCCGGCGGGCAATGTGCTTCTTCGTGATGATCATCGCGTCTCCTCGAAAACTAGCGGGCGGCCTTGTCCAGGTCGGCGTTCTTCGGCGCCGGCACGTCGGGCGCGGCCATGCGGAAGGCCTGGCTGTTGGCCACGGCCATGACGAACGCCGACAGCTTCAGGTTCTGCTTCCGCGCATCGCGGACGATGCCGCGAATCATCGGCATGTCGGCCGATTCCACGCGGCGGCCCAGCGCGTAGGTGAGCAGGTTCTCGGTGAAGCTCAGGAGGAACACATCCTGGTGCGTCAGCAGGGCCTGCCGCAGATCTCCGGGCCCGTTCACCTTGGTCCCGTCGTAGAGCTCGCCCTGCGAGTCCACCGGCACCTCGTTGTCCTTGATGCGCCAGGCGCCGGTCGCGTCGAAGTTGTCGAGTGCGAGCCCCAGCGGATCGATGACGCGGTGGCACGAGTTGCACGACGGGTTCTTGCGGTGCTCCTCCATGCGCTCGCGCGTGGAGAGCATCTTTCCGCCCGCGTTGGCCTTCACCGAGTCGTCGAGCGACGGCACGTTGGGCGGCGGCGCCGGCGGGGGCGAGCCGAGCAGCACTTCCATCACCCACTTGCCGCGCTGCACGGGCGACGTGCGGTCGGCCACCGAGGTGAGCGTGAGGATGCTGCCCTGGCCCAGCAGCCCTCGGCGGTACTCGGGCACCTGGACGCGCTGAAACGTGTTCCCCGAGACATTCGGGATGCCGTAGTGCCGGGCCAGCCGCTCGTTGACGAACGTGTAGTCCGAGGTGAGCAGGTCGAGCACGCTCCGGTCCTCGCGGACGATGCTGTCGAACAGGAGCTTGGTCTCCTGCTCCATGGCGTCGGCCAGCGTCTCGTCGTACTGCGGGAACGTGAGGTAGTCGGGGATGATCTTCTCGAGGTCCTGCAGCCGCAGCCACTGGGCCGCGAAGCGTTCGGAGAGTGCCTGGCTGCGTGAGTCGGCCAGCAGGCGGCGCACCTGGCGCTCGAAGCCCGCCTGCGTGCGCAGGCCGCCCTGGCTGGCGGCGCGGAGCAGCTCGGCGTCGGGCGAGGTACCCCACAGGAAGAACGACAGTCGCGACGCCGTGTCGGTGTCCGACACCCGGTAGGCGCGCGTCGTGGCAGCCGCGGGCATCGGCTCGAGGCGGAACAGGAAGCGCGGGCTCATCAGGATGGACTGCACCGCCAGGCGCACGCCGCCCTCGAAGCCGCCCTTCTCGCGGCCCTGCTCGTAGAACTTCATCGCGTCCTGCAGGTCCTCCGCGCTCGGCTCGCCGCGGTAGGCCTGGGCCGTGAGCCGCTTGACGATGGACAGCGCGCAGGTCTCCTCCTCGGCGGCCGACGTGGGCCGGCACGAGAAAATCTTCGCGCGGCTCGGCGTCTCGGACACGCCCGTCACCCGCGTCGGCCCCACGACGCTGAAGTCGCGCAGGTGCGGCAGCATGGTGACACCGAAGCTGATGCTGACATCCGCCAGCGTGTTCTCGAGCGGCGTCAGCAGGTCGTCGATGGGCCCGTCGATGTTCTGGATGAAGGCCGCCGACACGCGCTGCGGGCCCGCCTTCACATGGATGGACGGCGTCGAGATGTCGAGGCTGTTGGCCGCATCGGTCTCGCTCATCCGCGTGTTGAGCGGCAGCAGCGCCACCCGCTCGCCGTTGATCGAGACCTCCACCACTTCCTTCAGGTCCAGCACCGTCATCGAGGTGCGGCCCGCGAGCCCGCCGAGCGGCTCGTTGTGCAGGTTCATCTTGAAGACGTAGTCGCCGTCGGCCGGGAAGGTGTGCACCACCGAGATGCCGCCGCGCGTGCCGATGGGCGCGCCCTCGACGTGACGCATCTGCGAGGCCGTGCGCCCGATCTTGTAGGTGACCGACGTGCCGCTGGCGTTCCGATCGCCCACCGCGAGGCGGCTGATCTGGCTGGCCGCCCGCAGGTAGCCGTCCATCAGCGCCGGCGAGAACGTCTGCACGTCGGCCACGTTGTCGAAGCCCTTGCTGATGGTGTCGGGCGGGAGGTAGGCCGTGACGTCCACGTCCACGTCGAGCAGGTCGCGCACCGCGGCGGCATACTCGACGCGGTTCAGCCGCTGGAACGGACGGCGGCCTGGATTCGGATGGAGCGCGGCCACGGTATCGATGCGCGTCTCGAGCGCGGTGGCCAGCTTGTCGAGGATCGCCGCGTCGGGACGGCGCGCGCCCGCGGGCGGCATCATGCCCGCGCGCAGCTTGCGGATGATCTTCTCGGCGACGTCCGCGTGCTGGTCGGCCTTCGCGGCATCGAAGCCGGCCAGGGACAGGCCGCCGGCCTTGCCGCGGTCGCTATGGCAGGTGGCGCAGTACTGGCCGACCAGCGCGGTTTGATCGGCCGCCGCAAAGCTCGCGGAGACCGGTGCGGCGTGCGAGGTGGCCGGCCTGGGCGCCGAGGGGGCCGCCACGGAGGGGGCCGCCGGCGTCCGGGCGGGGGTTGGCGCCTGGGCTGTCGGACGGCTCGGCGAACCTTGCGCGACCAGCGCGGCCCCACACACGGCCACTACCAGTCCTGCCATCAGGACCTTTTTCATGCAACTCTCCCGGAACCGGGGGGGGTCGGCCATGCGAGGCCGAGCCTGTCCCAGATGCCCTAATTATGGGACCTGTCCGGCGAGAGTGTGGATGGAATGTTGTACCGATTTGTCATCGGATGTCATTCATTGGACGGGACTTTCGGCCCTTACGGCCGAGGTGGACTGATCATGATGTGCGCGCCCCCGGTCCCCGGGTCCATCAACCACGGCGCACCCGGTCCAGCCGGCCGCGTCGGCAGCCCCAGCGACTCACCGGTCGCGAACGGCACGTAGAGCACCCAGCGCGTGTAGGCCCCGTCCACCCTCCCGGCGGCGTCAATCGACTTGCCGGTCATCACATACAGCGCGCGCGGCTCCGTGGGCATCGCCAGCTTCCCCGCCTTGATCTCGTCGTAGCGCGTCTGGTCCCGCACCTTGTCCTCGGTGACGCCCTGGGCCGTGAGCTCGCGGCCACGGGCCATGAAGGGCTCGAGATCCTTGTGGTAGCAGGCGACGCTGAAGCCATCGGCGGCCGGGTTGTCGGCGAGGCAGACCAGGTCGTTGGTCCCGGGGCGGAGGCTGACGATCTTGCCGCCCTCGAAGCCCATGACCGCAGCGCCTGCGCGCCGGTCCTCGGGCGCGGCCATCACCGCCTGCGCAATCTGCGCGTCCTTCGACACGCCCTGCGCCGCCGCGGGGGCCACACTCAACGCCGTCATCAGCAACCAGCAACCGTTCCCCATCGATGGAATCCTCCGCGGTCATGATACGGCATTGGTGCTTTCACGGACGGCGTACCGCACCATCACGATGCCCGACTTCGGGTACAGGCGATGCTCCTTGAAGGCCAGCGTCGTCAGGCGCGCCGCGGGCGGCAGCAGGGGCACCCCTTGGCTGAGAAGGGCGGGCACGAGGGCCACTTCCACCTCGTCCACCAGGCCCAGGTCGAGCAGCGACCTGAACAGCTCTCCCCCGCCCCAGAGCCAGATGTCCTTGCCGCGCCCGGCCTTGAGGGCCGGGACCTCGCGAGCGACGTCTCGTATCAACAAGGCGCCCGGGGGAGCCGCCTCGAGCGTGCGCGACACGACCACGGACGTGATGCCGGGCAGGGACCAGCCGGTCGCGACCGCCACCTCGTAGCTTCGACGTCCCATCAACGCCGTGTCGAACACGGCGAAAAGCTGGGCAAAATCGATGTCGGGATCCATGGGGATCCAGTCGTACTCGCCATTCGGGCCGGCGATGAATCCGTCGAGGCTGGCGGCCACGCTGTAGACAATGCGGCGCATTGGGGCTCCTGGGGTTCTGAGGTTCGCGGCTGGCCTCGCCGAAGCTCACTCCCGTGACGCGAGCGAAGGCGGGAAACCGGAGAGCGCGATTCGGGCTCTAATGGAGCGATGACGACGATCCCGCCTCCGGCGTTCGATCCTCCGGCTCCCCACGACGCCGCGGCCGTGACGGTGGTGCTGGCCGGAGGCTGCTTCTGGTGCGTCGAGGCCGTGTTCCAGCCGCTCGCCGGAGTGCTGGGCGTGCGGTCGGGCTATGCCGGCGGCACGAAGGCCACGGCCAACTACGACGCGGTCTGCAGCGGCACCACCAATCACGCAGAGGCGGTGGAAGTGCGCTACGACCCGCAGCGCATCTCGCTGGGCCGCCTGCTGCAGGTGTTCTTCGGCGTGGCGCACGACCCGACGCAGCTCGACCGGCAGGGGCATGATCGCGGCCGTCAGTATCGCTCGGCCATCTTCTACCAGTCGCCGCAGCAGCGCGCGATCGCGGCCGCGTACATGAAGCAGCTGGCAGACGCCGCCGTCTTCGGCTCGCCCATCGTCACCACGCTCGAGTCGCTGGACGAGTTCTTCGAGGCCGAACCCTATCACCAGGACTACGCGAACCGAAACCCGGGCCAGCCGTACATCCTGTTCACGGCCCTGCCCAAGCTGGAGAAGCTCCGGAACACGTTCGGGAACCTGCTCAGCTGATCAGCCGGTCGCGGATCTCCCTTGGCGGCAGCTCGCACGCGTTGGATGGCCTCGCGACTCGATGCCGGAGCGCGGCCACCACGCGGTAGGCCGCGTCGCGCAGCGGTTCGGGCACCCACAGCAGCAGGCGCGCCGCGCGCCAGGGCCACGACAGGCGCCCCGCGATGCGGAGCGTGGCCGTCGAGCGCAGGTACACCTGGTCGCCCTCGATGAGAACGAGGCTGCGGGCGGCCTCGCGCGTGAGTCCGCGGGCGGCCAGTGCCTGCTGAGCCTGCGGCCACTGCGAGGGGGCGAACCGAAAATACCCGGTCGGGTCGCGCGTGGCGATGAAGCGCACGGAGCCCTCGCAGAACCCGCAGGTCCCGTCGAACAGCACGATGGCGTGCGGCGTCTCGGTCATGCCTCGTCGCCCGCGAGGACAAACCCCGGCGGGAGCGGCGCCTCAATCTCCAGCGGCTCACCAGTGACAGGATGCGCCAGCGACAGGCGCCACGCGTGCAGCATCATCCGGGTCTTCGGACCGCTCCACCCGTAGCGTTCGTCCCCCACGATCCTCAACCGTGCCGCGGCCAGGTGCGCGCGAATCTGGTGCTTCCTCCCCGTCTGGGGACGCGCCTCGACGAGCAGGCGTTCCCCGTCCCTGGCGCGCACGCGGAACGCCGTCTCTGCCAACTGGCCTCCGGTGCTCACGGCCACGACCCGCGCGCGGCGGCCACGGCCGTCCGCGGCCAGGGCCGCCTGCTCCACCCAGGCATCGCCGGGCGCGAGCTCGGGCCGGCGGCGCGCATCGACCACCGCCAGGTACACCATTTCGACCGTGCGGGCCTCGAACTGCCGCGCCAGACCCTCGTTCGCCTCCGGCGTGCGCGCGAAAATCACGACGCCAGACGTGCCCGCGTCCAGGCGCTGATGCACGCCGAGGTCGGCCACGTTGACGCCGACGGTCCTGGCCACGATGGTCACCAGGTCGGGCCGATTCGGGTCGGCGGTGGCGTGAGTGGGCAGGTCCGGCGGCTTGTCCGCGGCGATGAGGTGAGCGTCGTCGAACAGCACGCGCGGCGCGGCGACGGGTGCGCCGGCCCGAGCCCGAGGCAGCCGAGACATGTCGAGCGCGATCTCGACCCGTGCGCCCTCGGGCACCGGGGCCGAGGGCACGGACCACTTCTGCCCGTTCACGCGGACGGCGCCGGCCATGACCACTCGGCGCGCGTCGGCCTTCGAGATGGGAGGGTCACCAATCTCCGCCCGGAGCAACGTCGCGACGGCAGACGCGAGCGGCCGGGTCTCGTTGTTGATGGCGCGGATGGTGCGGCGGGCAGTCGACATGGCTCATGGCGCCGGATGCTGGATCCGCAGGGTCCGACGAAATCGGCGGATTACCTCGTTCCGCGTAACCTCCGGAATCAGCGCAGTGCCACACGCAGTCCCACGCGCACCGACCGCGGCCAGCCCACGAGGCGAATCGGCGTGCGGCCGGCGTCGTAATCCTCGTCGAACAGGTTCTCGACCGCGAAGAATCCCACCAGGCCGCGCGTCACGGCGCGGCTCACCTGCAGGTCCACCACGCCATAGGCGCCGAGGACGAACCGGTTCGCGTCATCGTCGTACTGTTCGCCGCTGAACCGCACCTGCACGGCCGCCGTGACGAGGCGGGGGTCGGTCCATGTGAGCCCGACGCCGCCCTGAACTACGGGCACCTGGGGCACTTGGTTGCCTTCGATGGCGGGGGTCGCCACAGAGCCGCGGAAGTGGCTCGACGTGAACACGATCTGCCCGTTGAGGCCGACCGTCGATGTCAGGCGCGCGTCGGCCTCGAGCTCGACGCCGCCGGCGCGGATCTCATCAGAGTTGCGCCGCTCGCGCGTGATGAGGGTGGGCGTGCTGGACAGCGTGATGTTGGCGATGGCGCCGTCGAGACTGTTGTAGAAGCCCGTGACCCGTGCCGTGACGCGGTCCCACGACGCGAGCACGCCCCCCTCGACGCCGGTCAGGGTTTCCGGATCGAGGAGCGGGTTCGGGTTGGTGACGGCGTTCCCCACGCGGAAGCCGCGATGCAGCTCATTCAGCGTCGGCGGACGGTTCGCGTGGTACACCGCGCCCTGGAGCGCATAGCGGCCACGACGCCACGCGACGGCGCCGCGGGGGCTGAAGAACGTCACCGACTTGTCGGGCAGCGTTGGATTGGTCGGTTCCGACCGCCACCAGTCCACGCGGCCGCCGAGATCGATCGTGACGCTGCCGGCCACCGGCAGGCTGGCGCGCGCGTACATCGCCGACGTGCGTTCGGTGCCGCCGAGGTAGAAGGGACCGCTCTGCACGCCAGTGAACGAGTAGCGCAGCTCGGCCACGGTGGACTCGGTTCGCTGGAAGTCCGCGCCCGCGATCAGCGTTGCGCGCGCCACGGGCCGCGTCCACTGCCCGCCGACCGACGCAAAGCTCGTGTCCGTGGTCTGCTCGGTGGTCAGCCGCTCGGTCGTGCGGTCGGCCGACACCGCGGTGAACGTCTGGTAGTAATCCTGCGAGCTGCCTGCCGCCTGCGCCTGCCACACGCCCCCGGCCAGGGATCCGCCGGCTGTGCCCGACACCTGCTGCCAATCGGTGGAATTCACCTGGGCCGGCGTGCCGTTGCCACGATCTTCGGCGTAGGCCGCCCCCTTGATCCACGCATTCCACGTGTCGGCCTGCTTGCCCGCCGTGACGAAGCCCGTCGTGTAGTCGCTGTCGGCACGGGTGTCGATGGGCCCGCGCGCCTCGGGCGCCACGGTATAGGCGCCATCCGTCGTGGTGCCCTCGAACGCACCCGCGGCCGCCCATCCGTCGTTCTCGACGCCACCGAAGAGCGAACCGCGGAAGGTGTCGAACGATCCGCCCTCGATGGTGGCGCGCGCGCGAGTGCGGTCGGGCGAGAACGTCAACACCTGCACGACGCCACCCAGCGCGTCGGCGCCGTAGAGATCCCCCGTGGCCCCGCGCACCACCTCGACGCGGTCCACCGCGGCCTGCGGTACGCGGTTCCAGTAGACCCAGCTGCCGAACGGATCGTTCAGCGGTACCCCATCGGCGAGCACCAGCGTGCGGCTGGCGCCTGAGCCCGAGACCCCACGCAGCGTGACGCCCTGTGTGGTGGGATTGGCCACGCGCGACGACGACCGGCGGAACAAGCTGAAGCCCGGCGTCGATCGCAGCACATCGTCGAGCGCGCCGGCCGCCGAGTTGCTGAGCTCCGCCGAGGTGACCACCGTCGCACTCGCCGCACTGGGCAGCCGCTCGGCACCGCGGGTGGCGGTGACGACCACCGAATCGGCGAACGTGGCCGGACGAAGTACGACCTGCAGGCCGCTCGACACCACGTCCACGTCGGTCGGGGCGAATCCGGGGGCGATGGCGCGCAAGCTCGCCACGGGGCCCTCTATGGTGAACCGGCCGTCGGGCCCCGCGGCCGTGGTCGCGGTGCGCCCGTCGGCGGTTCGCGCCGTGATTTCGGCCCCGGCAACCGCCAGGCCTGATACGTCGACGACCGTACCCGAAACCGACGCCGTCTGGGCATCTGCGACCGTCGCGATCGCTGCCAGGAGACACACCGCCCTCAGTTGGATGAGAAACCTGCGCACGTGCATGGGAGTAGACTCTACACCAAGGCCGAGGTGCGACATCCCCGAGGGTGTCGGCGCCGAAGAATCGCCTTCGCACGCATGACACAAGACCCGCCCGGCGATGCGCCGGAACTGCCCTCGCTCCCCTCATCCCGGCACTGGCGCGACGAAGAAGTGTTCCTCGAAGGACCGCAGTCGCGCACCCGCGAGCTGCTGCTCCTGCTCCGCGCCGGGCGCGACTTCCTGCGCGGATTCCGCACCCTCCATTTCGTCGGACCGTGCGTCACGGTCTTCGGATCGGCGCGGTTCCAGGACGACCACCCCTATTACGAGCGGGCGCGCGACGTGGGCCGCGCACTGGCCAGGCTGGGCTTCACGGTGATGACCGGCGGCGGCCCGGGCGTGATGGAAGGCGCCAACCGCGGGGCGAAGGAAGCGGGCGGCCGCTCAGTGGGCTGCAACATCGAGCTGCCGTTCGAGCAGGCGCCGAACCCCTACCTCGACGAGATGGTCACCTGCCACTACTTCTTCGTGCGCAAGGTGCTGCTGCTGAAGTACTCGTACGCGTTCGTGGTGCTGCCGGGCGGGTTCGGCACGCTCGACGAGCTGACCGAGGCCCTGACGCTCATCCAGACAGGCAAGATCGAGCAGTTCCCCGTGGTGCTGATGGGGCGGGATTACTGGAAGCCGTTCCTCGACATGTCGCAGCGGATGATCGAGGCGGGCACCGTCTCGGCCCACGATCTCGACCTCATGTGCGTCACCGACTCGGTGGACGAGGCGATGGCCCACATCGAAGAGAAGGCCGTGCTCAGGTTCGGCCTGGCGCGGCGCCGGCGGCGGCCGTCCGTCCTGCTCGGCGAGCGCGGGCGCCAGGTCATGCCGGGCGCACGAGCCACATCGCCGCGCCCGTGAGAGCCGAGAGCACGCCGCCCCAGGCCAGGTCCACCACCACGACCCTGAGCGGAAACGCCTGCAGGGTGGCGTAGTTCGTCAGGTCGTACACGCTGTACGCCACCAGGCCGAAGAGGCCCGACCAGGCCATGGTCTCCACCAGCGCCCCCGCCCGCGCGCGCGGCAGGGCAAAGAGGATGAGGCCCGCGACGAAGATGGCGTAGAAGAGAACCGCCGGCGCCAGGCGTGGATCCATCCGGTCGCCGTTCATGCGCAGAAGGGGCCCGAGCTCACGCCGGTAGAAGCCGTTCGCCACGACACCGAGCCAGACGAAATCGATGGCCACCAGGGCCACGATGCCAACGACCCATTGCCTGAGGAAGTCCATGCCGGTTGGACGCCCCGCGCGGGCCAGCCGGTGCAGGTGCACGATTGTGCAAGCGGCGTGTTGTACCCTTTGAGGGATGCGGCTTGCCAAGCTCGCGGTCGCGAGCGTCAGCCCCACCGTGGGCGCCGTGACCTCCAACCGACAGCGGCTGGTCCAGCTGGCCGGGGTCATGGCCGCCGAGGATGTCACGCTGGCGGCCTTCCCCGAACAGGTGATCGGCGGCTACCCGCCCGAGGACCTCGTCCAGTGGCGCGCCTTCCTGGACGGCCAGCGCCGATCCCTGGAACAGTTCGCCGCTGACACCGCGGACCTCCCCACGGTGTTCGTCCTGGGCCTGGCCGTGGCCGTCGGTGGACAGCTCTTCAACTGCGCCGCCGTTGTCCACCACGGCCGGATCCTGGGGTTCGTGCCGAAGGAGAAGCTGCCCACCTACAACGTCTTCTACGAGGGCCGGACCTTCTCGCGCGGCGGGCCCGGCCTGACCCTCGATGCCGGCGGCATTCCGCTGGGCGATTACGTCTTCGGGTTCGACTTCGGGCTGGTGGCCGTGGAGGTGTGCGAGGACGCCTGGTCGCCTGACGGACCGATGCGTCGGCGCTGCTACTCCGGCGCCGAGATCGTCGTGAACGTCTCGGCTTCGCCATACCGCATGGGCATCGACGCCACGCGGCGCGAGATGCTGGCAACGCGCGCGGCCGACACGCAGGCGCTGCTGGTGTATGCGAACGCCGTGGGCGGCCAGGACGGGCTCATCTACGACGGCGGTGGCTTCATCTTCCAGAACGGCCGTCGCGTGCTCGACGCGCCGCGCTTCCTCGAGGGCTGGTGGTCCGCGGTGGTGGACCTGGATCGCACCAGGCGGCTGCGCGTCGAGAACACCACCTGGCGCAGCGACTGCGAAGACTACCGCCTCGGCAGGCAGGCCGTCCCGGTCATCGAGTGCGACGGGGGCACGGCCGATCGCTCGAGGCTGGGCTACCCGGCGCCAGAGGGCGGCAGCTTCTTCCTGCCCGCCAGCCGCGCGCCCGAGCCCGACCCGCGCGACCAGGCGCTCGACGATCTCTTCGAAGCCCTCGCGCTGGGCGTCAAGAGCTATTACGAGAAGACCGGCGCATTCACGTCGCTGGGTATCGCCCTCTCGGGCGGACGCGACTCGATGCTCACGCTGATGGTGGCGTGGCGCGCGGCACAACTGATGGGGGCCGGCGCCGTGCCCATCCACGCCTTCTACATGCCGAGCCGCCACTCGCAGGAGGCCACGCGGGAGGCCGCCGAGGTCCTGGCACGCGAGCTTGGCGCCAGCCTGCAGGTCGTGCCCATAGACGAGGCCACCGACCGCGAGATCGCGGTGGTCACCGCCATGCTGGGCGGCCGGCCGCCCACCGAGCTCACGCGGCAGAACGTCCAGGCGCGCCTCCGCGGGCAGCGCATGTGGAACTGGTCCAACACCTCGGGCGCGCTGTTCCTGCAGACCGGCGACATGAGCGAGAAGGCGGTCGGCTACACGACGATGGGCGGCGACCTCGAGGGCGCGCTGTCGGTCATCGCCAACGTGCCGAAGACGGTGGTGGTCGCCCTGCTGCACCGGCTGCACGCGCGCTTCGGGTTCACCGGCATCACGGCCACGCTCGCCACCGAGCCCGGGCCCGAACTGGCCGATGCACAGCAGGCCGAACAGGAGCTGATGCCCTTCCCGGTGCTCGACGCGTGCCTCCAGCTGTACGCGGGCGAGAAGATGTCACCCGACGAGATGACCGCGGCCCTCGGCAGCCTCTTCCCCTCGGAGGACGGCGAACGCCTGAAGGCCTGGGCGCGGTGCTTCACCCGCCTGTTCTCACAGTCCATCTACAAGTGGGTGCAGTCCCCGCTCTCGCTGCACGTCGGCTCGCTCGACCTCGACCGCGAGCGCGCGCTGCAGATGCCGGTCGTCCAGAAGAACGAGTGGCAGTAGGCCATGGATGATTGGCGATTGCAGATTGGCGATTGATTGGAGATTCTGGAATTTGCCAATTGGCGATTGGATTGCGTGATTGAGCGATTGGGTGATTGGGTGATTCCTGTCGCCGCGCTGGACGATGAGCGCGTGGCGGGGTACCGGCTGGTGGCCGATCCCCACGCGCTGGAGGCCCGGGGGGTGTTCGTGGCCGAGGGGCGGCTGGTCGTGGCTCGGCTGCTCGCGGCATCGGCCCGTTCGGGAGCGTGGTCGGGCGCGGCGCAATCGGTCCTGCTCTCTCCCGCGGCCTTCGCGCAGATGGAACCGATAGTCTCGGCCCATCCGGACGTACCGGTCTACGTGGTCCCGCAACGGGTGATGAACGACGTGGTGGGGTTCAACATCCACCGCGGCTGCCTGGCGCTCGCGCGGCGGCCTGCCATCCGCCCGCTGTCGCACGAGACCCTGGAGGCGCTGTCACGCGTCGTCGTGCTCGAAGGCGTGAACAACCCGGACAATATCGGTGGCGTGTTCCGCACTGCAGCGGCACTTGGCGCCGAGCTGGTGGTGCTCGGGCCCGCCTGCGGCGATCCGCTCTACCGGAAGGCCGTGCGCACGTCGATGGGCGCCACGCTCGCGGTTCCGTACGTGCTGGCCGATCCGTGGCCCGGCGCGCTGGCGCTGCTTCGGGATGCTGGCTTCGCGCTGGTCGCGCTGACACCCGCCGCGGATGCGCTGCCCCTGCCACGGCTGAGGCTCGCCAGTAGGCGCGTGGCACTGGTCGCCGGCGCCGAGGGCAGCGGACTGTCAGACGACGCGCTCGCCGCCGCCGACGTGCGCGTGGCCATCCCGATGAGCGCCCGCGTGGACTCGCTCAACGTCAGCACGGCCGTCGCCATTGCCCTGTACCATGTGAGTGTGAGCGAGACGCCGTGACCCCCGAGACCGAGGCGGCCCTCATCAACTTCCTCATCGATCGCCTGCAGATCGATCACGAGTGGTTCGAGGGCCGGAGCCGCGGCTTCGCGTGGTGGGCAGGCGCTCTGGCGCAGCGCGCGTACCTGGGCACCCCGCGCACCGTCCACGGGGTGACGGTGACCACGCTGCACGTCGAGACCGACCTGCTGGCCGACGTCCCGCCTTCGTCGCTCACTTGGCAACGCCTGGCCGCCATCAACCGCCTGGCCACGCTCAGCGCGTACGTGGCTGACGTCGAGACGCGCACGATCCGCCTGCATGCGTCGGTGACACTCACGGACGACAACTGGCCGATGGCGCGCACCCTGGCGCTGCACGCAATGGCGCTGCAGGTGGCCGACGCCCATGCCGAAGCCGCGGAGATGGCGAAGGCCTTCGGCGCACGCGTGGATGAGAGCGCCCACCTGTCGGCCGGACCGCGCCAGCACCCGGACGAGATGCTGGGCGTGGTCGAGATCTACCAGCAGCGGGGGCAGGACCCGTCGCCCTTCACCACCGACGCCCTGGCGCAGCTGGTCCATGTCGAGCCCCGCCCCTGGCTGCTGGCCGCCAACGAGCCCGATCGGCTGATCGCAGACCTGGACTTCGCCACGGGCCAGCCGGCGCGCCTCGAGATGGACGCCAGCGCGGTCCACCCGGCGCTCGGCTCAGGCCTGCAGCTGCGCCTCCTCATCCCGGTTGAACCCGACGCGGCCATTGCGCAGCGCCTGAACGCCAACGAGGTGGTGCAGCCAGATGCTCATCAGCTGGGCGCGTGGTGTGTCGATCCCGAACGTGGACTCGGGTTCGT
The DNA here is from genome assembly GCA_036795065.1 of Vicinamibacterales bacterium. Classification (GTDB taxonomy): domain Bacteria; phylum Acidobacteriota; class Vicinamibacteria; order Vicinamibacterales; family UBA2999; genus VFZN01. The sequence continues at coordinate 19,497 of DAIRFN010000023.1, forward strand.
CGCGTTCGTCCCGTCTGCCGCCTTCATGCCCGAGTTGCTGCGATCGCTCGTGTACCACGCCGCGGGAAGAAATGAATGGGCTCGGGACCTGTTGTTCCCCCAATAGGCCTCCGGGGGCCCGTGGCGTCCGCGCCATCTCCGCTGGACCGTGGTGCTAGGCGCGTTCCCAATCGAGTGATCGTCCCACCGCCTTTTTCCACCCGGCGTACAGGCGCTCGCGGGTGTCGGCGGGCATGGACGGCCTGAACTCGCGGTCGAGGGCCCAGTTCCTCCGCACGTCGTCCAGCCCGTTCCAGTAGCCTACGGCGAGCCCGGCCAGGTAGGCGGCGCCGAGCGCGGTGGTCTCACCGACCACGGGACGCCGCACGGGCACACCCAGCAGGTCGGCCTGGAACTGCAGCAGCGTGGCGTTGGCCGCCGCGCCGCCGTCCACCTTCAGCGTGGTGAGCGGCAGCCCCGATTCGAGCTGCATCACCTCGAGCACGTCGCGCGTCTGGTAGGCCATGGCGTCCACGGCGGCCCGGGCGATGTGCGCCATCTTCGTGTTGCGCGTCAGCCCGACGATGACGCCGCGGGCCCGCGGATCCCAGTACGGCGCGCCGAGCCCCACGAACGCGGGCACCAGGTACACGCCGTCGGTGTCCGGCACCTCGCTCATCAGCGCCTCGACATCGGCCGACGAACGGATGGCCTGCAGCCCGTCGCGCAGCCACTGCACGGCGGCGCCCGCGACGAACACCGAGCCTTCGAGCGCGTAGGTGGTCTCGCGCCCGATGCGCCAGCCGATGGTGGTCACCAGCCCCTTCTCCGAGGGCACGGGCGTGCTGCCGGTGTTGAGCAGCATGAAGCAGCCGGTGCCATAGGTGTTCTTCGCCGTGCCGGACTCGAAACATGCCTGGCCGAAGAGCGCCGCCTGCTGATCGCCGGCAATGCCGGCCACGGGCACGCTGGCGCCGAGCAGTTCAGGCACGGTCTCGCCGTACACCTCGCTCGAAGCGCACACCTCCGGCAGCATCGCGCGCGGCACGTCCAGCAGTCCGAGCAACTCGTCGTCCCAGTCCTGCGTGTGGATGTTGAAGAGCAGGGTGCGGCTCGCGTTGCTGGCATCGGTGACGTGCCGACGCCCACCGGTCAGCCGCCAGAGGAGGAAGCTGTCCACGGTGCCGAAGAGGATCTCGCCGCGCGCCGCGCGCGCGCGCAGGCCGTCGAACGAGTCGAGCAGATGCTTGACCTTCGTGCCCGAGAAGTAGGCGTCCACCACGAGGCCCGTCTTTCGGCGGAACGTGGGCTCGTGGCCTTCGGCCTTCAACCGATCGCAGATCGGCGCCGTCACGCGGCTCTGCCAGACGATGGCGTTGGCGACGGGCCTGCCGGAGGCTTTCTCCCAGAGGATCGTGGTCTCGCGCTGGTTGGTCACGCCGATGGCCGCCAGATCCGCGGCCGAGATGCGCGCCCCGGACAGCGCGTCGCGCGCCGTCTGCAGCTGCGACGACCAGATGGCCTCGGGGTCGTGCTCCACGTGTCCCGGCCCCGGAAACAGCTGTGGGAATTCCTGCTGCGCCATCGCCACCACGCGTCCCGCGCGATCGAAGACGATGCTGCGGCTCGACGTGGTGCCCTGGTCGAGGGCCAGGATGTAGCGGCTCACGAGCGCGACCCCGCCGGGGGCAGCGCGCGACCGACGCAGGCGTCGTAGGCGAGCGTGCCGAGCACGCCGCCCACCAGCGGACCGGCGATGGGCACCCACCACCAGCCGTTGCCGGCCGTGAAGACGCCTCCGCCCCACCCGGCGACGGCCGTGAAGAGGCGCGGGCCCAGGTCACGCGCGGGGTTGATGGCGTACCCGGCGTTGAAGCCGAAGGCCGCACCGATGCCGATGACGAGCGCGCCGATGAGCGGCGCGGCCAGCCATCCCGGCGGCGCCGCATTCCGCTGATCGGTCATCGCCAGCACGCCCACCATCAGGAGGGCCGTGCCGACGATTTGATCGACGAGCCCCCCGGCGATCGAGAGATGCGGCTGCGGGTAGGTGGCGAAGATGCCGGCCGTGCCCAGCGCGCCCTGCACCTGCCGAACGCCGCCGTCGAACGCGGCGAACGCCTCGCGATAGGTCAGGAAGACCAGCGCCGAAGCGACGAAGGCGCCGGCGGTCTGCGCCAGTGCGAACACCGGCACCTTGGCCCAGGGGAACCCGCGGCGCACGGCCAGCGCCACCGACACGGCGGGGTTGAGGTGCGCCCCCGAGACCCCGGCGGCCGCGTAGACGCCGACCATCACCCCAAGGCCCCATCCCACGTTGATGGCGAAATACGACCCGTTGGCGTTCTGGCTGAGCACCGCCTGCGCAACCACGCCGGCGCCGAACATGATGAGGATGAAGGTGCCGAGAAACTCCGCCGCTGCCTCTCTGAGCATGGCGGATTATGGATCACGTCGGGAGTGGGATCGCGTCGGGAGAGAACCGCGCCGGGAGGAGAAGTACGGCGGGAGTTGGAACACCGGAGACCGGAGACCGGAGACCGCGTTATGATCGTCGCTCCGATGCCATGACGCTCACCGCCCGCCCGGCGTCCCCTGCGGACGCTCAACACATCGCACGAATCTACAACGAAGGCATCGAGGACCGCCTCGGCACCTTCGAGACGCGCCCGCGGCGCGTCGAAGACGTCGCCGCCTGGTTCGACGGCCGGCACCCCATCGTCGTCGTCGAGGATGGCGCCGGGCACATCGTTGCCTTCGCCTCCACGTCCACCTACCGGTCGAGGGAATGCTACGCGGGCATCGCGGAGTTCTCCGTGTATGTGGAACGCGAGGGCCGCGGCCGTGGCGCGGGCCGCGTCGCCATGGATGCGCTGATCGATGCGGCCACGCATGCGGGTTTCTGGAAGCTGATCTCGCGCATCTTCGTCGAAAACGTCCCCAGCCGGCGGCTGATGGCGTCGCTGGGCTTCAGGGAAGTCGGCATCTACGACCATCACGCGAAGCTGGACGGCGCCTGGCGCGACGTCGTCATCGTCGAGCGACTGATCCCCGAGAATCTCGCCTGATGCTGGCGACCTTCCAGGCCTGGGTCGATCAGCTCGGGGGACTGGGGCTGTTCATCATCGCGACGCTCGACTCGTCGTTCCTGTCGCTGCCCGAAGTGAACGATGTGCTGGTCATCTACCTCAGCGCGCGGCAGCCGGACCGCATGCCCTACTACGCCGGGATGACCACCCTGGGCTCGCTGGCCGGCTGCTTTCTGCTTTACTCGATCGGGCGCAAGGGCGGTGACGTGTTCCTGCGCCGGCGGTTCAGCACGGAGCGGGTGGACCGGGCGATGCGCCTCTACCAGCGGTGGGGGCTGCTCGCCGTCGTCGTCCCATCGCTGCTGCCCCCGCCGACACCGTTCAAGATCTTCGTGCTGATGGCGGGTGCGGCGGCCGTGGCTCCGTGGCGGTTCGCCCTGGCCGTGATCGTCGGCCGAGGCACGCGCTATTTCGGCCAGGCGTATCTGGCGATGCGGTACGGTGAGCGCGGTATCGACATGGTCCGGCAGCACGGAGGCACCGTGGGCCTGGTCCTGGCGGCCGTTGCGTTGGCAATCGGCGCCAGTTGGGTCGTGCTCCGCCGTCAGCGGGCCAGCCCCAGCTTCGCGGGCAGCTCATCGGGCTCGAACGGCCGATAATCGGAGTACTCCCGCCAGAACTTGATCACGACCCTGCGCACCAGCAGCGCTCGGCCCGTGCCCTCGAAGCGCGACTCCGTGGGCATCCATTGTCCCCCGATGCGCTGCCGGACGAACTTCGCGGTCGATCCCTCATGCAGTCTCGCGATGATGCCGAACCCGAACGACACGTCGTCGATAGCCGTGGCCTCGACGTTCATCACCTCGTACTCGAACTCGTGTATCCAGGCGCGGCCCGCAAAGGCCCGCGCAATCCGGCCTTCGCGCGTCCGCGGCTGGGCGCCGGGCCGGGGCGTGAAGCTGACGATGATGGCCGGGGTCCCCTCCCAGGTGTCCCGCCCTTCCATGGTGAAGTCGAACACGTCGAGCGCCTCGCGCGCGCGCGCCTCGTCGCGTTCCCGCCCTTCCTGCGCCCGCCGCAGTCGCAGCCTCCGGGCCGACTCGCCCTCGCGTGCCGTCCGCTGCTTCCAGTCCTCCAGCCTCCGCAGGTAGTCGCGGTCCTGCGCGGCAATCTCGGCGGAGCTCAGGGGATGGCCGTCACGCTCGATCAGCCGGCGATAGGTGAGCTTTTCCTCCGGGTGGGGATACACCTCGTGCACCAGCACCGGCCCGGTGCCCATGCGACCCAGGGGGTTGAGCTTCAGCTCGGTCGACTTCTGCCGGTACGAGTACCGGCTCTGGATGATGTCGTTGCTGGCGAGCCGCTTCAGCACCTCGGCGAAGAAGCGCTCCCGATCCGGAAGTGGAGGCGACTGCGCGCCGAGGCCACCTGTCGCTGCGCCGAACAGGGCCGGCACGCCGAGCAGGGCCGCCACGAGCAGGCGCGAACGGGCCATACGATAATGATGGCGTACCTGCCTTCCCATGGTCGATGCTTTCCCTCCTCGCCTCGTGTACGTGCTCACGGTCCGCCAGGACAACCCCGAGGTGCGCGCGCGGCTGGATCAGTATCGCCGCCTGCTGAGCGCGGACGAACGCGCGCGCGAGGGCCGGTTCCACTTCGATGCCGACAAGGAGCGCTTTGTCATCGGCCGCGCCCTGGTGCGCCTGCAGCTCTCGCGATACCTTGGAGGCGATCCCCGGGAATGGGCGTTCGTCACCAACGAGCACGGACGTCCGGCACTGCTAGCGCCGGGCGGTCCCGCATCACTCGGGTTCAACGTGTCGCACACCCGCGGGATGGTCGCCTGCGCCCTGGCGGCGACCCACGACGTGGGCGTGGACGTGGAGTGGGTGGACCGCGCGCTCACCCACGATGTCGCAGATCGGTTCTTCGCGCCGACCGAAGTGGCGGATCTGCGAGCGCTGCCGGCTGAGAGCCAGCCGCGCGTGTTCTTCGACTACTGGACGCTGAAGGAGGCCTACATCAAGGCGCGCGGGATGGGCCTGGCCCTGCCCCTGCGGCACTTCGCCTTCCGCCTGCGCCCGCCCGCCCCGCCCGGCATCTCGTTCGACCCGGAGATCGACGACGACGCCGGCAGCTGGCAGTTCGCGCAGGCCTGGCCGACGGCACGGCATCGACTGGCCCTGGCCGTGCGCCGCGAAGGTGCCGACCTCGACGTGCGCATCGCCGACGTGGTGCCCCTGGTGAACGCGTGAAGCTCTGGGCGCTGGCGGATCTCCACGTCGGGTTCAAGGAGAATCGCGCAGGGCTCGAGGCGCTGGGATCGTACCCGGACGACTGGCTCATCCTCGCGGGAGACGCCGGCGACACCCCGGCGCAGATCGACATCGCGCTCCGCGTGCTGACACAGCGCTTCCAGCAGGTGATCTGGGTCCCGGGCAACCACGACCTGTGGACGCCGCGAACCCTGGCCTCCGAGCAGCGCGGGGTCGGGCACTACGAACGCCTCGTGACGCTCTGCCGGCGGCACGGAGTGCTGACACCCGAGGATCCCTATCCGGTGTGGCCGGGCGACGGCCCCTTGCGCGCCATCGTGCCGCTGTTCCTCCTGTACGACTACTCGTTCGCGCCCGACGAGGTGACGCCCGACAGCGCCGTGCTGTGGGCCCGCGAGGCCAACCTGCGGTCTGCCGACGAAGACCTGCTCTCGCCCGCGCCATTCGCCACGCGTGCCGCGTGGTGCCGCGCGCGGGTGGCCGAAGCGCGGGCACGGCTCGAGGCGCTGCCGGGTGACGCGCGGCTGGTGTTCGCGAATCACTTCCCGCTCAGGCGCGACCTGGCGGTGCTTCCCCGCATCCCGCGCTTCAGCATCTGGTGCGGAACCCGGCTCACCGAGGACTGGCACCAGCGATTCAACGTGGAAGCGGTCGCGTACGGCCACCTCCACCTGCGCTCGAGCCGGACGGTGGACGGGGTGCGGTTCGAGGAGGTGTCGCTGGGCTATCCGCGCCAGTGGAATCCGCGGCGCGGGGTGGGGGAATACCTGAGGAGGATACTGTAGGTGTCCATTGAGTGATTGAAGGATTGCAGATTGGTGATTGATTGGGGATTGGGTGATTGAGCGATTGAGTGATTAATTGAGCGATTGAGCGATTGAGCGATTCAGCGATTCGGCGATTCGGCGATTCGGCGATTCGGCAATTGCGGGCGGACGCGAGAGCTGCGCGGGCCATTGAATCACCCGATCGCCCACTCGGCCAATCCTCAATGAATCAACCAATTGCTCAATCACCCAATCCTCAATCAATCGCCAATCTGCAATCGCCCGATCGCTCAATGGCCGACCGCCGCGCCGACGCGGCGGAGCCGCTCGCCGGCGGCGGCCAGCGTCTCCTCCTTCTTCGCAAAGCAGAACCGCAGCACCGGGCCGCCCGGGTCCTTGTAGAGAAACGCCGAGACCGGGATGGCCGCCACGCCGTGGGTCTTCAGCAGCCACTCGGCCACCGCGCGGTCGGTGTCGCCCGAGAGCGCCGAGTAGTCCATCAGCTGGAAGTACGTGCCCTCGCACCTGAGGGGCCTGAAGCGCGATCCCTCGGTGAGCGCCAGGAACCGATCCCGCTTCGCCTGGTAGAACGCGGGCAGCGCCGCGGCGGAGGGGTCGCGCGAGACGAACTCCGCGAAGGCCACCTGCGACGGCGTGTGCACGGTGAAGGTGACGAACTGGTGCACGCGCGTCACCTCGGTCATCAGCGGCTGCGGGGCCACGCAGTAGCCCACCTTCCAGCCCGTGGTGTGAAACGTCTTGCCGAACGAGCTGATGACCACCGCGCGCTCGCGCAGCTCCGGGTAGCGCAGGATGCTCTCGTGCCGGCGGCCATCGAAGGTGATGTGCTCGTAGACTTCGTCTGAGACCAGCAGGATGTTCGTACCGTCCACCAGCGCGGCCAGCCGCCGCATGTCGTCGGCCGACCAGGTGACCCCGGTGGGATTGTGCGGCGTGTTCACCAGGATCAGGCGCGTGCGCGCGGAGATGGCGCGCCGCACCTCGTCCCAGTCCACCGCGTAGTCCGGATAGCGCAGGCTGACGAAGACCGGCGTCCCGCCGCTCAGCCGGATGACGGGCACGTAGGAGTCGTAACAGGGCTCGAACAGCACCACTTCGTCGCCGGGGTGCACCAGCGCGGTCAGCGTGGCGTAAAGGCCGGCGGTCGCGCCCGAAGTGACAACGACCTCGGTCATCGGATCGTACGAGGCCCCGTAGCCGTGCGCGACCTTCGCGGCGATGACCTCACGCAGGGCCTGCACGCCCGGCATGGGCGCGTACTGGTTGTGCCCCGCCCGCATCGCTCGCGCCACGGCGTCCACCAGGGCGGGGGCGCAGTCGAAATCGGGAAACCCCTGCGACAGGTTGATGGCGCCGTGCTCGTTGGCGAGTCGCGTCATCACGGCGAAGATGCTGGTGCCGATGTCGGGCAGCTTGGACGCGACAGACACAGAGGAGGTCATCGCGCCCTATTCTGACACCGCCGGACCTCAACCGTCGCGCGCGGGCGCCTGAGCATAGAATCACCGAATGCTACTGCTCCTGCCGTTGCTGCTGGCCGTCCAGTCCGTGGCGAACCCGGGCGGATATGCCCGCCCCGAGCTGCTCGTGGAGACCGCGTGGCTCGCCACCCGCACGGCCGATGCGAACCTGCGGATTGTCGACCTCAGGCCGCGCGGCTACGCGCAGGGGCACATCCCGAACGCGGTGTGGCTCGACAACAACTGGATCCGCAATCCCAAGGCGCCACCGGACTTCCTGCCTGCACCAGCGGAGTTCGAGGCGTTGATGGCAAGGCTCGGCATCGGCCCGAACTCGCGCGTGGTGGCCTACGACGAGCGGGGCGGTATCTACGCCGCACGGTTGTGGTGGATCCTCAACTACTATGGGCACGCCAACGTGGCGCTGCTGAACGGCGGCTGGACCAGCTGGACGCTCGAGCAGCGCGCCACCTCCACCGACACGCCGGCGCCCACCGCTTCCGCCCCGTTCCGCGTCAAGACCCACCGCACCGGGCATGCCACGGCCAGGGACGTACTGGCGGCCATCAACAAGCCGGGGATGAAGATCGTCGATGCGCGGAGCCAGGGCGAGATCGACGGCAAGGACTTCCGCGGCATCAAGCGCGCGGGGTTCATCGAGTCGTCCGTGCCGGTGTACTGGGAAGACACGTTCGACCCGACGACGCACGCGTTCAAGTCCGCGGCGGAGATCACGAAGCTCTACCGCGACAAGGGCATCCTGCCGTCGGACGAGGTCATCGCCTACTGCCAGGTAGGCATGCGCGCCTCGCACGACCTGTTCACCCTGGCCCTCATCGGCCACGATCTCGGCAAGCTCAGGAACTACTACGGCGCCTGGGAAGAGTGGGGGAACCGGGAGGACACGCCCATCAAGACGAAGCCGTAGGCCATAGGCGTCGGGAAGAGAAGCTCGATCGGGCCTGAGGCACGACGGGAGGGAATCGCGGCGGGATACCCCCCGCCGTCCTACCGCACGTGCTCCTCCCGACGCTGTTCTGGTGCCCTCCCGGCGCGGTTCTCTTCTGAGGCGTTGTCCGTCTCCCGACTGCATCTATAATTCCCGCGGAGGCTCTTATGACCCGCCGCTCATTCGTCCTGCTCACCGCCGCCCTCGTCGTTTCGTCCCTCTCCCTCCAGGCCGGTTCGGCGCCGGTGCGTGCCCGCACGGGCATGGTGGTGTCGCAGAGCGACATCGCCTCCGAGGTCGGGTGGCAGGTGATCAAGAGCGGCGGCAACGCCATC
>DAIRFN010000217.1:0-10034 GCA_036795065.1 Vicinamibacterales bacterium
GGGAGTTGAGGACCGACCGCCAGGCGCCGGTGCGGATGTGATGGGCCGCCTCCCTGCCCTCAGCCCGCTTGTCGCCGATGGCGTAGGGCAGGAACACCGACTCGGCATCCCCACCGCCCGCGTAGTGACATGCCACGGCGAGGGGCGCACCCTTCGCGTCGAGCGCGCCCGCAAACCGGGCCATGGCCGCGGGGCGATAGTAGCCGCGCCGCATGTCGGTCTCACGGCTCCAGATCATCTTCACCGGGGCGGGCGACATCGCCTTCGCGATGCGCGCGCCCATGCCGACGAAATCCAGGGAGAACGGCAATTTGCGTCCGAAGCCGCCGCCGAGCAGGAGGTTGGTCACCTTCACCTGCCCGGGCTCGAGCCCCAGGGCCTCTGCCGCGGTCGCTCGCGCGTTCAGCGGGTCCTGCGTGCCAGCCCAGATTTCGGCACCGGCTCCCTCGACCCGCGCGGTACACGCCATCGGCTCCATCGTCGCGTGCGCGAGGAACGGCACCTGGTAGTCGGCGGTGACGACAGTTGCGGCATCTCGCGGCACCTCCGGGGGCGCACCGAGCGCCTGGTCGAACGCGGCGAAGATGGTCTGGCTCGAAACGCCGCCATGCCCCGCGTCGTCGAACTGCGGTTTCAAGGCGTCCAGCGCGGTGCGCGCACGCCAGTAGCTGTCGGCCACCACCGCGACGGCCTCGTCCAGCATCACCACGCGCTTCACGCCGGGCATCGACTCGGCCGGTTTCGGGTCCACCGACACGAGCTTGCCACCGAAGACCGGGACAATTTCCACGGCCGCATGCAGCAGGCCCGGCAGCGTGAAGTCGATGCCGTACACCGCCGTGCCGTTGACCTTCGACGGCATGTCGAAACGCGGGCGCGAGGTGCGGCGAAGCGCGTAGGCGTCCGGTGACTTCAGCGTGGGCCGCGACGGCACCGACTGCTTCGCCGCTTCCGATGCCAGCTCCCCGAACGTGGCGGTTCGGCCCGACGCCGCGTGGCGCACCTCGGAATTCGCGACCGTCAGCTCCGACGCGCCCACCCCGAGGCGAGCCGCGGCCGCCGCCACCAGCATCTCCCGGGCCGCGGCGCCGGCCACCGTCATGCCGAAGCGGCCCGTCGTGCGCACCGACATGGACCCGCCGGTCGGCTGCAGCCCATACCACCGCACCAGGCGGTACGTGCCGTAATCGAACGCGCGGCCCAGGGGCCCGGGAACCTTGTCGCCGGCCATGGCCCGCGCCACGTACCCGTTGGCATAGGCATCCAGGGCCGGCGCTTCCTTCACGCGGACCTTCGCCCAGTCGGCGTCCATCTCCTCGACCGCCATCATGGCCAGGGCCTGCTGCGCGCCTTGCCCCATCTCGCAGTGCGGCACCAGGATGGTCACGACGTTGTCCGGCGTCACCGTGATCCAGGTGTTGAGCTCGCCCTTCCCCGCGGCGTCGTCAGACACGAGGCTGTGGCGGCTCGGGGCGACGGCGACGCCGATGACGCCAAGGACGAAGCCGCCGCCCACGACCGACCCCGCGCCGATGAATGCCCGTCGCGTCCATTTGCCCATGGTCAGCTCCGAGCGAGATCCTGGATGGCGCGGCGCACGCGCGCGAACGTGCCGCAGCGGCAGATATTGGTGATGGCGTCGTCGACGTCCTGGTCGGTGGGATGCGGCTGCCGGGCCAGCAGCGCCGCCACGGCCATGATCATCCCGCTCTGGCAGTAGCCGCACTGCGGCACCTGGTGGTCGATCCACGCCTGCTGGACCGGGTGCAGCCGGCCCTCCGCGGCCAGCCCTTCGATGGTCGTGATCGACGCGCCGGCCACGGCCGACACCGGCACGATGCACGAGGGCATCGCCTCGCCGTCCACGAGGACGGTGCACGCGCCGCATTGGGCAACGCCGCAGCCGAACTTGGTGCCGGTCAGTCCGAGCGTGTCGCGCAGGGCCCAGAGAAGCGGCGTGTCCGACTCGACGTCAAGCGAACGGGGCTGACCGTTGACGGTGAGGGCGATGGCCATGCCGCAGACGATACCTCCAAATCGCTCGCGAGCCCGCACACGTGCGACGGTGGGGCCATGCGGCACGCGCGCTGGCCGCCGAGCGCCTCAGCGTGGGCGGGACGAGAGCCCCGGAAGGAACCGGGCGTGGTCCACCCGGAGCGCCGTCAAGTCCTGCGGCAGGATTTTGAGGTGGTTCGCGATGCGGTGAATCTCGGACTCCTCGGCCAGGGAGATCGCCTCATCGGTCGCCGCCACGCGGAAGAGGCACCGTGCCAGCGCGAGCTTCTCTTCGTAGGTAGCCGCCTCGGCGAACTCCCGCGCGACCTCGAAGTCCGCGGTCCCGCCGAACAGCAGGTTGGCCGACCTGGCCAGGCCCACGACGACCACCGCCTGATCGGCCGAGAGTCCGCCTTCCTGCACGACCAGCGCCTCCATGGCGCGGGTCTCCTCCGGGCTGACGTGCTGGTCGGCGTGCGCCACCCGGCCGAGGAGATAGGCGAAGCGCGCCAGATGGCGCGCCCGATCGGGCTCCAGGTGCTCGAGTGTGTCGATCAGGTCTCGAAGCGCGACCGGTTCCGGCGCGTCCGGGCGCCCGGCGCCGAGCCCGAGCCAGCTGCGTATCGTGTCGAGAGGCATACCGCATCTTAGCCGCTCGTGGACCGGCATCAATCGGCTGTACGCAGAACGACCCGGTGCGAGCGGCCTGGGCTCGCACCGGGTCCTCCACCTTCTTGGCGTGGGCGGCTACTTCAGCCGCGCCGCCCGGCCCTTCAGCGTCTCCGCGAGCGCCTTCAGTCGCATCTGGTCGCGTCCCGCGGCCGAGGCCGCGTCGCTCTCGATCTCCGAGGCCAGCGTGTCGAGCTGCTGCGCGGCCGACGCCGCGTTGCGGTCGCGCGCCGAGCGCATGCCCTCGGCGCGGTCCATCGCCGCGACGACGGCCTTCGCGCGCTCGGGCTGGATGGCCTTCGTGCGGTTCAGTTGATCCACATAGGCCTTGGCCACCACCGCCGTCGCCGGCCATGCCACCTTCGGCTGCTGCTGCGCGTTGAACTCCTCGTGCCGCACGAGCATCGCGGCGTCGATTTCGTTCTGCGACAGGAACTCGCTGGCCTTCAGGCGGAAGACGTCGATGCCGCGGGCAATCTCCGAGGCATAGATGTTCCCGTTGTACCAGTAGGTGGACCAGTAGCCGCCGGTGATGAGGTTCTTCGCGTCCAGCGGACCGCGGTCGAAGAACGCGATCTCGACCGGGTTGGCCGAGTCGGTGAAGTCGAACACCGACAGCCCGCCCTGGTACCAGCCCTGCACCATGATGTCGCGCCCGGGCACCGGGATGAGCGAGCCGTTGTGCGCCACGCAGTTCTCCGTCTCGGTCTGCGGCGCGGGCATCTTGTAGTAGCCCTTGAACTGCATCTTCTTGTCGACGATGTCGAAGATGGCGTTGGCGCCCCAGTTGGGCAGATCCGTCGCGCGGCAGCGCGGCCGCGTGCCGCCGCCCCACTCGTCGGTGAAGAGAACCTTGGTGCCGTCGTTGTTGAACGTGGCCGAGTGCCAGTAGGCGAAGTTCTTGTCGGCGACGTGGTCCAGCCGCTTCGGGTGCACCGGGTCGGAGATGTCCATCAGGATGCCGTTACCCGAGCAGGCGCCTGCGGCGAGGCCCACCTCGGGGAACACCGTGATGTCGTGGCACTGGTTGGTCACGCTCGTGCGCTGCGTGCCCGGCCCGTGGTCGCCGCCCTTCCAGAGGCCGGCAATGGCGCCGGTGGCCTCGTCTGCGAAGATGCGCGGTCGGTTCACGATCCTGGCGTTCTGCGGCGCCGACAGCGGCACCTCGATGACGTCGATGCTGAAGAGCGCGGTGTTCTCGTCCTTGTCCGGCTGCTCGCCCGAGCAGCCCTCGAGCTCCTCGCCGGCGCGCACCGAGCCGGTGCCCGATCCGTAGACGAAGATGCGCGACTTGTCCTTCACGTCTGGCACCAGCGTGTGGGTGTGCGAGCCGCGGCAGGTCTGCACGGCCGCCACCTGGCGGGGCTTGCGCAGGTCGCTGATGTCGAAGATGCGCACGCCGCGGAAGCGCTCCTTGCTCACCGTTTCGGGCACGCCCTGCACACCGCAGTCGACGCGGCCGCGGGTCTGCTCCACCGACATGAACAACAGGTTCCCGTAGACCGAGACGTCGCCCTGCCCGCCGGGGCAGACGATCGACGCGAGGAGCCTGGGCCGGCGCGGGTTCTCGATGTCGTAGGTATTGAAACCGTGGAAGTTGCCGACCCACATGTGGGTACCGGCGAAGGCCATGTCCGAGTTGGCGAAGTCGAGACCACCTCGAGGCGGCGGGCCGGACGGCACGCCGGCGGCCTGTCCGGCCGCGGGCGCTGCCGGCGTCGCGGGGGCTGCGGGCGCCGCGGGCGCTGCCGGTGTCGCAGGGGCGCCTGCCGCGCCCTCGGCGGCGGGTTGCTGCGGGGGGCGCTCGGCCGGCGTCGGGTCCCCGGCTGGCTGCTTCGGATCGAAGAAGCCCTGGGGCCGCGGCAGCGTGGCCGTCAACTCCATGTTGCGGGCGGCCACACCGGCGTCGAAGAGGCCCGGCTTCAGCCCCACCCGCGGATCGTTCGGATCCGCCGGGCGCTGCTGCGCCACCCCCACCAGCACGACACCGCCCACGATGGCGGCGACCGCTCCCACCCGTCTCATCACACCAGTCATCTCTGCAGCTCCCGGAGCAGTGCTCCCATCCGGTCCATTTCCATCTGCTGGTCCGCCTCCACGTCGGAGGCAAACGCGAAGATGTCGCCGTCCTGGCCCGCGCCAGCCGTCGCGAACAACTCCCGCACCATCGTCAACGCACCGCCGTGGTGCTTGATCATGCCTTCCAGGAACAGGCGGTCGAACGCCACGCCCTTCGCGGCCTCCAGCCGCGCCATCTCGTCCTGGGTGAGCATCCCCGGCATCAGCGTGGCGCCGTGCTGGTGATGCGCGTGTGGATCGGGCAGCGCCTGCCCGCGGGCCCTCAGCCAGTCCTGCATCATCTGGATCTCGTCGATCTGCGAGACCTCGATGCGCTTGGCCAGCAGCTTCATGTCCTCGCGGCTGGTCCGCGAGGGCAGCAGCGCAGCCATCTCGATGGCCTGCTGGTGGTGGCCGATCATACCCTGCATGAACGTGACGTCGGCCGGCGTGAACTGCACCTTCGAGAGATCGGTGGAGTCGGCGACGCTGACCGTTCGCCCCTCCTGTCCGGGCGCTCCCGGTTGGATGAGGCCGGGGCCTCCAGAGACGTTGGCGCTGCGGCACGCGGCGGCGGCACACGCCACCAGCCCCAGCGCGATCAGGCGGGTCATCGTCGTGGACATCTGAACCTCAAGGATATCGCAGGAGGAGGCGGCGCTGCGCGCCGCAGGCCAGTGGTGGGCGGCCCCCCCGGGCCGTGGGCCTCGCGGTGGGACTGCCACGCGCCGGAGGCGCGCCCACCGGCAGGCCCACGCGAGCGCTCCTACCGCAGGGCTGCGGGCGGCCGGCCGCCGCGCCGGGGTTGCGGCGGGTTCTTGATCAACCGGTACTGTGCCAATCCCGCGTTGACCTTGAACTCAATCCCCATCCGTCCGATCTCGGCGCTCGAGCGCGTCGGGTCCCCGGTCACGCCCGAGTCCTGCGGACCGCCCCACGGCATGATGCGGTCCTTCCGAATCCCCGCCGGATGGACGTGCAGCATCTGCGACGTGTCGCTGATGCCCGCGTGGCTCCCGACCATGGTGTCGTCGTAGCCGAAGGCGGCGAGCATCCAGGCGCGGTAGTGGTCGCGACCAACGGCGTAGTAATCGGTGAGCGCGTAGACCTTCATGCCCGCGGCCTTCCATTCCTCGTTGAGGGCGTTGGCCACCGCGGTCATGCCCGCCTGGTTGCCGCCGCTGTCGCCGATGAACAGGATGTCGGTGAAGCCATGCGCCTTCAGGCTGCGCGCGACAGCGTCGAGCAGCTGGTCGTACGCCGGCGAGGGCAGCGAGATTTCGCCCGGGTCCTGCCGATCGGGATCGCCCTCGGGCACGTACTGAATCACCGGCGCGACGAGCGCGTTCCCGAGGCGGCGCGCCATCAGGTCGGCGGCGTGCGCCACCACGTAATTGTGCTTGCCGAGCACCATGTGGTACCCGTTCTTCTCGGTGCCGCCAGTCGGGACGATCGCGGTGGTCTTCCCCGCCTTCAGCGCGTCGCGCGTTTCCTCCCAGGTGAGCTCGTCGATGAACACGGTATCGGGCGCGCGCGTCGGCGTCCGGCCGGCCGGCGCCGTTTCCATCGTCGGGCGCGCGGGACCGGCAGGCGGAGCCGGGCGCGCGCCGCCGCGTCCGCCGCCCTGCGGCGGCGCGGGAGGCACGGGCGGCTCGGCGCCGCTCACCATGCGCTTGATCTGCGCGAGCGCGTTGTCGATCTTGATCTGCAGCAGCTGGCGTCCCACGTCGGGCGACGACTTCGACTGGTTCACGCCGCTGACGCCGTTGTTCTCGTAGTCGTTGCCGACGAGCCGATCGGTGCGGACGTGCTGCGGCGCCACGAACAGCAGCTCCGAGGTGTCGAGGATGTTGGCGTGGTTGCCGACCTGGTTCTCCGGCACACCCAGGAACTTCGCCGCGAGGACTTCCTGTTCGCGGTGCGCTTTGGTGTAGTAGTCGTCCACCCAGTACGCCTTCGCGCCAGCGCCCTGCCACAGCGCGTTCAGCTTCTCGGCGGCAAGGCGCATGCCGGTGCGGTTGCCGCCGGACTCGCCCAGGAACAGGATGTTGGTGAACCCGCCGGCCTTGAGGCTGCGGCCCGCGTGCACGAGCAGCTCGACGAAGCGATCCTCGGGCAGCGTGATGGTGCCGGGCTTGCCCATGTGGCCGGTCGGCGGATCCCAGCTGCCCTCGGGCACGTAGGTGACGATGGGCGCCACCAGCGTGCGTCCCAGCGCGCGCGCGATCTTGTCGGCGGTGTAGGTCATCACGAACTTGTGCTCGCCGTCCACCATGTGGGGGCCCTTCTGCTCGGTGCCCGCCGTACCGACGATCACGCTGGTCCACCCGGCCTGGACGAGATCACGCACCTCGGCCCAGGTGAGCTCTTCGATCATCACCGAGTCGGGAGGCGTGCCCGACGGCGCCGTCGGCGGCGCGTCGGCGGGCCGCTGGGCGGAGACGGTGGTGGCGGCCAGCAGGCTGACGCCAATGAGGGTGGACAGCGCGCGAAGCATCATCGTTCGGTTCTCCGGGAAGGACCCGGAAAAGGGTACACGAACTTCGGGTCAGCCGCAGCGAGGAGTAAAGTCCGCTCGACCGCAGACTCAGCGCCCGGACGGCGGTGCCGCCAGCACCAACTCGTCGACCGTCACCGACCAGTGCACGCCGCCCGATTCGACCAGCAGCTGATAGAGGCGCGGGTCGTCTTCGAAGTTGAGGCTGCCGTACCCGGCGCCGTCGTGATTCACCACTTCCTGCAGCGGCCGCCCGCTCACGCCGCTGTGCACCGTCAGGCGGAAGGTGCCACCCGAGACGCCCGATTCGGGGCGTGTTTCCCACTGGATTCGGAAGCGGCCGGACTGGCTGTCGAAG
Source organism: Vicinamibacterales bacterium (assembly GCA_036795065.1). Lineage (GTDB taxonomy): Bacteria > Acidobacteriota > Vicinamibacteria > Vicinamibacterales > UBA2999 > VFZN01. Next base: position 7,578 of record DAIRFN010000217.1, read on the forward strand.
CCGATGGTGCGATCGCCCGTGCCCTGCCAGGTCCCGATCTGCTGCGGAACCGCGACGTGCGCCGCGGGAGGAGGAGGCGCGGACCGGCACGCGCCGGAGGCAAGGCACCACGCAATCAGGAGGGCACGCGGACGGGACATGACGACTCCCCGAACGATAGCCCATCGCACCAACCGCGCAGCGGTATATCCTTTGCAGCGAAGAACGCTCGCACGCGAGGAGGCGTGCCCCCCCTTGAGCGCATCTCCGCCAGTGAAAGGTCCGTACACGGTGGCCGTGGTGCAGGCGGCCCCCGCCGGATTCGATGTGGAGCGTACGCTCCAGAAGCTGGGCGATCTCACCGCCGACGCCAGCCGGCGCGGCGCCAGCCTCACGCTCTTCCCCGAAGCCTTCGTGTCGGCCTACCCACGCGGCCTCGACTTCGGCGCGGTCGTCGGATCGCGCAGCGCCGAGGGGCGCGAGCAGTTCCGGCGGCACTGGGAAAGCGCCATCGACGTGCCGGGCCCGCATGTCGATCGGATGGCGGGGCTCGCGCGCGCGAACCGCACGCACCTGGTGGTCGGCGTGATCGAGCGGAGCGGCGGCACACTCTACTGCACGGTGCTCTTCCTGGGATCCGACGGCCGCTGCCTGGGCAAGCACCGCAAGCTCATGCCCACGGCCAGCGAGCGCCTGGTGTGGGGATTCGGCGATGGCTCGACGCTCACCGTGGTGGACACCGAGCTGGGCCGCGTCGGCGCCGTGATCTGCTGGGAGAACTACATGCCGCTGCTGCGCGCGGCGATGTACGCGAAGGGCATCGAGATCTATTGCGCCCCCACGGCCGACTCGCGCGCGACGTGGCTGCCGAGCATGCGGCATATCGCGCAGGAAGGACGCTGCTTCGTCCTGTCGGCCAACCAGTTCGCACGACGGAAAGACTATCCCGCCGACTACCCCACGGCATTTGGCGACGACCCGCAGACGGTCATCTCGCGCGGCGGCAGCTGCATCATCGGCCCGCTGGGCGAGGTGCTGGCCGGGCCCGACTTCAGCGGCGAGACCATCCTCACCGCCGCCATCGATCCCTACGACATCGCCCGCGCGCGGATGGACTTCGACGCCGTCGGCCACTACGCGCGCCCGGACGTGTTCCAGCTGCTCGTCGACGAATCGAGCCGCACGCCAGTGACTTTCCATAATGGCCCCCGCGCGCCAGGCGCCGCGGCACAGCGCGACGTGGACCGCCGCGCCGGCGGCGGCACGCGGGCGGGCGACCCGGTTCGCTGATCCGCTGGCGCGTGGGGCATGATGGAGGCCGACATGCCCGCGCCCCTCGACTCCAGCCCGTCGTTCCCTCCACCTTCGTCGCGCCGCCTCGCGGGCGCCACGCTGCTGGCCGTGCTCGCGGCGGCCGTTGTCCTGGTCGTCGCCGTGCTGCCCGCCGAATACGGGCTGGATCCCACGGGGCTGGGCCGCGCGCTCGGGCTCTACCGCCCAGCCTCCGTCGAGTCCGCCGAGGAACTCCCCGCCAGCACCGCCTCGGACGCGTCGGGTTCGCTGATGAAGAGCGCCGTGCCCTTCCGATCGGACGAGATGTCGCTGACGCTCGAGTCGGGCGAGGGCGCCGAGATCAAGGCGGTGATGGACGCCGGGGATCGCATGGTCTTCTCGTGGATCGCCGAGGGCGGCGGCGTGGACGTCGACATGCACGGCGAGGTGGTGGGCGCGCCCGAGGGCGCGTCGCGCAGCTACTGGAAAGACGAGGGACAGAGCAGCGGACACGGCGCCTTCGAGGCGCCGGCCGCCGGCAACCACGGCTGGTTCTGGCAGAACCTGAACGACAACCCGGTCACCGTCACGGTGAGGACCAGCGGCTTCTATCGGCGACTGATTCGGCCGTGATCGCCCTCAGCCCCGCTGCTTCCTGTAGGAGTTCTTGAGCGCGATCTTGCCGTCCTTCAGCGTGAAGACGTCGCACCCGTTCACCTCGACCTTCGCGCCGCCCTTCGTGGTGCCCGTGAAGGTCCACTCCGACACGGCACGGTCTCCGGCAACGAAGTGGCGCGGGTTGTTCCAGCGCGCGTCGGCGTAGGCCTCGAAGACGGCGGCGTAGGCGCGGCGCACCGCGTCCCGCCCCACGTGCCGGGCGCCGGCCACCTCGGGCCCGGCGGAGGCTTCGAACACGCAGTCGGGCGCCATGCAGGCCATCAGTCCATCCACGTCGTGACGGTTCCAGGCCGCGGCGAAGTCGTCCAGCATCTTCAGCACCGCGGCGTCCGACGCCCGCGCCTCGCCCGGCGCCACCACCGTCGCGCCCACACCCGCGACCGCCCCCTTGAGTACGTGTCGTCTCGTCATGCGGGCATGTTGCCACATCTGGTTCGTCCCGGCGCATGGCATCATGTTGACGCCCGGGCGGGCGCCCTCACATGCCTCACGCCGAACGACACCGGACCGAACGCATCGGATGGCTGC
>DAIRFN010000218.1:0-10020 GCA_036795065.1 Vicinamibacterales bacterium
CGCGACTTCGTGCCCTCGTCGTGGGGCATGTACTACCCGACGCGGTGGGACTTCCTCACCTACTTCGGCACCATCGGGCTGTTCCTGACGCTGTTCTTCCTGTTCATCCGGTTCGTGCCGATGATTTCGATGTTCGAGGTCCGGACGCTGCTTCCGCAGGCCAAGGTGAAGGCCGATCACCACGGGGGGCACTAGGGCAATGGCACACGCTGCTGAACACGAGAACCCGCTCTACGGGGTGATGGCCGAGTTCGACTCGGTGCAGGCGCTGGTGGACGCGTCGAAGCGCGCGGTGTCGGCGGGCTTCACGAAGATGGAGGCGTACTCGCCCCTTCCCGTGGAGGAGCTGAACGACATCATCCACAAGAAGCGGACGAGGCTCTCGCAGATCGTCCTGGCGGGCGGCCTCACGGGCATGGCCACCGGCTTCGCGATGCAATACTGGATGTCGGCGGTGAGCTACCCGATGAACATCGGCGGGCGGCCCGACGCCACCTGGACGGCCTTCGTGGTGCCGTCCTACGAGCTGACGATTCTGTTCTCGGCGCTCGCGGCGGCCATCGGCATGTTCGCGCTGAACGGCCTGCCGCAGCCCTACCACCCGGTGTTCAACGTGGAGCGGTTCTCGCTGGCCAGCTCCGACAAGTTCTTCCTGGTGATCGAGTCGGCGGATCCGCGCTTCGATCACGCGGGCACGACCCGGTTCCTCGGGGAGCAGGGCGCGAAGGGAGTGTACGACGTTGCGGCGTAATGTTTTCGTCGTGGTGCTGCTCGCGCTCGGCGCGGGGGCGTGTCGCCAGGACATGCACGACACCCCGCGCTACGAGTCCTACGAGGCCAGCGCGTTCTACGCCGACGGCCGCGCCTCGCGCGTGGCGCCGACGGGCACGGTGGCGCGCGGCTGGCTGCGCGAGGACGAGGCGCTCTACACCGGGCGCGCCAACGGCGAGCTGGTGGCCGAGTTCCCCTTCGCGCTCTCGCAGGCCGACCTGCAGCGCGGGCGCGAGCGCTACGGCATCTACTGCACGCCGTGCCACGGCGTCCTGGGCGACGGCCAGGGCATGGTGGTGCAGCGCGGTCTCAGGCGCGCGGCCTCCTATCACCAGGACCGGCTGCGCGACGAGAAGGTGGGCTACTTCTACGACGTGGTGACCAACGGCTTCGGCGCCATGCAGGGCTACGCCGAGCAGATCCCGGTCCGCGACCGCTGGCTGATCGTGGCCTACGTCCGGGCGCTGCAGCTCAGCCAGCACGCGACGGTGGCCGAGGTGCCCGCGAACCTGCAGGGCACGCTCGACAACCCGCCGGCGAAGAAGGCGGCGACGCCCGCGGCCGAGCACTAGCGCCGGCCGGAACGCGACGTCGGAAGGCAGAAGGCTAAAGGCAGAAGGCAGAAGAGACAGTCACGATGACGACGGAAACCTATCAACCGCCCGAGAGCGTGTCGGGCCTGCAGAAGCTGGGCATGATGGCCGCCGTGGTGGGGCTGGCGCTCGCGGGCGTGGGCTTCGCCATGTCGGGGCTCGAGCGTTTCTACCAGGCCTACCTCGTGGCCTACACGTTCTGGCTGGGCGTGGCGCTGGGCAGCATGGCGCTGCTGATGGTGCAGCACCTCACGGGAGGGGCCTGGGGCGTCGTGATCAGGCGCCCGCTCGAGGCAGCCGCGAGCACCATCCCGGTGATGGCCCTGCTGTTCCTGCCCATCATCCCGGGCATGCACGACCTCTATCACTGGACGCATGCCGACGCGATGGCCGACCCCCTGATCGCGGCGAAGGCACCTTACCTGAACACGCCCTTCTTCCTGGTGCGCGCGGCCGCATATTTCCTTCTCTGGATCGGCATGAGCCAGCTGCTGCTGAAGTGGTCGCGCGAGCAGGACCAGACCGGCGACCCGGCCCTCACCCGCAAGCTGTCGTTCCTCTCAGGCGGTGGGCTGCTGGTCTACGCGCTGACGGTGAACTTCGCGATCACCGACTGGTTGATGTCGGTGAACCCGCACTGGTTCTCGACCATGTGGGGGCCCCTCTTCATGGTGGGCCAGGGCCTGGCCGCGTTCTCGCTGACCATCTGCGTGCTGGTGCTGCTGACCCGCAGCGAGCCGATGAACCGCGTGCTCACCGTCGGCCACTTCCACGACCTCGGCAAGTTCCTCTTCGCGTTCCTCATGCTGTGGGCCTACCTCACGTTCTCGCAGTTCCTCATTGTCTACTCGGCGAACCTGGCCGAAGAGGTGCCGCATTACATCGCGCGGTCGCAGGGCGGCTACCAGTACATCACCGTCGGCCTCATCGTCCTGCACTTCATCGTGCCGTACGCGATGCTGCTGTCGCGCAACATCAAGCGCGACTGGAACCGGCTGCGGCTGATCGCCGGGTGGCTGATCTTCATGCGCGTCGTGGACTACTACTGGCAGGTGGCGCCCGAGTTTCACGAGACGCTCAGCCTCTCGGTGATCGACGTGGCGCTCCCGATCGCCCTCGGCGGCATCTTCCTGGTCCTGTACGCGATGCGGCTGAAGAGCCAGCCGCTGCTGCCCCTGCACGACGCCGGTCTCGAAAAGGCGCTGACGCACCATGTCCACTGAACACGACATCGACGCCCTCGAATACGGGCCGACGCCCCACGGGGCGCAGTACGAACACACCGACATCAACCCCGCCATTGGCTACAACTTCGCCATCTGGCTGTTCGTGGCGATGATCCTGTCGGTGGGGCTCGTCTACGGCACCTTCTGGTTCTTCGAGCGCCAGGCCGTCGCCACCGACGCGGCCACGCAGCAGTTCCCGCTGGCGGCCGGCGTCGAGAAAGAGCCGCCCATGCCGCGACTGCAGTCGCAACCGTTCAAGGATGTCTACCTGCTGAGGCAGGGGCAGAACGAGCGGCTGGATTCGTACGGCTGGGTGGACAAGGAGAGCGGCGTCGTGCACATCCCCATCGATCGGGCGATGGAGCTCTCGCTCCAGCACGGCCTGCCGGTTCGCGCCGGCGAGCCAGCGACGCCCGCCGGCGTGGTACAGGACAGCTCGGCGGGAAGGACGAGTGCGCCGCGCTAGTCCATTGATGATTGGCCGATTGCAGATTGGCGATTCATTGAGGATTGGCGATTGGTGATTGCGCGATTGATTGGGTGATTGCGGGATTGGGTGATTGGGTGATTCGGTAAGTGGGCGATTCGGTAAGTGGTCCGGCAATTCGGTAATCGAGGGCAAGTGAAGTGAGCACTCTGGTCAACTGGCGGGCGGTGGTGATGGCGAGCGTTCTGGCGCTCACCGCGGCCGTGGTGTCGGCGCAGTCCGGTGGGGAGGGCCTGCGTCCGCAGTCGGGCATCCCGTCGAACCAGATGCCGGGCCAGCTGCAGGATGTCGAGTTCGAGCAGCGGTTGAACACCACGCTGCCCCTCGACCTGCCGTTCCTGGACGAGTCGGGCCGCGAGGTCCGCCTCGGCCAGTACTTCTCGCGCCGGCCCGTGGTGCTGGCGTTCGTGTACTACGAGTGCGCGATGCTCTGCTCGCAGGTGCTCAACGGCGTGACGAGCGCGCTGTCGGCGCTCGACGAGACGGCCGGCCGCGAGTACGAGGTGGTCGCCGTCAGCTTCGACCCGCGCGACACGCCGATGGCCGCGACCGCCAAGAAGAAGGCCTACATCGATCGCTATGGGCGGCACGGCGCCGAGCAGGGCTTCCACTTCCTCACCGGAAGCGAGGCCTCGATCAAGGCGCTGACCGACGCGGCGGGCTTCAAGTACGCCTGGGACGAGGAGACGCAGCAGTTCGCCCACGCGAGCGGCTTCGTGGTGGCGACGCCCGACGGGAAGCTCTCGCGCTACTTCTTCGGCATCGAGTACGCGCCGCGCGACATCAAGTTCGCGCTGATCGAGTCGTCCGCGGGCCGCGTCGGGTCGCTGGTCGACCAGGTGATGCTCTACTGCTATCACTACGATCCCACGACGGGGTCGTATTCGTTCGTGGCAATGAAGGCCGTCCGGCTGGGCGGCGCGTTCACCCTGCTGGCGCTGGCGGGGTTCGTGGTTGTGGCACTTCGGCGCGAGCACCGCGCCGGGCACTGACATATGGGTTCATTCGGCATTCCGCTGTTTCCAGAGCAGGCCTCGACGTTCGCCAGGGACATCGACGCGCTCTATTTGTTCATCCTCGCCGTCAGCGCGTTCTTCGCGCTGGCCGTGTCGGTGGCGGTCGTGGTCTTCGGCATCGTCTACCGGCGGCGGCACGCCGGTGAGGTGGGCGCGCGCATCGAGGGCAACCTGCCCCTGGAGCTGCTGTGGAGCATCATCCCGACCATGATCTCGATGGTCATGTTCGGGTGGGGCGCCTCGAGCTACTTCCACATGCGCACGCCGCCCGCCGAGGCGCTGCAGATCTACGCCGTCGGCAAGCAGTGGATGTGGAAGTTCCAGCACCTCGAGGGCCAGCGCGAGATCAACGAGCTGCACGTGCCGGTCAACCGCCCCGTGAAGGTGACCATCACCTCGGAGGACGTGCTGCACAGCCTGTTCTTCCCGTCGTTCCGCACCAAGATGGACGCCATCCCCGGCCGCTACACGCAGCTGTGGTTCGAGGCCACGAAGGTGGGCGAGTACCACATCTTCTGCACCGAGTACTGCGGCACCAACCACTCCGGGATGATTGGCAAAGTGGTGGTGATGGAGCCCTCCGAGTACCAGGCCTGGCTCGCGGGCGGTGGCGTCGAGGGCACGCTGGTCGAACGTGGCGGGCGATTGTTCCAGGACCTGGCGTGCAACACCTGCCACCTCGACACCGGCAAGGGCCGCGGGCCGTCGCTGAACGACATCGTCGGCAAGACCGTGGAACTGGCCGATGGCACCACCACGGTGGTGGACGAGGGGTACCTGCGCGAGTCGATCATCAACTCGCAGGCGAAGATCGTGAGGGGCTACCAGCCGCTGATGCCGGCCTTCCAGGGCCTGGTGAGCGAGGACAACCTGGTGGCGCTCGTCGAATACGTGAAATCGCTGTCGCCCACGGCGACGACGGCGGCCCCCGCGGCCGCGACACCCCCGGCCGCTCCGGCCGCTCCTTCCACGAACCCACCCGGAGCGGGTGAGAAGAACTAAGCCATGCTGGATACGCTCAAACTGCCCGAACGCCATTATCTGAACAACGGCCACGGCCTGAAGTCGTGGCTGCTCACGAAGGATCACAAGCGGATCGCGATCATGTACTTGATCTCGATCTCGGCGATGTTCCTGCTCGGCGGGCTGTTCGCCGCGGCCGTCCGGGTCGAGCTGATGACGCCGGAAGGCGACCTCTTCCTGGCGGACAACTACAACAAGATGTTCACGATGCACGGCGTCGTGATGGTGTTCTTCTTCCTCATCCCGTCGACGCCGGCGGTGCTGGGCAACTTCCTGATCCCGCCGATGATCGGGGCGAAGGACCTGGCGTTCCCGCGCATCAACCTGCTCAGCCTCTACATCTTCTGGGTAGGCGCGGCGTTCTTCTTCTACGCCCTGTTCGCGGGCGGCGTGGACACGGGCTGGACGTTCTACACGCCGTTCAGCTCGTTCGCGTCGAACACCAACGTGGTGCCGACGGCGCTGGGCGCCTTCATCTCGGGCTTCTCGTCCATCCTGACGGGCCTCAACTTCATCGTCACCATCCACCGGATGCGCGCGCCCGGCCTCACCTGGTTCCGGCTGCCGCTGTTCGTGTGGGCCCACTACGCCACGAGCCTCATCCAGGTGCTCGGCACGCCCGTGGTGGCCATCACCATCATCATGGTGTTCGTGGAGCGCGCCTTCGGTTTCGGCATCTTCGACCCGACGCGCGGCGGCGACCCGGTGCTGTTCCAGCACCTGTTCTGGTTCTACTCGCACCCGGCTGTCTACATCATGATCCTGCCGGCGATGGGCGTGATCAGCGAGGTGGTCTCGACCTTCTCGCGCAAGACCATCTTCGGCTACAGCTTCGTGGCGTTCTCGTCGCTGGCCATCGCCGTGTTCGGCTTCATCGTGTGGGCGCACCACATGTTCGTCGCCGGCATCTCCACCTACTCGGCGATGGTGTTCTCGTTCCTCAGCTTCTCGGTGGCGATTCCCTCGGCGGTGAAGACGTTCAACTGGGCGGCGACGCTCTACAAGGGCGCCATCTCGTTCGAGACGCCGATGCTCTACGCCTACGGGTTCTTCGGCCTGTTCCTGATCGGCGGCCTCACCGGCCTGTTCCTCGCCACCCTCGGCGTCGACGTGCACGTGCACGACACCTACTTCGTGGTCGCGCACTTCCACTACATCATGGTGGGCGGCGCCATCATGGGCTATCTCGGAGGCCTCCACTTCTGGTGGCCGAAGCTCGTGGGCCGGATGTACTCGGAGTTCCTGTCCAGGATCTCCGCCATCCTGGTGTTCGTCGGGTTCAACCTCACGTTCTTCCCCCAGTTCATCCTGGGCTACATGGGGATGCCCCGCCGCTACCACGCCTACCCGGACGAGTTCCAGGTGCTGAACATCATGTCGTCGGCCGGCGCCGGCGTGCTGGGTATCGGCTACCTGCTGCCCGTGATCTACTTCCTCTGGTCGCTGAAGTACGGCGAGGTGGCCGGACCCAACCCGTGGGGCGCGTCGGGGCTGGAGTGGCAGATTCCCTCGCCGCCCCCGACCGAGAACTTCAAGGAGCAGCCGGTCGTGCACGGCGAACCGTACGAGTACACGCCGCACGTCGCCCGGGAGGCCAATCTTGTCTAACGCGGTCGCACACGCAGAGGCGCACGGCCACGCCGAGCACCACACGGCGCTGCAGCATCACTTCGAGACGATGCAGCAGCAGAAGGAAGCCAGCACGCTGGGGATGTGGGTGTTCCTGCTCACCGAAGTGCTGTTCTTCGGCGGGCTGTTCATGGCCTACCTGCTCTACCGCACCTGGTACTTCGAGGCGTTCGCCGAAGCCAGCCGCACCATCGCCATCGCCCCCGGGGCGATCAACACCGCGGTGCTGATCGGCAGCTCGCTGACGATGGCGCTGGGAGTGCGCGCGGCGCAGACCAACCAGCGCACGGCCACCGTCCGGTGGCTCATCGCGACCATCTTCCTCGGCCTGGTCTTCCTCGGCGTCAAGGTCTACGAGTACGCCGACAAGTTCGAGCATCACCATGTGCCCGGCGCGAACTTCATCTCCGAGAGCCCGTGGGCCGCGCAGGAGCAGATCTTCTTCAGCCTCTACTTCACGATGACGGGCCTGCACGCGCTCCACATGATCGTCGGCGTGGCCATCATGTCCGTCATCACCTGGATGGCGGCGAAGGGCCGGTTCGACGAGCACTACTACACCCCGGTCGAGATGGCCGGCCTCTACTGGCACTTCGTCGACCTCGTGTGGATTTACCTTTTCCCACTGCTGTACCTGGTGGAGCGGCACAACTAGCATGTCCGGACACGTTTCGCCCAAGAGCCTCTACTACTCGATCTTCGGCGCGCTGATGGTGCTGACGGCCATCACCGTGTTTGCCGCGTACGTGAACCTGGGCAACCTGAACGCTCCGGTCGCGCTCGCCATCGCCACGTTCAAGGCCACGCTGGTGGTGCTGTTCTTCATGCACGTGAAATACAGCAGCCGGCTGACCAAGCTGGTGGTGGCCACCAGCCTGTTCTTCCTGGTCATCCTGCTCGGCGAGATGATGATGGACTACGCGTCACGCGGCATGGGCGTGGTCCTGCCTGCGCTGCAATAGGCAGGACGAAGGCTTTACAGGGACTTTACAGGGACTGTCCCCGTTACACCCTGGCGAAGACGTTGAAGCGGCCACCGGCCGCGTCTTCGAACTGCACGCCCGTCACCCCGATCTCGGCCAGCAGCCGCAGCATGGCGCCGCGGCCGATCGCGAGCCTCCCCGGCACCTCTTCCTCGACCACATTCAGCACGGCGATGGCGTGCGTGGCCTTGGCCGCCATGCGGGCCAGCACGCCGCGCGCCGCATCCAGGTCGGGCAGGCCGTCGCAGCCACGGCTGACGATGACGACATCCCACGGGTCGGCGGGATCGAGCGCGGTCGGCGCCGCGGCCAGGAACACGCCCTGCGGCATGGCCTGGCGCGCCCGGTCGATGAGACCGGCCGTCTGCTCCATGCCGCCGACCACGTAGCCGTTTTCCCACAAGGGATAGAGGAACGCCCCGGCCCCGCAGGTCACGTCCCACACGCTGGTGCCCGGGCCCACGTCCAGCGTTTCGACCACGTGCTCGACGAACTGGTGCCACGCAGCCTCGGCTGCGTCGTCGGCCGCGCCATCGGTGGCCATCAGCTCCTGAAGCGGGGAGCGCGCGGCCATCAGCTGGCCGCGATGCAGTAGAGGAATTCGTACCCGCGCAGGAACACCTCGCCGTCCACGAGCGCGGGCGACGCGTCGAAGCCATCGTCCAGCACGTTCTCGGCGAGCACCTCGAACGTCGGGCCGTGCTTGAAGACCAGCGTGGTGCCCTCGCGCCCGGCGATGTAGACCCGGCCCGCGGCGCCCACCGGTGACGAGAACACGTTCGGGACCTTGTCCAGCCGCTGCAGCTGGTAATGCGGTTTGCCCGTGGGAGCGTGGAAGGCCGAGAGCAGCCCGTTGTTGGTCTTCAGGAAATAGAGGATGTCGTCGTACAGCAGCGGCGACGGCACGTAGGGCGTGTCGCGCTTGAGCTCCCACACGATGGCGGGGGTGCCGGTGAGATCGCCTGCTGCCCCCGCGAGCCGGATGGCCTTGAGGTTGTTGCCGCGGAACCCGCTCATCACGTACACGACGCCATTGGCGGCCACCGGCGAGGGGATCGCGTTCATCGTCGTGCCCGGCGCCTCCCAGACCACCTTGCCGGTCTCGAAGTCGTAGGCGCGCACCTTGTTCATCGCGGGCACCACGACCTGGTGCCGGCCATCCACGGCCACGACCAGGGGCGTGGCCCAGGTGTCGATCTCGTCGCGGCTGGTCCGCCACAGCTCATTGCCGTTGCGCTTGTCGAGCGCCACGATGAACGAGGGCCCGGTGATGTGATCCCAGACGATGAGGATGGTGTTACCGAAGAGCGCGGGCGTGGAGCCCTCGCCGAACTCGTTGCGCATGCCCTTGTCGCCCAGGTCCTTCTTCCAGACGAGCGTACCGGCCATGTCGTAGACGTAGATGCCGAACGACTCGAAGTAGGCGATGACGTGCTCGCCGTCGGTGATGGCCGACTGCGACGCCCAGGTGCCGTTGTCCTGGTGCGACTGCTCGTGCGGGACCTGTTCGTGAGCGACGCGCTCCCAGGCAATCTTCCCGGTCTTGCGATCGAACGCGAAGATCTTGAACTGGTGGGGTGGCCGGGGCGTGCGGCCGCCGAGTGGCTCGTGCGAGGCCTTGCCACTGCTGCCAACGGGCACCGCCGAAGTGAGGAACACGCGGTCGCCCCACACCACCGGCGACCCTGAGCCGCGACCGGGCACTTCGACCTTCCAGCGGACGTTCTTCGTCTCGCTCCACTCGACGGGCGGCTGGGCGGTGGGCGAGACGCCGGTAGCGAGCGGGCCACGCCACTGCCCCCACCAACGTGGATTGGACACGGACGAAGCCGCAGACACGGACGACGCCGCAGATGACGCAGATGGCGCAGACACGGCCGGAGCCGCAGATGGCGCAGATGACGCAGATGCGGGATCGGCTGAGCGCGAACCAGCCGTATTGGTTCGTGCGTCCTTCGTGCTCCCGTGGACGATCACTACGGATGAGATGGCTGCCACGAGGCCGGCGAGCGCCAGAACGGGGATGAAGGGGCGTACGGTCATGTCGATCATACGGTTGGCGGGAGTGGGTCGTTGACCGCGAGACCCGCCAGGGCGAGGGCGTGTCGATATTCCTCCGGCGTGTTGCAGGGGACGAAACTCAGGAGCTGCGGATCGGCTTCCTTCAGGGTGGACTCGTCCAGGTAGCGTGTGCGAAGCCCGGCCAGGAGGGCGCGCAGGCTGGTTCCCCCGGCGGCGAGCAGGGGGCCGGCGGCGGTGTTCACGGCCGACGTCCGGTAGACCGCGCAGGTC
>DAIRFN010000416.1:0-2756 GCA_036795065.1 Vicinamibacterales bacterium
GGCTCTCGGCCGTGACCGTGACGCCGGGCAGCACCGCGCCCTGCGCGTCGGTGATACGTCCCTGAATCGTGCCCGTGGAACTGGCACCACCGCCCTGTGCCCACGCCGGCACGGCGGCTGCGAACGCCAACCCAAGGGTCAGCGCTGCAATAGACCAACGCTTCATGCTCATCCTCCTGGTGGGGGCGACCCGACAAGGGCCCAGTCCCACGACAACAACTTTCACGCTCGACCCGCGTGCGCGGATCGAACCGACAATCCAAGACGAACGGAATTCGAGCGCACGCCGCCGGATACAGTCTTGCCGGGAGGGGAAATACAGCGTTCCCCCGCGCCCAAATCAAGGGCCGAATGTACCGGAACCAGGGAGGAAATGCAATTATCGAGGGTTGAACATCTGTTCAATGTATGGATATCGGCCAGGATGGCGCGTCCGGCGCAATCTCACGCGCGACGCGTGATGAACAGGCCCGTGAAGATGGCCGCCGATCCGATCACATGGTTCAGGGCAATGGGCTCGCCCAGCCACACCGCCGCAATCAGCATGGCAATGACGGGCGTCACGTTGCTCCACGCCGCCGTGCGCGTGCTGCCGGCCTTCTGCACGCTCGTGTACCAGATGAGATAGGCGAAGGCCAGCGCGAACACCGCCGAGGCCACCATCAGGGTCCAACTGAGGGGCGAGATCGCGTCCCATTCGACTCGCACCAGCGCCGGCATCGCCGCCAGCGTGTAGAGCAGCGCGCCAATCGAAATCGAATAGCCCGTCACGACCAGCGGCGAGTGCGTTCTGAGGATGGGCACCGACGCCACCGAGTAGGTCGCCCAGCAGACCGTGCTGGCCAGCATGAGCGCATCGCCCAGGTGCCCGCTCGCGCTCCAGTCCACCTTCTGCCCGACGACGATGGAGAGGCCGACGAACGAGATGGCGGCGCCCAGCCACCGCAGGGGTGGCACGCGTTCGTGGCCAGCCCACGCCGTGAGCAGCGCCACCACGACGGGCGTGGTGCCGAGGATGAGCGAGCCGTTGGCCACGCTGGTGCGCTTCACCCCGCCCAGGAACAGCAGCTGGTACAGCAGGTGACCGACCAGCCCGAGAAAGACGAGCCGCGCCCAATCCGCGCGGGCCAGTCTCGCCGTCGGCGCGGAGGCCGTGCCTTCGCGCGAGCGCTGCCACCAGATGGCCGTGAGGAAGATGGCGGAAGCGATGACGAGGCGGAACGCGTTGAACGCCAGCTCCGGGAAGTCGCGGAGGGCCACCTTGACCAGCGAGAAGTTGGCGCCCCAGATGGCGACCATCGTGACGAGGAGGAGGTCGAGACGGGACACAGGGGGAATCAGGTTAGTTCAGAGTTGAACCCTGGATGCAGGGGTGCAGAGTGCAGGGCACCGGCGGGTACAAAAGAAACGAGTGCGGGAGCTATGCCCTCCGCACTCGTGTGCCACTTGAACGTCGACTTCCGGGCCCGAACTCGAGCGCTTTGAACCCTCGTGCCTTGAACCGTACGTGCACTAGCCCCCAAAGGGCTTGATGAAGAACAGAATCAGCGAGACGAGCAGCACGTAGATGACGAGCGACTCGATGAGCACGAGACCGAGGATGAGGGCGCCGCGGATCTCACCGGACGCGCCGGGGTTGCGGGCGATTGCCTCGGCGGCGGACGCGACGGCCTTGCCCTGGCCGAGCGCGGCGCCGGCGGCCGCGATGGCCAGCGCGAAGCCCGCGGTGATGATCGACCACTGCACCAGGCCGGACTCGGCGGCAGCGCCGGCGGCCTCCTGTGCGTAGGCCGGCGACACCAGGCCAAGGACCAAGAACCCGAACATCAAGGACAGCACTGACCGTCGTGTGCTCACAGCGTACGCCTCCCTCACGCGATACCGAACCAACTCACGAAGCATGTTGAGACCGAATGGCTTCGACCCCTGCGGCGAGCGCCAGTGCGGTGACCCCCACTAGCATCCCCACCGGGTCGAGGTGCAAACGCACCATCATACCGTAGGCCGCGACGGCGAGTATAGCATGTCTTGTGAAGAATTTCACTAGCACCCACGCGCCGGCCCGCCCTCCGCTGCCGCGACCGATCAACGCATCCACCGTCCCACGGATCGCCCATGCCGACAGCCCGATCAGCACGCCGCCCCCGAGCACGCCCGCACCCGCGCGCCACTCGCGCGGCCACACGACCCACGCCGCCACCGCCAGCACCAGGCACAGCGCCACCGCGTCGCGCGCCACGCGCCCGGTCACCCACGCCCCCGATCGTCGGGCGTCGCACCGCCGCCGTTTCCAGGCGCCTCCGTCCCGGTTGGCTCCGCGCCCGGATGAGGCGCCGTCGCGCGCATCACGCGGTAGACGTTCAATACGCCCGCGGCCAGCCCCACGAAGAACCCGATGAACGCCAGCCACGGCGCGGTGCCGAGCTTCCCGTCCAGCCAGTAGCCCCCCCCAAAGCCCATGGCCAGCGCGAGGACGAAGGACATGCCCACAGAGCTGAGCTGGCCGAGCATCCGGAGGGTACTGGGTGAGTCGGGCATAGGCTAAGTGTAGGCCCGCTCTCAGGTATCCGCTCTCCCGTATCCGCTCTCCGGCGCTGGTCCCGGCGCCATTCCCTCTCGGCGTGGTTCTTCCACCCTCCCGGCTCCAGACTCCCGTTCTATACTCGCCTCAGCTGCCCCGGCGCGCCTCCGGCCAGCCTGGAGTCCACGATGCCTCGATTCGTCCTCGCACGTCTGCTGATCGTGGGCCTGGGCGC
>DAIRFN010000219.1:0-10000 GCA_036795065.1 Vicinamibacterales bacterium
GTTCACATCGGCGTAAGCACCGGGCCCACGCATGGTGGCAGGGCGGCTGACGGGCCGGTCGAATGAGTGGTGCCAGATCTCCCGTCCCCCATCCGTATAGGCACGCAGTTCCCGGCCCTCGAACTCCCAGCTGCTCGGCACACCGGTCGCGGGATAGATGGACCCTCCTGTGACAACGGCGGCGACCGCCACGCTCGCCATCCCGAGGGCGGCCCACGCCGGAACCGGGGCGTTCAGCCAGCGGTGAACGGAACCCCTCGTCCCCTGGTCGGGGGCGGCGCCTGCCGGGGCCGTGACGACAGGGGCCTCGACGTGGCCAGGCTCTTCGGGCACCAGCCACTCGTTCGCGGCTCGCGTCGATGCGTGCTCCTCGAGCCGCGCACGCCAGGCGACTACCTCGGACTTCAGCGCATACACGATGCTGCCGCCGTCTGGCGTGGGGATGCGATGGATGGGAAGCCCGAGATCGCGCTCCCAGCGTTGAACCGAGCGCGCACTCCTTCCGAGGTGGCTGGCAATTTCCTTCCAGCCGTTCAGGACGTCCGCAGGTTCCGGGGCGCTCGACTCCATTCGGCCTCTGGGAGGAGAGGGTGAACGTCGCGTCGGTCCGGCAGGGGGGATGAGCATACCTGCCAGCCATGGCGAACGCCAGCCTCTCCTGAGCCCGGCAGGCCGAGTCGACTCTGCCCCTGGGAGAGAGCCGCCGCCCGAGTCTCTACATGGCCGCCGCTTCCCGATACACCTCCCGCGGCGCGTCCTCCACGGCCGTGCTCCGCACCCGGGCCACGCGATAGGGGTGGAACGGCACATGGCAGTCGTGCTTCCGCAGGAACCCGAGGAACCGCTTGTAGTCGCCCTGCTGCATGTTGAAGAGCTGGACCAGCATCCGGTAGTTGCCCAGCGTCTGCTCGAGGCCGGCCCGCACCACGGCGCGCACATGGTGACGCGAGAGATCGCGGGCCATGAACGGCTCGTGCACCACCGCCCAGAACGACTCGCCTTCGCCCAGCATGCGGCGCACCAGCCGTCCGGCCACCGCCGCGGTACCCTCTTCGGCCGCGGGCGTGGCCCCCATGGCCACCACGCGGGTTGGCCCCTGGTGCTCGGCGGGCAGGTCGTGACCCCGGACCGGCTCGCCCGGCGCCTTCACGACCAGCTGCTCCACCAGGTTCTTCAACTCGCGCACGTTGCCGGGCCAGCGGTAGGCCGACAGCACCTGCGCCGCCTCGTGCGTCAGCGTCCGCGGCGCCAGGCCGTAATGCTCGCTGAACATCCGGACGAAGTGCTCGAAGAGCACGGGCACGTCCTCGGGCCGCTGCCGGAGCGGCGGCACGTGGATGCGGATGACGTTGAGCCGATAGTAGAGGTCTTCGCGGAAGGCGCCGGCGCCGACCTGCTGCGACAGGTCGCGATTGGTCGCCGCGATGATCCGCACGTTGACCACCCGTGCCGAGCGCTCGGAGCCGACCCGCTGGACCTCGCCCGTTTCAAGGAACCGCAGCAGCACGCCCTGCATCCGCGGGCTCATCTCGCCCGCCTCGTCCAGGAACGCCGTCCCGCGGTCCGCGGCCTCGAGCAGTCCGACCTTATCGCGAAAAGCGCCGGTGAAGCTGCCGCGCACGTGGCCGAAGAGCTCGGACTCGAGCAGGGTATCGGGCATCCCCGCGCAGTTGATGGCCGACAGAGGCGCCAGCCGGCGGGCACTTTGCTGGTGCAGCAACCGGGCGACGACGTCCTTGCCAACGCCGGTCTCTCCGGTGATGAGCACCTTGGCCTCGGACCGAGCCGCCGTCTCGATGTCGGCCATCACCTGCCGGGTCGCGGTGCTGGAGCCGATGAACGATACAGATTCGTAAGATCCCGTCCTCATGTGCGTGGGTTCCTTACCTCCCTAGTGACGGCCCCAGGCGCAACGTTTCACCGACCACGGCTGTAACGATTCCGTGTCCAGCCGCACCAACAGGAAGAAGACGGGGGCCGGGCTGGGTTACCATCGCTCCCTTGCCACTTCCGCGTTACGAATTTGATCGCTCGTACATCGAACGACTGGTCGCGGAGGATCCCGAGACGGAGCGGCATTTCACGCGCTATTTCGGCGACCTGTTGACGCTGAAGCTCCGATCAAGGGTCCGGTCTCCGGCCGAAGTGGAGGACGCGCGCCAGGAAACGTTCCGGCGCGTGCTGACGACGCTGAAGGAAAAGGGCGGGTTGGCGTCGGCCGGGAGCCTGGGCGCGTTCGTCAACGGCGTGTGCAACAACGTGCTGTTCGAGCTCTACCGCTCGAGCGCGCGGGCCCAGCCGCTTCCCGAGGATCACGATCCCGTGGACGAGCGGCGGCCGAGCGCCGAGACCGGGTTGATGAACGCCGAGGAGCGGGCGCGCGTCCAGCAGGCGCTGGCCGGCCTGCCCGAGAAGGAGAAGGACATCCTCCGATGGCTGTTCTTCGAGGAAAAAGACAAGGACGAGATTTGCCGGGAGCTGAACGTGGACAGGAATTACCTCCGGGTGCTCGTGCACCGCGCCAAGGCGCGGTTCCGCGACCGCTATCTGCAGGAAAGCCAGGCGTAGCCCCATGACGCACGCAAAGGCCGTCGACACGCACGCCACCGAGCGCTACCTCCTCGACGAGATGCCCGAGATCGAGCGCTATGCGTTCGAGGAGCATTTCTTCGACTGCGCGGAGTGCGCCGAAGACGTGCGGACGGGCGGGCTGATGCGCGAAGGCGTGCGCGCGGGGTTGCTGCCGCAGGCGGTTGCGCCCGCGATCGGCACGCGCGAGGTCACCGCCGCGGCGAGGCCCGCAGCCCCACGCTCCTCCTCATGGCGCGCGTCCACGGTGCTGCCCTGGGCGGTGGCGGCCACCCTGGCGATGGCCGTTGGCTACCAGCAGTTGTGGGTGGTCCCGGGACTGCAACAGCAACTGCCGACCTCCCAGGCGCTGTCGCCGGTCACGCTGCGCTCCGCCACGCGGGGAGCCGAGCCCATCGTGGCCCGTCCCTCCACTGGCGTCGTCGCGTTCGCCATCGACGTCGCCGGCGTCCCTGCCGGCACCCGACTGTCGTATGATCTCCGCGCCGCCGACGGAGGGTCGGTGGCTTCCGGTGCAGCCGTGGCCCCCACCCCCGGGACGCCCCTGCTGCTGCTGGTGCCCGTCTCCGCCGTGCAGGCAGCCGGAAGCTACGTGCTTTCGGTGACGGCCGGCGACATCGCGGGACCGGCGTCCGTGGACTACCGGTTCACCATTACGGAACAGTAGCGACGCCCGCGATCGCGGAGGTCGCGCGGAGACATCATGGAACTCAAGCGCCGATTCATCTTCAACGGAAGTGCCGCGGCGTACGGGGGACGCTTCGTCAGGCCAGACGACGTGGTGCTGGCCTCGTCCGGTGGCAGCGCCCTGTCGGTGGCGGGCGGCCGGTCCGAGTGGAAGGACAGCGGCATCCGGTTCGGCAAGTCGTTCCGCGTGGCGCGGGCCGTGACGTCGGCCACGGGCCTGGTAGACAGCCTGCGGGATGCCATTCGCGTGACGCACGGCAAGCTCCCTGCGGATGCCCTCTCGGCCACCACCACCGTCACGGCTCGCGTGCGCGGGGTGGAAGTCGGCGGCGCGCCTCCCGCGAAGCGGGGCGACCCGCGCGAACCGCTGATGAAGGTGGCCGACGTGAGCGCCTCGATGACGTCGAGGAGCGCCGAGCCCGGGCACGAGTCGTCTGTCGTGGTGGACAACGCCGCCATCAGCGTGGTCACCTTCGACGGCCATCGCCTCCGCGTGGACGTGAACATCGAGCCGTTCAAGCGCCACGACACGCGCGCGAAGGTGCTGGCAGCGAAGGAGATCATCCAGCAGCACGGCGATCAGGACATGATCCTCGCGACCGTCGTGAAGGGTCTGGCGTGGCTCGGCAAGCCCTTCCCGGGCGCGGAGTTCATCAACAGCAACGGCGTGTTCATTCCGAACCTCGGACGGTTCTACTTCGGCGAGATCCTGATCAAGGCCAGCTCGCGGCGGCTGACGATGATCCGCATGCAGCTCGGATCACCCACGGGCGGCGACGGCGTGTTCATCGACGTCGACACCAACGGCACCTGGTCGGAATAGCGGGGCGGTGGCCCGTGACCCTCACGCGCCTGATCGCGGCGCTCGCGATTGCGGCGGCGGCGTGCCGGTGCGCGCCGTCACAGGCGGAGCTTGCGCGGCAGTACCAGAGCGCGGAGCACGAGCTGAGGCGGGGACGGCTGTCCGCGGCCCAGGTCCTGGCCGAACAGGGCATGGCGCGCACCAGCGACGCACCCGGGTCCGACTGGGCCTGGCGCTTCCGGCTGCTCGTCGCCGACATCCTGACGGCCAGGCTCGAGACCCCTCGCGCGCTCGAGCTGCTGGCGGCGCCCATCCCCGATAGTCCGGATCTCGCGACCGCGCGCGCGCGACAGAAGTTCCTGCTCGCCCGAGTGCGCGCGTCACAAGGGCAGCTGCCCGACGCCGCCGCGCTGCTGGACGAGGCGCTGCCGCTGGCCTCGGGAGATCCCGCGCTCGTGCTCGACATCCAGATCGTCCTGCAGAGCCAGTTGCTGTACCGCTCGGGCAAGTGGGCCGAGGCCGAGGCGCTGCTGAACGGCGCCGTCTCGCGAGCGGTCGCCACCGGAGACACGTTTCGCCAGGCGATGGCCCTCAACAATCTCGGGATGGGCCTCGTGATCCGGAACCGCTTCGACGAGGCGGTGCCGCACTTCGAGCGCGTGCTCGCCCTGACGGACCTGGACGGGACCAGCATCTACGGCGCCGCCCTCAACAACGCGGGCGTCTGCTACGCCCGGCTCGGACAGTTCGAGCGGGCGGTGGCGTCGCAGCAGAAGGCCATCGCGGTCCACGAGCACGGCCGCCAGCGCGACTACGCCCAGGCGCTCGGAGAGCTTGGCAGCACCTACCTGCTGCAGGACGATGTCGCACAGGCCGTTCCCTACCTGCAGCGCGCGCTGGCCATCGCGCGTGACGCCAAGCTCGCCAACGACGCGGCGTTGTGGGCGCGCAACCTCGCGGCGGCGTCCGTGGTCCTGGGCAAGTGGGACGACGCGGCGAGGTTCAACGACGAGGCGGTCGGCTTCGCACCGGCAAGTGCCGGCGCGCCACAGGCCTTCCGCCTGGTCACCGACGCGCAGGTGGCCGCGGGGCGCGGCCGCGCAGACGAGGCCCGGCGATTGTTCCAGGAGGCGCTGGCGGCGTCGGAGAGCGTGCCGGCCGTGCGCTGGATGGCCTACGACGGCCTGGCGCGCCTGGCCGTGGCCGGCAAGCATCCCGCCGACGCCGCGCGTCATTTCGACGCCGCACTCGAGACGGTGGAGAAGACGCGATCGGCGCTCCTTCGCACCGACTACCGCATCTCGTTCCCGTCGCGCCTGATCCACTTCTACCGCGGCTACGTGGACCTGCTCCTCGACCAGGGTCAGGTGGAGCGCGCGCTGGAAGTGGCCGACTCGAGCCGCGGCCGCGTGCTGGCCGAGCGGCAGGGCGTCGCGGCGACACCGCCGCGGACTTCTGCCGTCGCACTCCGGCAGCTGGCCAGGCAGGCGAACGCCGTGTTGCTGTTCTACTGGCTGGGCCCGCAGCGATCGACGTTGTGGCTCGTCGAGGGCTCGGGGATACGGAAGGTCAATCTCCCGCCGGCCGACAGGATCGAGGCGCTGGTCGCGGAGCACCACGCCGCCATTCAGAACGCGATGGCCGACCCGCTGACGTCGAGTGACAGCGCGGGGGATCGCCTGTACGCCACGCTGATCGCCCCCGTGGCCACCCGCATCCCGCGCGGCGCCTCCGTCGTCGTGGTGCCCGACGGCGCCCTGCATCGCCTCAACTTCGAGACGCTGCCGGTGCGACGAGGCGCGCCGCACTACTGGATCGAGGATGTGACGGTGCAGGTGGCACCGTCCCTTGCCATGCTGAGCCGCAACGCACGAAGCGCCGGCACTTCAAAACCGTCGAACACACACGCGCTCCTCCTCGTGGGCAACCCGACACCGCGCGCGCCGGAATTCCCGGCGCTCGGCTACGCGCCGGCGGAGATGAGCGCCATCAGCCGACACTTCGCACCCGCGTCGGTCACCGCGTTCGCCGGCGAGCGCGCATCGCCGGCGGCGTTCAAGGGCGCGCGCCCGGAACGGTTCGCGATGATCCATTTCACGTCGCACGCCGTGGCGAACCTTGAGAACCCGCTCGACTCGGCGGTCATCCTGTCGGGCGCGGCCCAGGACTACAAGCTCTACGCGCGGGACGTGGCCGCGATGCCGCTGTCCGCGGAGCTGGTGACGGTGTCGGCGTGCCGCAGCGCGGGCGAGCGCGCCTACTCGGGCGAGGGCCTGGTGGGGTTTGCGTGGGCGTTCCTGCGCGCCGGCACGAGGCGCGTGGTCGCGGGGCTGTGGGACGTGGACGATCGCTCCACCGCGCTCCTGATGGACGAGGTCTACAAGCGCATGGCCGCCGGCGCGCCTCCACCGGTGGCACTGCGCGAGGCCAAGCTCGCGCTCATCGCGCAGGGGTTCCCGCGGCCCTACTACTGGGCGCCGTTCCAGGTGTTCACCGTCGTGATCTAGGAGGACCGCGGCTCACGCCGCTGGGACGAGGGCCCGGCCTTCGGCCGGGGACCGCGCTTGCGCGCGGGAGGAACAGTCACCGGCTCTGGACACCGGCCAGCTTGGGCGTCCGTTCGTCGACGGGGTGGTCGCCGCGCGCGGGGATGAACTCGGGCCACCTGATGGGGCGCGGCGCGGAGGACACCTCGTGATCGGCCTCGGCCTCGGCCTCGGCCTCGGCCACGGCGCCGCGCAGCGCGAGCGCGCGCTTCGGGCCGAGCGGCTGGTTCAGCGTGAGCAGTTCCTCCACTGCCGTCGCCGACAACGGACGCGAGAAGAGATATCCCTGCGCGTGCGTGCACCCGAGACGATTCAGCTCGTGCGCCTGCGCGGCGGTCTCGATGCCCTCCGCGACCACGCTGGTATTGAGCGTGCGGGCCAGGGCGAGGATGCTCTCGACAATCGCCGGCCGATCGGGGAGCAGCAGGCTGTTCACGAACGACCGATCGATCTTGAGCGCGTCCACCGGGAGCCGGTGCAGGTGGCTCAGCGACGAATAGCCGGTCCCGAAGTCGTCCAGGTAGATCTTCACCCCGAAGTCGCGCAGCTCCCGAAGCAGGCCCGCCGCTGCCTGCGGGCTCTCCATCAACGCGGTCTCGGTGATCTCGAGGCGGAGGTCGCTGGGCTGCAGGCCCGCATCGTGCACCGCCCGCTCGACGACGCTCAGGAAGTTCTGCTGCACGAGCTGCCGGCTCGAGACGTTGACCGTGATGTAGTCGAGCCCGCCCGCGTACCGCCGCCGCCAGTCCGCGAATGCGCGGCACGCCTCGCGGAGGACCCAGGTGCCGACCGGCTCGATGAGCCCCAGCTCCTCGGCCAGCGGGATGAACTTGTCCGGGGGGACCGGTTCCCCGTTTCGCTTCCAGCGGATCAGCGACTCGAATCCGACGCACGCGCCGGTGGCGAGCGCCACGATCGGCTGGTAGTGCACCTCGAACGCCTTGTTGGCCACCGCATGCCGCAGGTCGTTCTCGAGCCCGAGTCGATCGCGGGCGCGCGCGTGCATGTCGGCATCGAACAGCTCGTGCCGAGCCTTGCCACGCGTCTTGGCGTGATACATGGCGGTGTCGGCATCGCGCATCAGCTCGTCGGGACTGGCATAGTCGGTCAGCCCGATCGCAATGCCGATGCTGGCGGTGGTGAAGACCTCGCGGCCCCCAATCGAGAACGGTGCGCTCAGCGCCGCCTGGAGGCGGAACGCGATGGCGTTGGCCTGTCCCTCGTTCGCCAGGCTGTTGAGCAGGATCGCGAACTCGTCACCGCCCAGCCGCGCGAGGACATCGATCGATCGCAGGCACGACTCGAGTCGCCGCGACACCGCAGTGAGCAGCTCGTCGCCCACGAGGTGGCCGAGGCTGTCGTTGACGACCTTGAAGCGGTCGAGATCGAGATACAACACCGCGAAACGGTCGCCGCCGGAGCGCCCGCGCGCGTCGGCCAGCCGCCGCCCGAGCCGTTCGATGAACACCGTGCGGTTGGCGAGCCCGGTCAACGGGTCCAGGGATGCCGCGCTGTCGGCCCGATGCCTCGCGATGCCACCCTCGGTGAGCGATCCCGCGATGCGGGCCGAGCGCGGGCCCGCACCCCGTGCGGCGATGCCGCGGCACAGGAACCACCGGTAGGTACCGTCCTCATGGCGGATCCGCAGCTCGTGCTGCAGGCGATTGGTCGCGCCGGTGATGTGCGCCTTGAGCGCATCCTTGAATGCGCCGACATCGTCGGGATGCACGCGGCCCAGCCACTCCTCGACGCGGCCGCTGCCGGCCCGGGCGGGCAGGCCGAGCATCCCGCGCCATCGGCCGGAGAAGAAGCACTCCTGGGTCCTGAGATTCCAGTCCCAGAGCCCGTCGTTGGCGGCTTCGGCGGCCAGAGAGAGGCGCTCCTCCGTCCGTCTGACCGCGTAGTCGTGTCGGGTTTGTTCGGTGACGTTCTGCCAGAGCAGCGTCGTGCCACCCTCGACCGGCAGGATGCACACGTCCAAGACCCGCCCGCCCGCCACCGTGGGCATCGTGACCCGAGCCACGGGACGGACACCCGGGGTCTTCGTCACCTCGTCGATGGCCCGCTCCAGCTCCGAGCCGCCGAGCGCGGGAACCGCCGCAACGAGCGAGCGACCGAGCGCGCGCTCGCGGGGACACCCCACGAGCCGTTCGAGCGCGTCGTTCCAGAGCGTCACCTCGCCGAGGCTGCTGATGAAGGCCATGCCCTGGAGCGAATCGAGGACCTCGTGACGATGGCGCGCTTCGTCGTGGGCGTCCAGGTAACCGCTGTAGGCGCGGTGCGCGAAATACAGCGGGAGGGCCGACACGGCCAGCAGTTCCCAGTAGCCACGCCCGACCGCCTCGGCCAGTCCCACGGCCAGGCTGGCGCCGATCACGTGGGCCGGACAGGTGCGCAGCAGGCGCGCGGGCCACCGCGCCTCGATCGATCGCCTCGTGACCAGCGGCATCACGAGCCCGGCGACCACGGTCCGGACGACACAGTACGCCACCACGGCACCGGCCAGCGGCGCCGTCACCCGGAGCCATTCGAAATGACCGATGGTCCCGCCGAGCCCGACGAAGACCGCGCCGGCGGTGTGCAGCGCGCCGAGGCTGGTGGCGGTGGCGACGAGCACCCGACTGGCGCGGCGCCAGCCGCCGGAGGGCCCCAGTCCGCTCGCGATCTCTCCCGACGCCGCGACGACGGTGGCGGCTGGAGGCCCGAGCAGGATCAGGGTGGCGAAATCGAGGACGAAGGACGAGCGCATGTCGTCCAGCTCACTCGTGGACGATGGGCGAACGTTGACCGCCGAGGCCAGAAGCGCCGCGACGGCGAAGCCGGCAATCTCGAGCGCGCGGGGCGCATCGGGCCGGCCGGCCGCGTAGAGGGCCAGCGGCACCGCGAGCGCAGCGGCGGCGAGCACGAAGACCGACGAGTGTGGCGGGCGCACGTCAGGTGCACATCTGCAATGCGGATACCGATTTGTACTCTCCCCTATCTATCTGATTCTGAATAAGTTACACACTTCTTCCCGGAGTCGTCGTGTTTCGTAACGGGACATCGGGAACCATTTCCGAAAGTGGGTCGCACCACCGCGGAGCGGGCCCATGCTCGGTTGGCGGAGGAACCTCGCTAGTATGTAAGGCCTTCCCCCCCATGCTCCCCGCGCCTCGCCGCCGACTCGTTCGCGACACAACGCTCGCGGCTCTGCTGTGCTTATGGCCGGGCTGGTTGGACGCGGCCCAGCCGGCCGACCAGCCGTCTCGCGGTCTCGTCGTGGACGCGGTCCTCCCCGGATCGGCGGCCGCCGTCGCTGGCCTCCGCCAGGACGATGTCATCGTGGGGTGGCGCCGTGTCGCAGGCGAGGGCGACACCGCCCGCGGTGGCGCCACTG
>DAIRFN010000220.1:0-9947 GCA_036795065.1 Vicinamibacterales bacterium
CCTCGGCGCCAGCATGGGGTTCATGATGCCCATCTCGACGCCACCCAACGCCATCGTCTACAGCTCGGGCTACGTGCCGATCTCCCAGATGATGCGGCATGGCATTGCGCTGGACCTCGCGGCGTTCGTGATCATCGTCGCGGTTGTGATGACGCTGGGGCCGGTATTGTTCTGATATGCGCGAATCCCGCCCGACCGGCAGACGCGTCATCGCGGCCATTGTCGCGGCCGTGTCCGTGACGCTCGTGTTACTGCGGAGCGAGGTGAACCAGGTCCCGGCCTGGCGGTGGGTGACCGATGCCCCCGCGTCCGCGGCTGTGGCTGTGGACGACGTGACGTACTTCGGTGGCGCGTTCTCCTACTTCGGCGCGGCGACGGCACGAGGTGAGAGCTTCGTCGACGCCTCGAGCGGGACGCTCAGCAGCGGATGTGCCGTTCGCACCGGCTCGGCGGATGGCCGCCGCCCGGTGGTCGTGCCCGACCCGGCGGGCGGACTGTTCATGCAGGTGCCCCTGCCGCCCGAGGAGCTGCTCGACGACGACGGAGTGCTGGCCGCGGTGCCCTCCGAATCGTTCGTGCGGGTGGGCGCGGACTGCCGCTTCGACCGGGGGCTTCGTCTCGCGGCGTTCGTGCCCGGGGACGCCGCGACGCGAGGCGTCACCATCGCGCGCGCGGGCGATGTCATCTACGTGGGCGGGTCGCGCCCCAACGGGTTCGACGATCGCGTCGGGCGCGTGGTGGCGTTCAACGGCACGACGGGCGCTCGCCTGACGGAATGGGACTTCCCGCAATTCGACGTGGTGCTCATCGACGGCGTGGCGCCAGACGGCCGGCTGGTGGTGTCGGGCCCGGCACGTGGCGGTGCATCCACGACCGAGCCGGTCGGGCTGCTGG
Organism: Vicinamibacterales bacterium; assembly: GCA_036795065.1. Taxonomy (GTDB): domain Bacteria; phylum Acidobacteriota; class Vicinamibacteria; order Vicinamibacterales; family UBA2999; genus VFZN01. The sequence continues at coordinate 895 of DAIRFN010000220.1, forward strand.
CACCGAGCGCCGGCTCGTTCTCCCCGCTGACGTCGGTGCAGAGCGTCGGCGGCTTCGTAAGGGTCGTTGGCACTACGCTCTATGCGAGTGGCGGCGCCAATAGCCCGCTGCAGGCGATCGATCTCGGGACGGGACAATCGAAACCCGGCTGGGCCAATCCCGCGCTGACGGTCACCGACATCGAGGTGGCCGAGGGGCGCGTGTTCGTGGCTGGCCAGGGGCTCGGGCGTGTCGGTGTCTTCGCGCTCGCCGAGACCACGGGCGAGCTGGTGGAGGCGTTCGAACCGGCGCTGGCCACCGCGGCCGGCGCCTCGCCCGAGATCCAACGCCTCGCGATGATTGGGACGCGACTCTTCGTACGGGGTCGCACGGTGCGCGCGCTCGGTGGCGAGGAGCGCTACCTGCTGGCGGCGGTGGACACCACGTCTGGAGCACCCGACGCGTGGGCGCCCATGGTGTTTGCGCCGACCAGCCAGCACATCGACCTCGTGCCCAACGGCACGGCGCTCTACATCGGCCGCGTGCTCAGCGCCGAGCTCCTGCGCCGCTCGCACCTCGCCGCGGTGAACACGATCACCGGCGAAGTGCTGTCCTTCGATCCTGGCTCCGGCGGCGCCGCGGCGCCCATTCCACCGGTGACGGCGCTGGCCGTGAATGGGCAGTATCTGTTCGCGGGCACCTCCCAGAGCCAGATCCGGCGCGTCGGGCTCGCCACGGGGCTCGCCGACGGCTGGGGCGTGGTGACCAGCGCCACCGGGCACGCGCACGGCTACGTGTCGACGCTCGCGGCCACGCCCACGACGCTCCACGCGGGCGGGTACTTCAATGCGGCCTCAACCTCCAGCCAGCCGCAGCCTGTCGCCCGCGCGCACGGATTGGCGGTGAGCGTCGCGACGGCGCAGCTGACCCCGTGGAACCCGCTCGTCGTCAGCCCCTCCACCAGTCCGCTGATCGAACCGCGCCCGATCAACGCCCTTGCCCTGTCGGGCGCAACGGTCGTGATCGGGGGGAACTTCACCTCGGTGAGCGGCGAGGCGCGCGTCGGCGTGGCGGCCGTGGATGCAACGACCGCTGCGGCGTTGCTGCCGGCCATCACATTGCCCGAGGGCGACGTGGTACTCGACCTCGCGCAGGATGGCACGAGCACCTACTACGTTGGCGTGAATACCGACGCCGATCGCTTGATTGGCAAGGTGGACGTGGCGGCTGGAGCACTGGCGGAGTGGATTGTGCCGGTGGTGCCGGCCGGGCAAGACCCGACATCGCGCGTCGCCTACCTCGACGGCCTTGTCTACTCGGGCCCGGCGTGGGATGTGAGCACCGCCGCGCCGGTCGGGTCGGCCAGGCGCTGGACGAGTCCTGCCGAGGTCGCCCTCGGAATCGTCGAACTGCACGACCCGGTCGACGGGTCCGACGGCCCGATGAACCTCTCGTTTCACGCCCTGGGTACGCCCGTCTCGCCAACGGCGCCGCGAAATTTCGCGGCGCTCCACGCCGGGAACCAGGTGTACCTGACGTGGACCGCTCCGTCTGCTGGCGACGTAGAGAGCTACGTTGTGCGCGCCGGTTCGACCACCGGCCAATCGAACCTGGCGGACTACGACACGGGTAGTGTCGCCACCGAATTGTGGGCCACCGCGCCGGAAGGGGTGTATTACGTCCGCGTGCACGCGCGCCGCGCGGACGGCTTGAGCTCGCCGTCCAACGAGGTGGTGTTTGCCCTGGCGCCCCACGCCTGCAACTCCGCTCCCGCCGCGCCCGGCACCCTGGCGGGAACGGGGGGTGATGTGCGGGCCACCCTTGGCTGGGGCGCCGCCTTCGGTGCGAGCGGGTACGTGGTGGAAGCCGGAAGCGGTCCGGGCCTGGCGAATCTTGCCGTGCTGAACGTCGGGGCGCGCCTGGACTATCAAACCCCCGCGCCGCCCGGCATCTACTTCGTGCGCGTGCGGGGGCGGAACGACTGCGGTGTGGGGCCCGCTTCGAACGAGGTGATCGTGCAGGTGGGAGGGCCGCCGCCCGAGCCGCCGACGAACCTGCAGCACGCCATCGCGGGCCGCACGGTGACACTGTCCTGGGACGCCCCGACGACGGGTGCGCCGCCCACCTCCTATCGCCTCGACGCTGGCAACGCTCCGGGGCTGGCGAACCTGGCGACTGCGACCACGGTGGGACCGAGCATCGTGGTGGCGAATGTCCCCGACGGCACCTACTACGTGCGCGTCCGCGCGGTGAACGCCACCGGCCCCAGCGCGCCCACGCCAGACGTCGTCATCGCCATCCCTTGAACCTTCGTGCCTTGAACCTTCGTGCTTTGAACCCGCCGTGCTTTGAACGTTCCCGCGCAGTTCCTGCGTGCCTCGCCCACGGTTGCGCGGTTGAATTCTGCGCCGTGGCGCGCGGGCGTCAGCGCTTGCGGGTGCGGGCCGGGGGAGCGGTGGCCGCGTCGAGCGCGTCCAAAATGGCCTGAAGTTCGGTGGTGGCCGTGGCGGCCGCCTGTTCCACCAGCTCGTACTGTTCCAGCGCCAGAGCCGCGCGTGCTTTTTGCAGGGCTCCCGCGGTAGCGGCGACGCTCTGCTCGTGAGCGGCCAGCGTGCGTCGGGGCAGTCGCGCCACCGCCGGGTCCTTCAGGCGCGCCTCGGTCCGCTGCACCAGCGCGGTGGCTTCGGCGAGCTCGCGCTCGGCGTCGCCTCGCGCCTTCGCGCGGGCGTCCACGGCAGCCTTCGCGGCGTCCTGCGCGCGCTCGCGGCTGTCGAGGGCGTGGGCCAGGGCGAGGCGGTAGTCACGAGCGGTGACCGCGACCTCGGACTGGGCCAGGGCGTTTATGGCGGCGTTCAGCTCGTCGGCCGCGTACTGCTCGGCGCCCGCGGCGCGCGCGGCGTCGATGGCGCCTTGCGCCTGGTTCATTTCCTTGCTGGGTGGTTCCGAGCAGGCGGCGGCGAGCAGGGTGGCGACGATGAGGGCGAGCAGGAACGGGAATCGGGCCAGGGAGATCGGCAGCGCGCGCGGCATCGATGTTGAGTATACGGCAGGCGTCCGGGTGACACTGTGAAGGAGCTCCCCGTGGTCGATCGGCCGCGCGAGAAGCTGACGCGCGCGGGCACCTGGGCGCTGGGCGACAACGAGGTGCTGGCGCTGGTGCTGGGGACCGGCACGCGCCAGCGCGGGGCGCTGGCGGTGGCGCACGACGTGCTGGCGGCGGCCGGGGGCGCCGATGGCCTGCCCCGTCTCTCGCTGGACGAACTCCAACGCATCGAGGGCGTGGGCGAGGTCCGGGCCGCGCGGGTGCTGGCCGCCGTCGAGCTGGGCCGGCGCGCGCTGCTGCGGGCTGCGGGCGAGCGCCCCCGGTTCCTGTCGCCCGCCGACATCGCGCACTACCTGCTGCCGTTGCACGGCGGGTACCGCGTCGAACGATTCGGCGTGATGCTCCTCGACGCGCGCTACCGCCTGGTGCGCACCGCCATCGTGGGCGTGGGCACGCAGGACGGCGTCATGGTGCTGCCGCGCGACATCTTTCGCGAGGCCCTGCTCGGGTCGGCCGCGTCCGTCGTGGTGTTCCACAACCACCCCTCGGGCGACCCGACGCCGAGCCAGGACGATGTGGCCGTCACCGGCCGCATCGTCCGGGCGGGCGAGACCATGGGGATTCCGGTGGTGGACCACGTCATCCTCGGCGGCGGGCGGTTCTACAGCTTCAAGGTCGCGCAGCAGCTGGGGTGATGTGCGGTTGCATTGCGTTTGATCGAGCCAAATGCGATGCTCGTGGGATACCCAACCCGCGATGAAGACCCTCTACTTCGACTGCTTTGCCGGCGCGGCCGGCGACATGATTCTCGGCGCGCTCATCGACGCGGGCGTGCCGTTCGACGAGGTGCAGCGTGCGCTGGGGAGCCTCGCCGTGGACGGCTACACGGTCTCCGCGGATCGCGTCATGAAAACCGGCGTCTCTGCATTGAAGTTCCGCGTCGAAGAACACGGTCGGGAGTCGGGAGTCGGGAGTCGGGAGTCGGCTGGACCCGTGCACCGCCACTACCACCTCAAGCACATCTATGCCGCGATAGAGAAGGCGGAGCTGTCACCCGCGGCGAAGGCACGCGCGACGAAGATGTTCCAGCGGCTCGCCGAGGCCGAGGCCGCCATCCACGGCTCGACGATGGAGAAGGTGCACCTGCACGAGGTCGGCGCGGTCGACTCCATCATCGACATCGTCGGGACGGTCTTCGCCATGGAGCACATCGGCGCGGCGCGCGTGGTGGTGTCGCCGGTGAACGTGGGCGGCGGCATGGTGAAGACGGCGCACGGCCTGTTCCCGGTGCCGGCGCCGGCCACGGTGCGGCTGCTGGGCGACGCGCCGAGCTACTCCAGCGGTGTGCAGATGGAAACGCTCACGCCGACGGGCGCGCTCATTCTCACCGAGTACGCGGACGCCTTCGGGCCGATGCCGGCGATGCGCGTCGAGCGCGTCGGCTACGGCGCCGGTGACCGCGATCTGCCTGAGACGCCCAACGTGGTCCGGGTGTTCGTGGGCGAAGCCGATGATCGCCAGGCTGCCATGCGCGTGACGGTGCTGGCCTGCGAGATCGACGACATGAACCCGCAGATCTTCGGCGCCGCCATGGACCGGCTCTATGCGGCCGGGGCCCTGGAGGTGTTCTATCAGCCGGTGCAGATGAAGAAGAACCGTCCCGGCACGCTGATGACCATTGTCTGCGCGACGGACAAGCGCGACGCGCTGGCCGACATCGTGTTCCGCGAGACCACGACCATCGGGATCCGGTACCAGGAGATGTCGCGCCTGTGCCTGGACCGCGAGGTGGTGAGCGTCGAGACGCCGTTCGGCGTGGTACGATTCAAGGTCGCGCGGCAGGGCGGGGAGGTGCTGAACGCCCAGCCCGAGTTCGACGACCTGGCGCGCCTGGCCGCGGAGAAGGGCGTGCCGATCAAGGTGGTGCAGGCGGAAGCGCAGCGAGCGTGGCTGAATCGACTCCCGACTCCCGACTCCCGCCGCAGTTCGCTCCCGACGTAATCTATTTCGACTCCCGACCGTGTTCCTGACGACTCCCGACTCCCGACGATGTCTTCCTTCTTCCTCACCACCGCCATCGACTACGTGAACAGCCGTCCCCACCTGGGCACGGCCTACGAGAAGATCACCGCCGACGTCATCGCGCGGTATCACCGGCTGAAGGGTGACGACACGTGGTTCCTGATGGGGAACGACGAGCACTCGCAGAACGTGTTCAAGCGGGCGCAGGAGCAGGGCAAGGACCCGCTCGCGTACTGCGACGAGATGGAGCAGGTGTTCCGCGAGGTGTGGGCGCGGCTGGACGTGTCGTTCGACGACTTCATTCGGACGACGGACCGCAAGCGGCATTTCCCGGCGGTGCAGCGGATGGCGCAGGTCTGCCAGGACAACGGCGACATCTACGAAGGCACGTACGAAGGCTTCTACTGCGTGGGCTGTGAGGAGTTCAAGCCGGAGAAGGACCTGGTGGACGGACTCTGCCCGATTCACAAGACCAGGCCGGAGTGGATCAAGGAGAAGAACTGGTTCTTCCGCCTGTCGAAGTACCAGCAGCCGCTGCTGAAGTGCTACGAGGCGCAACCGTCGTTCATCGAGCCCGAGGTGCGCCGCAACGAGATCCTGCGCTTCGTCGAAGGCGGACTCGACGACCTCTCGATGAGCCGGGCTGGGCAGTCGTGGGGCATCCCGCTGCCGTTCGATCCGAAGAGCGTGGTCTACGTGTGGTTCGACGCCCTGATCAACTACGCCGCCGCCGTCGGCTACGGGTGGGACGATGCGCTGTTCAAGAGGCGATGGCCGGCTCACCTGCACATCGTCGGGAAGGACATCACGCGCTTCCACTGCGTGATCTGGCCGGCGATGCTGATGAGCGCGGGCCTGCCCCTGCCGGGGCAGGTGTTCGGCCACGGGTGGGTGTTCTTCAAGGGCGAGCGCATGAGCAAGTCGCTCGGCAACATCGTGGACCCGCTGGACGCGGCGAAGCGGTTCGGCCCGGACCCGCTGCGGCTCTACCTGACGAAGGAAGTGCCCTACGGCGGCGACGGCGACTTCACCTGGGAGCGCTTCGAGGAGAAATACAACGCCGACCTGGCGAACAACCTGGGTAACCTGGTGAACCGCGTGGCGGCGATGACCGAGCGGTATCGCCAGGGCCGGCTGGCTGCGCGAGGGGGCGGTTCGCTGGCCGGGGTGGCCACCGATGCGGTGCGCACGTACGCCGACGCGATGGACCGGCTGGCGCTGCACGAGGGCGTGGCCGCGGCCTACCGCTTGATCAGCGCCGCCAACGAGTTCATCGCCGAGACACAGCCCTGGAGCCTTGCGAAGGACCCCGCGAAGGCAGACCAGTTGTCGAGCGTGCTGTACGACGCCGCCGAGGCCGTGCGGATTGCCGCCGTGCTGCTGCTGCCGGCGATGCCCTCGTCTGCCGCGGAAATTCTCCGTCGGATGGGTGAGGCATCGGCGCCGGGAGACCTGCGGTTCGACACCGCGACCGCCTGGCGGGCATCTGGAGAAAGAGGAATCCTCAACGCGGGCGCCCTGTGGCCCCGCCTCGAAGACAAGGGAGCACCCGTGAACGAGATCACAACGCAGCCGACGCCCGTCAACCCCGACGCACCTGGCGCCTCCGTCGCGCCTGCCGGTACGCCGGCCGCCGCCGCACCGCCCACCGCGCCTTCGTCCCAACCGGTCGGCGCACCCTCGGTGATTACCATCGACGACTTCATGAAGGTGCAGCTGAAGGTCGCGAAGGTCCTCGAGGCGTCCAACGTGCCGAAGTCGAAGAAGCTGGTGCAGCTGAAGGTCGATGTCGGCGAGGCCGAGCCGCGCACCATCCTCGCGGGCATCGCCGAAAGCTATCAGCCCGAACAGCTCGTTGGCCGCACCATCGTCGTCGTGGCGAACCTGAAGCCCGCCAAGCTGATGGGCATCGAGTCGAACGGGATGGTACTGGCGGCGAGTCCCGAGGGAGGAGGGGCCCTCCTGCTGAATGCGGAGCCCGCGGCCCCCGGTACTCGTGTGCGCTAGCCGCCCGACGGGAGAAGACTCCCTTCGGGATGGAATGATGTCGGGAGGGAATTGCGGGAGAGATGGCGTGCCGGTTGCCTTCCCGACGCGATCCCACTCCCGACGCAATAACCCTCCCGTCGCGATCGCTCTCCCGACATGATCGACTCCCACTGCCACATCGCCGGCGAAGAGTTCGCCGACGACCTCGACGCCGTCGTCTCCCGCGCGCGGGAGGCAGGCGTGCGGTCCGCGCTCGTCATCCTCGCCGCCGAGGACGACGTTGAGATCGCGCGGGCGGCGCGCGTGCTGGCCGCGTGGCCGGAGTGCCGGTTCGCGGTCGGCGTGCACCCTCACCACGCGACCCTCTTCGCGGCGGATCCGGAGGGGGCTGCGCGCCTGGTGGAGCGGCGCCTCGACGCCCTGCCCGAGGCTCGTGCCGTTGGCGAGGTGGGGCTCGACTACCACTACGACTTCTCGCCGCGCGAGGTGCAGCAGGCCGTCTTCCGCGCGCAGCTCCGCGTGGCGCGCGAGCGCGGCCTGCCCGTGGTCATCCACACGCGCGAGGCCGAGGACGACACCCTGCGGATCCTCGGCGAGCACGGGAGCGTCGATACCACAGGCGTGTTTCACTGCTTCTCGGGCGACGTGGCCGCAGCGGAGCGGGCGCTCGCCACGGGCTACTACGTCTCGATCCCCGGCATCGTGTCGTTTCCAAGAGCGTCGGAGCTGCGTGCGGCGGCGGCCCGGATTCCGGCGGACCGGTTGCTGGTGGAAACCGACAGTCCCTACCTGGCGCCCACGCCGTTCCGGGGCAAACGTAACGAGCCGGCGCACGTGAAGCGGGTGGTGGACGTCGTGGCCGAAGCGCGCGGTGTCACCCCGGGCGAGCTGGCGGGGACCATCTCGATGAACTTCCACCGCCTCTTCCGCCCGTAAGGCCCGCAAAGCTCAGCCCTGCAAGCATTAACGGGCGATCCGCGCGTTGACACCAGCGCGCGCCCTATGGTGAGATTGACGAGCTTGTCCAACGTGCTCCCGAAGACCCAGGCGGACCTGATCCAGTTGTTCGAACCCGTGCGGGCCGACCTCGAGGAGGTGGAGCGCGAGTACGAGCGACAGGTCCAGTCGCAGGTCCACGTCATCCCCGAGATCGGCGCGTACATCCAGAAGAGCGGCGGCAAGCGCGTGCGCCCGGCCGTCCTGCTGATGGCGGCGCGGCTGTGCGGCTACTCGGGCCCGCGCGCCGTGCTGAACGCGGCCGTCGTGGAGTTCATCCACACCGCCACCCTCGTGCACGACGACATCATCGACGATGCGGACGTGCGGCGCGGGAGGAAGGCGGTCCACTCGCAGTGGGGCAACGACGTCACGGTGCTCGCCGGCGACTTCCTCTACATCAAGTCGATGGCGATGGCCCTCACGCAGGAAACCCTGGACATCGTCCGGATGCTCTGCGATGTCACGCTGCGGATGATCGAGGGGGAAATTTATCAGCTCACCAAGAACGGCGTGGTGGATCTGTCCGAGGCCGAGCACTTCGAGATCATCCATCGCAAGACGGCATTCCTCTTCGGCGGCTGCGCCGAGATCGGCGGCATGCTGGGCGAGGTGAGCGCCGAGAAGCGCACGGCGCTTCGCGAGTACGGCTTCAACCTCGGCGTGATGTTCCAGTTGGTGGACGACCTGCTCGATTTCACCGGTGAAGCCGAGGCGCTGGGCAAGCCCATCGGCGGGGATCTTCGCGAGGGCAAGATCACGCTGCCCATCATCCACCTGCTGCAGAACGGCGGCGCGGAGGCCGACACGCTGGTGCGCGGCATCGTCCAGTCGCGAGACGTCACACCGGAGCAGTGGGCGCGTCTCAAGGCCCTGCTCGTGGAGCACCGGTCCATCGAGTACGCCCACCAGCGCGCCGTGGAGTTCGGCGAAGCGGCAAAGCGGAACCTGCGCATCTTCACGCCCACGTCCGAGCGCGAGGCGCTCACGGGCCTGGCCGACTTCGTCCTCCTGCGCGACCGCT